>NZ_JAMYSB010000032.1:0-56611 GCF_040321695.1 Mesorhizobium sp. M0292
ACTGACCGCTCGGCTTTGTCGTCATCGCAAAATCCCCGTTTCAAAAACAGGGAATCACATCCACCCAATTTTGCAACAGTCCCCACTTGGGGGAGATCAGCAGCGTCGCCGTCACGCCTTCCGTTTGAGGCGTGACACTCGTATCGCACGATGCGAAGACTCATTTGCCGCTGCACCTCGAGAATCCCATGCCCAACCTCCACATCGTCGAAGCCTCGATTGCCGATCTGCGGCGCGCGTTGGAAGACGGTACCGTCACCAGCGTCGAGCTGGCCGGCGCGTATTTCAGGCGCATCGCGCACTACGACCGCCATGGCATTGCGCTCAATGCCGTGCCGGTGCTTAACCCGGCAATGTTCGAGGAGGCGGCGGCGTCCGACCTGCGGCGGCGCAATGGTGCCACCCTCGGGCCGCTCGACGGCATCCCCTACACCGCCAAGGACAGCTATAAGGTGAAGGGCCTGAGGGTGGCCGCCGGCTCGCCCGCCTTCGAGCGTCTCGTCGCCAATGAGGACGCCTTCACTATTGCGCGGCTGCGGGCCGGCGGTGCTGTGCTGATCGGGCTGACCAACATGCCGCCAATGGCCAATGGCGGCATGCAGCGAGGCGTCTATGGCCGGGCCGAAAGCCCCTACAATGCGGACTATCTGACCGCCGCCTTCGCTTCCGGCTCGTCCAACGGCTCAGGCACGGCCACCGCCGCCGGCTTCGCCGCCTTCGGGCTGGGCGAGGAAACATGGTCTTCCGGCCGCGCGCCGGCGTCCAACAATGCGCTTGTCGCCTACACGCCGTCGCGCGGCGTCATTTCGGTCAGGGGCAACTGGCCGCTGGTGCCGACCATGGATGTGGTGGTGCCGCACACGCGCGGCATCGCCGACATGCTGGAACTGCTGGATGTGATCGTCGCCGACGATGCCGAGACGCGCGGCGATTTCTGGCGCGCGCAGCCTTGGGTGTCGATCGCGAAAAGCGCTGATCTCAGGCCGCCAAGCTACACTACACTCGCGTTGGAGGGCTCATTACAAGGCAAACGCCTCGGCGTGCCGAAAATGTATATCGGCAGGGATAGCGGCGCTGAACGCCCGATCGAGACCCGCGCCTCGGTGCTCGACCTCTGGCGGCAGGCAGCGCGTGACCTGGAAAAGCTCGGCGCGGAGGTGGTCGAGGTCGATTTCCCCGTCGTCTCGAACTATGAGCACGACCGTCCGGGCACAAAAACCATGGTCGAACGCGGGCTGGTGCCGGAAGCCTTTGCAGAGCGCGAAATCTGGGATCTCTGCATCTGGGGCTGGGACGATTTCCTGCGCGCAAATGCCGATCCGGTGGTCCCCGACCTGGCTGCGGTCGACGGCCCAAAGATTTTCCCGCAGCCGCCGGGCGCGCTGCCGGACCGCTATGGCGATGACGGTTTCGATCTGGCGGACTATGTCACACGCGCCAAACAGGGCGTGACGGCATTGCTGGATATTCCAACGCTGGCGGAAGGTCTGAAGGGATTGGAGGCGACGCGGCGCATCGACTTCGAGGACTGGCTGGACGAGCACAGGCTCGACGCCGTCGTGCTGCCGGCGGTCGCCGATGTCGGCCCGGCCGATGCCGACGTCAACGAGACCTCTGCAGCAATCGCCTGGCGCAACGGCACCTGGGTCGCCAACGGCAATTTGGTCTGGCGTCATCTCGGCATCCCGACCGTCACCGTGCCGATGGGAACGATGGCCGATATCGGCATGCCGGTCGGGCTGACCTTTGCGGGCAAGGCCTATGATGATGCGGAGTTGCTGCGGCTCGCCGGCGATTACGAGCGCGCCACCCAACGCCGCACCAGCCCGCCGCGCACGCCGGAATTGCCGGACGATGTGTTTGCGGGGCGGCCTGGTGGATCGAAGTCCAGCGATGCGCCGCCGCCGGCACTCAGGCTTGTTGCGGAGACGATGGGGCGAGGAGACCAGGCCGAGATCGCCGTGACGGTTGAACTCGATGCGGAGACCGCTGGCGTCAAGGTTCACGTCAATGGCGAACCGGTCGCTCTGCGGCGCAGCGGCACAAGCTTTCACGGTCGCATCCTGGTGCCCGCCGGCGAGCACGAAAGAATGCACAGTGTGTGGCGAGGCGCTTACGGCTCGATCGTTACGGCCGTCATCCGGCTGGAGGATGGACGCACGGCTGGTGCTTACGTGGTCGCGGGTGGAATCGGGTGAGGTACATGTAATCTCCCCAAGGGGGAGATCAGCAGCTTCGCCGTCTTGACCCTCCCATCGCCCGCGTTATCTTCTCGCCATGCCAAAACTCGCTCCCCTCATCGTCATCGATCTCCAGACCAACATGTTCGACGGGCGCGTCGAGCCGCCGATCCATGATGCGCCGGGCATAGCCGAGCGTACCCGCTCGCTGATCGACTGGGCGCGGCGCGAGGGGCGCAAGGTTGCTTTCATCAGGCATGACGGGCCGGCCGGCGATCCGCTGGCGCCGGGCGAGCCGGGTTGGCCGGTATGGCCGGAACTCGGCCAGGCCAAGGACGAGCCGCCATTCTCCAAGACCGTCCGCAACGCCTTCTCGAATGCCGAGCTTGGCGCCTGGGTGGCCGGGCAAGGGGTCGGCGAAGTCGTGCTTGCCGGAGCGCAAACCGATTTCTGCATCGCCGGCACCGTTGAGGGCGCCCTGGCCGAAGGCTTCGGCGTCACTGTCGTTTCCGATGCGCACTCGACGCTGGACACTGAAGGCGAAACCGCGACCGAGATCATCGCCCGGTACAATGCGGACTTCACCGATGCCGGCGTCACGCTGGTGACGACGAAGGCGCTGACCGGCGACTGAAGCACCGCGCTTCGAAGAGTGGGAGACTGCCGTGCCAACCCTGAAATTGCCGGCCGAAGGCGGATGCCGCTGCGGACGTGTGCGGCTAAAGATTTCCGCAAAACCGCTTTTGACCATGGCTTGCCATTGCATCGGCTGCCAGCGCATGTCGGCCAGCGCCTATTCGCTAAGCGCCGCCATTCCCTCCGACGGCTTCGAGATCACGCTAGGCGAGCCGGTGATCGGCGGGCTGCACGGCGCCTCGAAACATTTCTTCTGCCCACATTGCATGAGCTGGATGTTCACGCGCCCCGAAGGGCTCGACTGGTTCGTCAATCTGCGTCCGACCATGCTCGACGAGCCCGGCTGGTTCACGCCGTTCATCGAGACATGGACCAGCGAGAAGCTGCCTTGGGCAACCACGCCTGCGGTGCACAGTTACGAGGCGCTGCCGGCCTTTGAGGAATATGAGGGGCTGGTGGCGGAGTTCGGTGAAACCGCGAATCTCCCCCCTTGAGGGGGAGATGGCCGGCAGGCCAGAGGGGGTCGGTGCGACTGGGCTCGACGTCCTTGCTGCAGATGGAAGGTTGGCGCTTCACGCGCGGCGACCCCCTCTGTCGCCTTCGGCGACATCTCCCCCTCGAGGGGGGAGATAAGCCCCGCTAAAAATTTCCATCGAATCGATTGCGCAAACGTTTCGATCACCCTAAGCTCCCTTGAAATCCGCCATCAGAGCGGACGGGAAACGCATAAGGGAGGAGCGCTTGCAGGCGCTGATATGTCTTGCCGACAATGGCTGAAGTGGCGCGGCGCGCCGGCGTGTCGGTGTCGACCGTCTCGCATGTCGTCAACAACACGCGCTTCGTTTCGCTGGAAAAGGCGAGGCTGATCAACGACGCCATTGCCGCCATGGGCTACCAGCCCAACGAGCTGGCGCGCTCGCTGAAGGCCTCAACCACCAACAGCGTCGGCCTGGCGATCTCGGCGATCTCCAACCCTTATTTCACCGACATCATCTGCGCGGTCGAGGCCGAATGCGCACGGCTCGGGCTGATGGTCTTCCTGTCGGATACCCAGGAGGATCCCGACCGCGAGCTGCAGGTGGTGCGCGCTTTCCATCAGCGCCGCGTCGACGGCGTCATCCTGGCCCCGTCGGGCTCGCCGCAGCGCGCCATCGATTACCTCGCCGACAAGAAGATGCCATGCGTTCTGATCGACCGTTTCGCCGACCAGCGCTTCGACCAGATCGGCGTCGAGAACGAAACGTCGATGCGCGCGCTGATCGACCATGTCGCCTCCTTCGGCCACAAGCGCATCGGCTATATCGCCGGACAGCCCGGCCTGACGACGACGCGCGAGCGCATCGAGGCGTTCCAGGCTTCGCTCGCCGCCAATGGACTTGAGTGCGTGCCGCGCTATCTCTCGGCCGAGAATGTCGACACGGCGGCGGCGACCGCATCCACCCACGCCATCCTGTCGCTGCCGTCGCCACCAACCGCATTGGTCACCGGCAACAACATGACGACGATCGGAGCCGTCCGCGCCATCCGCGAAAAGGGCCTCACCATTCCGGGCGATCTGTCGCTGGCCGGCTTCGACGATTTCGAATGGGCCGATTGTTTCGAACCGCGCCTGACGCTGGTTGCCCAGCCCTGCACCGAGATAGGCAGGCAGGCCGCGGCCCTGCTCAGCGCCCGCATCGCGGCGACCGGTTCAGAGCCACGTTCGGTGCGGCTGCAGGCGACGCTGCGGGCGCGCGCCTCCTGCGGGAGGCCGACCCACACGAGGCTAACATGACCGCGCCGCTGCTGGTGATGACCGGCGCCGTCAAACGCTTCGGCGGCGTGCAGGCGCTGCGCGGTGTCGACTTCGACCTCAAGGCGGGCGAGATCCACGCGCTGCTCGGCGAGAACGGCGCCGGCAAGTCGACGCTGATGAACCTGTTGTCGGGCGTCTACACGCCGGACGAAGGCACGATCGAGATCGACGGCAAACCCGTGCGTTTCAACAACCCGCGTGAGGCGCAAGCGGCCGGCATCGCCACCATCTTCCAGGAGCTCGACCTGGTGCCGTCGCTGGATGTCGCCGCCAATCTGTTCCTCGGCCGCGAACTGATGCGTCCGGGCGGCTTCCTCGACGTGCCGGCAATGCGCCGCGAGGCCAAGAAGCGGCTGGAAGCCATCGAGATCGCCATCGATCCGGCTGCCATGGTCGCCGACCTGTCGATCGGCCAGCGCCAGGTGGTGGCGATCGTCAAGGCGCTGTCTTACGCCTCGCGCGTGCTGATCATGGACGAGCCGACGGCGGCGCTTACCGTCGGCGAAGTCGAGCGGCTGTTCGACATCATGCGCAAGCTTGCCGCCACCGGCGTCGGCATCGTCTACATCTCGCACCGGCTGGAGGAAGTGCCCGGCATTGCCGACCGGGTGACGGTAATGCGCGACGGCCGTGTCGCCGGCATCACCGAGCCGCACGCGCCGCAGGCCGAGCTGGTCAGGCTGCTGGTCGGACGTCCGCTCGACGAACTCTATCCGCAACGCGCCAAGGCCGCGGGCAAGCCGCTGCTCAGCCTGAGGAACGCCAGCTTCAAACTCGCCCGCGACAGCGCCGGCTGGCAGGCGCCGCAAGGCGTTTCGCTCGATGTCCATGAAGGCGAGATCGTCGGTCTTGCCGGCATCATGGGGGCAGGGCGCACCGAGCTGCTGTCCGCCCTCTACGGCACCGGCCTGTCGGGCCGCTGGGAGGGCGAGGTCGCCATATCGGGCAAGCCGGTAAAACTGGATTCGATCAGCGCTGCCCGCCACGCCGGCATCGCCTTCGTCACCGACGACCGCAGGGGCTCGGGCCTGATGCTGCGCATGGCCGTCGGCCTCAATCTGGTGATGTCGGTCATCTCAAGGATATCGCCGAACTGGCTGGTCTCGCCGCGCCGCCAGGCCGAGGCGGTGAAGGAATCCTTCGGTCAGTTCGACATCCGGCCGAAGAACCCTGATATCGCCGTCGGCGCGCTGTCCGGCGGCAACCAGCAGAAGGTGGTGCTGGCAAAAGAAATCCTCGGCAATCCGCGCCTGTTGCTGCTCGACGAGCCGACGCGCGGCGTCGATGTCGGCGCCAAGGGCGAGATCTACCAGCGGCTCAGGGCACTCGCCGCGCAAGGGCTGGGCATTCTGGTGGCGTCAAGCGAGATGCCTGAACTGATCGGTCTGTGCGACCGCATCGTGGTGCTGCGCCAGGGGCGCAATGTGGCGGAATTCATGGGCGGCGTCGACGAGCACACGGTGCTGGCCGCGGCTAACGGCAGGGAGGCCTGATGTCTCAGGACAACAACCCAGTGGCAGCGAGCCCGGTGATGGCGGCGCCTCAAAAGCATCGCGACCCGCTGGCGCTGATCGTGCGCTTCCAGAGCCTGATCGGCCTGGTGCTGGTGGCGATCGGCGGCATCATCTTCTCGCCGCGCCGCCACGGCGAGATCCTGTTCCTCAACCCCGACAACATCGCCAACATCGTGCGCGCGGTGTCGGAGACCGGCATCATCGCCATCGGCATGACCTTCGTCATCATCACCGCCGGCATCGACCTCTCCGTCGGCGCGGTGCTTGGCCTGTCCAGCGTCGTCACCGCATCGATGATGATCTCCGGCGGCTTCGGCCTGATCCCCACCATCCTCGCCGTGCTCGCTTTGGGCATCGTCTTCGGCGCCATCCAGGGCACCATCTCGACGCGCTTCCGGCTGGAGCCGTTCATCGTCACGCTGGCCGGCCTGCAGGCCGCGCGCGGGCTGGCGCTGGTCGTCTCCGGCAACCAGTACATCAACATTTCCTACGGCGAAGGGCCGGGCTTGGCGCCGCCGGTGTTCGCCGTGCTGGGCGAGCGGCTGTTCAACAACACCGTGCCGGTGGCAACGCTTGTGTTCGTCGTCTTTGCCGCGATCGCCACCATCGTGCTCAACACCACGCGCTTCGGCCGCTATGTTTTTGCCGTCGGCGGCAATGAGCGCGCCGCGCGCATATCCGGCGTGCCGGTCTCGATGGTGAAGATATCGGTCTATGCCATCACCGGCTTTGCCGCCGCCCTTGCCGGCATTGTGCATGCCGGCCAGTTCAATTTCGGCAGCGCCAATGACGGCATGGGCTATGAGCTGACGGCCATCGCCGCCGTGGTCATCGGCGGCACCAGCCTGTTCGGCGGCGCCGGCTCGATGGTCGGCACCGTTGCCGGCACCATCATGCTTGGCGCGCTAGCCAACATCCTGCAGCTCAACAACATCACGCCCGCCATGCAGCTGCTCGCGACCGCCGCGATCATCGTTTTGGCGGCAGTGCTTCAATCCCTCGTTCGCCGCCGCGAGGGGTTGGGTCGTTAGTGCATGTCGCGCAAGAGGTTTTGCGATGACGACATGCACCAACAAACAAGGAGGAGACGGCAACACGTGAACGTCAAACCAAGGTCTGGCCCCCCGGCCAGACGAGGAGGAGAGTGAGTTATGAAAACGACACTAAGAGGATCGACCCTCAAGGCCGTCCTGCTGGCAGGCGCTGGCCTGTGCATTGCAGGCTCCGCTTACGCCGCCGAGCCGCTGGTGAAAGCCTGCGCCAAGGACGGCCAGTTCGTCATCGGCTTTTCGCAGGCCAACAATGCCGAGCCCTACCGCCAGCACGTCAATGACGAGCTTGAGGCGGCGGCCAAGGAAGTGCCCGGCTTCACGCTGCAGATCGCCGACGGCGCCGGCAACGTCAACACGCAGACCTCGCAGGTCGACAATTTCATCACCCAGAAGGTCGATATCCTTTTGATCTCGCCCTTCGAGGCCGCACCGCTGACGCCGGCGGTGAAGCGCGCCATGGATGCCGGCATCCCGGTCATCGAGCTTGACCGCAAGACGGTCGGCGACCCCGGCAAGGACTACACCGCCTTCATCGGCGGCGACAATTTCAAGATCGCCGAGGAAGCCGGAAAGTACACCGCCAAGACGCTGCTGCCCGACGGCGGCGAGGCGGCGGTGCTGCAAGGCCTGCCGAGCTCGACGCCGGCGGTGGAGCGCCTCAACGGCTTCAAGGAAGGCGTGAAAGGCAACCCGAAGGTCCAGATCGTCGCCGAGCAGGCCGCCGACTGGGTGCCGGACAAGGCGCAAGTCGCCTTCGCCGCCATGCTGCAGGCGCACCCCGACATCAAGGTGCTCTACGCCTCCAACGACATGATGGCCGCCGGCGCGCTGCTCGCCGCCAAGGGGGCGGGCAAGGACGTCAAGATCATCGGCACAGACGGCCTGCCGGGCCCGGCTGGCGGCATCGAGGCGGTGGCCAAGGGCGACTGGGTCGCAACCTTCACCTACCCGACGGGCGCCAAGGAAGCGATCGAGATGTCGAAAAAGATCCTGCTCGATTGCGCGACCGAGGTGGACAAGACGGTGACGGTGGAGACCACCGCGATCACGGCCGAGAATGCCAAGCAGCTGATGGGGAAGTGAGGGGGCGACGCTCAGCACTGAGGTTGAAAGCAAGGCCCCGGGAGGGGCCTTGTTGCGTTGCGGCGAGCTACGGGTGAATGGCCGCTGCCGGCCTTCAGATCAATGCCATCGCTACCCGTAAGCGGACGTTGGTCTGCTTTAAACCGTAAGTTGCGGCTGCGCGGGGATCGTGATGTTGCCGAATCCGCGCTCGTCGAGATTGCCGGCAGAACGTGATGCGTCGTTAATCACTCAATGTCTGCTGCGATGAACCAATCGTTGATCTCCCGCAATTCCGCACGCGCCTCTTCGAATCTACCCTGTGACCGCAATAGCTTTGCCAGACTATTGGTCGCCTGCAACTCCCAACTCCTAGCGCGCTGCTGCCGCGCAAAGGCAATAGCCTCGCGGAAAGAAGCCTCTGCCGCTCTGTCTCCGACTCCATTTGCAAGTTCGATCTCGCCGCGAATGCGAAGCAAGGCAGCTGTAAAGTAATGCTCGCCAATCTTTTCGGCCTCGCGCAGACCTTTCTCGACGGTCTCTGCCGCTATATCGAATTGTCCAGAGTTAATGAAAGCTTTGGCCAGTAAGCCTAAATAACACGATTTGTCGACTTCCTGATCTTCAAGGTCACTCTCGGTCAATGCCATCATATGGCTTCCCACCAGACTGTCATCGAGGCTTGATGCAGCCAAGCCACCAAAAAAGCGCGCCACCCGTGTCCAGAGATTGAAACCGTTTTCCTGCGCTAATGGCAGAAGTTCATCCGCCAGCCGAGCGATATCCCTGCTCTCTTCGCGGAAGGCGAACAACACACACCCGTTTCCCAAGCAGGCGGCCAAGCGATAGGCGGATTGCTGCCGAACGGTCGCCTCCGCCTCGAGGTAGAGTTTCAGCGCTTGACGGCGATACCCCAGAATATGCAAGGTCCACGAAAGGTAGATCATGGCCATACTCGGAAAGTCGCTGCCGACCTCGTCTGCACTGCCCTTGTGGCTGAGAGCGCGCTCAAGATATTGCCGAGCCTCCGCCAACTCACCCTGACAGAACAGACTCATGCCCTTAAACTGCAGACCTATAACGAGCGCGTTTAGGTAGCCGCCCTCCTCGCCGACTCGAATTAATTCATCACTGGCCGCGAGGGCCTTACCAAACTGGCCCGAGTTGAAATGGGTACCGAAAAGCCCGTCGAGTGCCCTAATCGTCGCCTCCAGTTCGCCAAGCTTCCCGCTCAGCGCTATGGCCCGCTGATACGCGGCACTGCCTTCGCCCGTCACGTAGCCGAGCGCAGCGTACAGAACGTCGCCCAGTTCCAGTTCGAAGCGAAGCAACCTGCGGCTACGATCGTCGGAGTCAGGCAAGAGTTTCGCGGCTTCAAGCCCTTTCCTGAAGATACGCACTGCGTCAACTTTCGCCCAAGTCTTGGCGGCCTTCAGCCCTGCCTGCAGCCAGTAGTCAGCGGCGCGATCGAACAGACCGGCGTCGGCGAAATGCTCAGCGAGCACTTCGGGATAGGCAAAGCCCGCGTTGGGGTCGCGCAGCTCGATGCATTCGGCAATCGATTTGTGAATCTGTTGCGCACGTTCGTGCAGCATCGTGCCTCTAGCGGCCTGCTGGAGCAGCACGTGGGTGAACGAAAAGCCTGCTCCGGCCGTCCCTCGCTCGGCTACGATCAGCCCTGTGCGCATCAGCTCACCAACCGCAGCGCGCAACTCCGCTTCAGGCCAATCACAAATTTCGCGCAGCATGTCGAAATCGAATTCGCGGCCGATCGCCGCCGCGACCTGCGCGACTTCCTTGGCGGTCCCCAGCCTGTCGAGACGGGCAAGCAACGAGAACTGCAGAGAGTTTGGAATGTTGTTCGTGAGTGACAGACGCTTGGGCTGCGATACGTCTAGGCGCAACCCTGTTTCGACCACGCTTCGAGTAAGCTCTTCGATATAGAGCGGGACGCCTTCACCGCGATCGAGCACCGCTGCTACGTCAGCAGCGAGCGCATTCGGACTAATGTCATGGACAATCGCTTCAGCGTCCGCTCGGCTGAGCGCTTCAAGCCTGATATGGTGCCCGTCAGGACCGTCGACCCATGGAACGCTTGCGTTGTTCCTGCTCGACACAAGCAAGAGGGCGGGTGTCGAAGCCAGGCTGGCGACGATTTTTTCGAGAAGGTCGCGCGAGGTCGCATCGGCCCATTGCTCATCCTCGAACAAGATCAGGATCGGGGTAGTTCGCGCCAAATAACCGACCAGATCGATGAATGCTTGCTCGGCAATGTTGCGCTGTCGTTCGGCACTTGTCCCTTCAAGCCTGTCCGGCATTGTCGTCGGCATCCCGAGCAGGCCCGAGAAGATCGCCAGCGCGATGTCGCTGGACACCGAGCCTATCGACAATCCGTTGCGGAGCTTTCGAAGCTTTTCTTCCGTTGAGTCACCGTCCTCGATCGTTGCAATCCTCTGCAACTCTGCGAGGAATGGATAAAGGGTGCTGTTCTCAAAGGTCGGAGAACATTGCATGGTCAGTTGCGGAAAGCTGCGCAGACGCTGCTGGATTTCGTTGAGCAACCGGGACTTGCCGATTCCCGACTCCCCCGAGACCAACACGGCATTGCCACGCCTGTCGCGCACGACAGTCTCCCAGTGCTCCATCAGCAGTCGCAATTCGGCGTTGCGGCCGCACAGCTTGGTCATACGCGCCCGCTTTGCAAAGCGGGTCGGCACCATGCGCGCCCTTTGCACCTGCCAAACCTGGACTGGCGCGGCGAATCCCTTCAGCTCATGTTTGCCGAACCCGGTGAAATCAACCGCGCCGCTTGCGGCCTCGAAGGTCGCCGCGTCGACAAGGATCGTATTCGGCTTGGCCAGTACCTGCAGCCGTGCCGCTAGATGCGCGACGTGACCGAAGGCGACGGTGGATACACCGCTCGGTGCGCCGACGAACTCACCCACCACGACTTGGCCGCTCGCGATACCCATCCTCACTTGCAACGGATATCCCAGATTTGCGGAGATGGTGGCCACCGCATCAACGATCTCGAGCGCGGCCAGCACCGCGAACTCGCTGTCGTCCTCACCAGCTGTTGGATAGCCGAAATAGGCCTGAATAGCATCGCCGATGTAACTAGCCGTCACGCCCTTGCGGCGCCGGACGACGCTGCTGCAGGTCTGTAGAAAGCTCTCAATCAGGTGTTGGAAATCCTCGGGATCCAGGCGGTCGGCATATTCGGTTGACCCCACCATGTCGCAGAACAGGATGGTGAGATAACGCCGTTCCGCAACAGGTTTCGCCGGATTGCCGGGCAAAATGGGGCTAGCCAATGGAACCGGCGTGGTCACGCTCCGGGACCCTCCTTAGTGCGGCGACCATGTAGCACCCAGTCATGTTATCGCAAATCCCGGTGCTCACCAGTCGCTTTCGATCGCGTCAGGTGGTTCATTGAGGCTCGCCACACTGAACATCGGCGTAGATCAAATGGTCTGCCTCGCTAAATGCCGCTTGGCTCTGGTCGAAGCAGAACCGTTTGGGCACCAAACGAACTAAGGTGCGTCGGTTGCATTCACCGGGCAGATCGATCTGGAAGGTGCGCGGCGACATCGACGGCGCTGGATCGCTCCATTTCTTGTGACCAGCAAACGAAACGTTCTCGATCCACAAGCTGGAGCCGGCTGAACCGACTGGACCGGAGATAGCCTCGACGCTGATGCCCTTTGCCTGCTCGATGCTTGGATATTCGCCACTTTGCGGCGGATCCCCGTTTGCCGGAATCGTGCCCGCGCTGACTGCCACATTGATCCTGATATCGTCGCGCTCGGGAACACCACCGTAGCTGTTGCGAAAGGTCCAGCTTAAGCGAAGGACACGCGTCCTGACGTCCTCTCCGGGCGGTGGAGGCAAAACCCGAATCTCGGCATCGGCAAGCGAAGAGCCTTCATCCTGCGCTTCTGGCGCCGGGCAGCGCGTGTAGAGTGGGCGGTAGCCACACTCAGGACCGCCGGCTCCCCACAGACAGTCGCTCAGCTTGCGCCAGTCTTCCAAGCTCAATCGAGGCGTTCCTGAGGACAGGTCATTGCCGGACCCCGGCACCATCCAGGGATGGATGCCGCTGCTGCCGATCGCCCAGTCCGTGCGATGTGCTTCTATGCCGGCGTAGACGGTCTGTTCCTCGTGCAGCTCGAGCAATTGGACCCAGGTTGGCGATGTGACCGCCGGTTCGTACCCGACTGCGTCCGCGGCAAAACGGCGGCCGGTGATTTGTGTGGTAAGCGTGTGGCAGCTTGTGCAGTTTCCGGTCGGATCTTCGACCGTCCTGGCTTGGCTAAGTTCATTGGGATAGGTGCCGGTGTAACCGGAGCCGACCACGCGGAACGGCGCGCCCGGCAACCGCGGTCGGCGCGGTAGAAAATCTCCCAGGCTGAAGGCGGTCGATTTGGAATCGCGGGCTGAACGGAAACCGACCCTGCTCTGTTCAATGTGCGGATCTATCACATAGGGGCTTTTGTTGTCATGGCATGCATGGCACGAGATCTGGAACGTCGGGTCATAGATTTTCTCCGCCGCAACCCTTCCGATGTCATCGGAATAGTTGCGCCCGCCTGGCGGAACGAAGGGCTTTGACCAATCGAACTCGCTCCGGTCCTTGCGGCCGTCGAAGAAGATGATTTCTCCGGATTTCCGATTGAACCCGATGGTGCCGAAGACGGAAAATCTCGGATCCGACCGTGTCCAGTAGGGATCGGTGCTGACCTCGTGGCTGATATTGGACTTTCTGCAGAGGAACAGCCATTCCACGTTGCCGCGCACGACCCTTACTGCACGTGAGTTCAGCCCACAGTAGGTTGAGCTGCCAGTTAGCGAAGGCTTGTCGCATCTGGGCAATGTCGCCGTCCATTTCACCACCTCTCCGTTCTCATTGCTGTGCTCGAACTCCAGCGGAGAGCCCGGTTTTGTCGGATTGGGCTTGAGGTCGACGACATTGCCATCAACTTCCAGTGGGATGACCTTCATCTGTGGGCTGCCGCAATCGCCCTCTGGAATAGGACCGAACACCGCCCGCGCTTCATCGCCAGACCTCGTTATGACGTCGGTGCTCTTTGAGGCTGGCGCCCAAAAGATGTCAGGGTTCCATCGCGTAACGGCTTCGGCGAACGCCTTCCCATCGAGTTCAGCGGGAGCGAAAGCGACGCTGCGAGGGCGCAGCGGCTCGAAAGCGGAACTGCGTGGCAATGGTGACGCCGCGCAGTTGCCCGCCTTGCTGCAAATCATGTCGGCCTGATTGGAGCCTTGCCTCTCGCCGGCTCGCGGCGTCGACACAAAAGCTTCATGTCCGATCGTCCCGGACAACAGGAGAAACGCAACGCCGAGGACAGCAGCGATCAGCGCAACAGCACGCATCTCAGCCCACTGGAGCGTGCCAGTGAACCCATGGCCGATCTCTGGGCGTCATCGCTTCTTCGCTGCGACAGAGCCAGCGTCATAGTCAGCGTGGACAGTAAGCGATTGAAATCGCCACATGCCGTCATCGCCCTTTACAACAGACGCGCGGGCATCCGCCGAATAGTCAAGACTCGGTGCCGAAGAGTGGGAGTCCTGCATTGTCACAAGGACTATCGATTTGGTGTTCACCGTCTTGTCGTCAACCACGTCGAACAAGGTGTTGGTCACGAGATGCCGGGTCTGGAGTTTATCGGTTTCCAGTTTCTTAACTATTATTTTCATTTGCACGAGAAGATCATGTGCCGACTCTGGGCCAAGGTCGAGTGTCAGCTCGAGGACACTGCTGCCTGCATCGCAAATCTCATAGTAAGACGATTTAGGTTCCGCAAAGAGGGTGGCGAACGCGGCTGCATTTTTTTCGTCGATCGTCCAGGCGTAGCGGGACAAAAGATCTTGGATTGCCTGACGGTCTTCGGCCGGAGGATTATTATTGACGTTCCAGCCATGAGTAGCCTCTGTTCCACATGAATCAGCCAAAGCAGTGCCGCTGAAAGCAAAACAGAACCCATACGCCAGGGCAAAATACCTCAAAATCGCGCAGACTGTTATTAAGCCTTTCCAACGCTCGCACATAATGGCCCCCTCGGATGGAGCTTGATGGGAAAGTAGCGGTTCATCTTATACCACGCCAAAAAAGGCGCCAGTGAAAATCGATGTCATTGGAGGCCGGGGATGTCGTATTCCTGAATTTGTGAATTTGTGGTAAGTTGTACTCCCCTGTCTGCAGCAATTTTATTCCTGATTGCCGGATCAGCTGTGGGTGATCTGGCATGTGTTAGCAAAATAAAAGCTCACGTAGTCGAAACAATAGATTCTAATCGTGGTTACACAGGAGCAAAAAATGCCGAACATTGTTCGAAATATGGTGTTTCTAATTTCAGCCTTTTTTAGTATAGTTCCTTTGGCGTTTGCGCAGCAGAATCAGGAAATTGAGATAGTTCTGCAATCGCGCCTGACTTCTTTTGGAAACGATACCCCACTAATTATTGACTTTACTCTCACGAACCGGTCACGCAGCCCGATCAGACTGCTCAGGTGGACCACGCCGATCGACGGCGTCTCGGGCGAAATTTTTTCAGTAGCGAGAGGGTCGCAGCCAATTCAGTATATTGGCCCTTTGGTGAAGCGAGCAGAACCGACCGAGGCTGACTTTATCAATATCGAACCCGGACAATCGATTTCGGTGCCCGTCGATCTGTCATTGTACTACGCCATCTATGAAGCAGGGATCTATGCGGTTACCTATGATACAGAGAGAGTGGGTCTGCTGGTTGGCCCTCAAGGTGCCCTGAGACGCGCCCAGGTTCTGAGCAACGCCGTCACGTTCAGGCTTCTATCCGGTCGAATTCCTCCGGAACGGATACCGCTCTCGGCACCCAAATTCGACCAGTGTGACAGCTCTCAACAGGACGATATTGGCGCTGCGCTGGCGGAAGCAAACAACATAGCCTCGGCTGCCCTGCAGGTTTTGCAGGGCACGCCTTCTGCCCAGCAACCGAATTCCCAACGATATCTGACATGGTTTGGGGCGCATACCGTAGGACTGTACGCGAAGGCCACTGGAAATTTCTCGAAGATTGCGGATGCTCTTGCAAACAAAGCAATATCGTTTGGATGTCACGGCAGCGTCTGCGGACCGGGAGTTTATGCGTATGTGTTCCGTGGTCAACCTTATAATATCTTTGTTTGTCAAAAGTTCTGGTCAGCCGCTCTGAAAGGAACGGATTCAAGATCTGGAACGATTGTACACGAAATTAGTCACTTTGAGGTCGTCGTCTTCACAGACGACTATTCCTCTGGTGGTCAAAATACCGCCAAGCTACTCGCGGTTGAAAACCCCCCGCAAGCCACAGAAAATGCCGATAGTCATGAATACTTTGCGGAGAACAACCCGGATCTTCCGATGTGAGGGACACCCAGGCAACTGATCCAGCGTGGATACGGGTGCCGTATTGCCATCAGAAACGAGAAAAGATCACCGAGGGCCGGACACATTGCGATCGCATGGTGAATGTCCGCTATCGCTCCCGCATACCGAAAGCGGTCCGGTCGCTCTCGGCCAAAATGCGACATTCAACTTTCGTCTCGTCCTGTCAGGATTTGGCAAGCCGCCCGCCGGCTGGCTCCGAAATGTAGGATCGAAGTCCTGGCGCGCACGCTAATGCGGACAACACGAACTGGACCGGTTTGGCAGTGATCCACTGCGCGCGCCAAACCCTGGCCGATTCACGGCGCAGCCGTAAACCCGCACTGCTTCTGTTCCATCTCGATCTGCTTCGTGATGCGGATGGCGTTCTGGGCGTAGGCTTCCGTTACCGAGCCGCTGTTGACGGTCTTGTCCTTCAGCGGGCTGACGGCTGCGCAGAGGTGGAAGACATGCTCGGTGTCGGACTTGGCGGCGCCGTTTTCCGGCGCGATCCAGTAGACGACATCCTGGCCATTGGGGTGTGCCGCGTCCTTCGTCGCCGCGGCCACCGTGGTGGAGTCGGTGGCGATCGCCTGCGCCTGGGCGGCGACCTCGGGCGAACAGGCCGTGGTCGGCTGCCCCGCCTTGATCTGTTCCGCGCAGGTGTTCATGTCCTGCGTGTACTGCTCGACCGATGGCGGCTGGTAGCTGACCCCGATCAGCGTCGCCAGCACGGCCAGCACGGCGCCGATACCGCCGGCCACCTTCTTGCTCTTCGGGTCCATGTTCTTGTCGTTGAGGATCAAGAGAACCAGCGGAAGGAAGGCAATCAGCGTGATGATCGCGCCGAGCTGGTTCTGGACAAAGAACCTGAACGTGTCGGATTCGCGGGCCGGGTCCTTCCGGTTGGCCGCCTTCCAGAGCAGGCTGCCGACGATGGCGAAGATCGCGATCCCGACCAGGATGCCGATCAGCAGCGGCAGGTTGCCCTGGTCGAACTTGTGCTTGTAGAGCAAGACGATCCCGGCGATCTCGCCGCCAATGGCGATGACCCACGACAGCACGGCGAACAGGCGCAGCCGCGTGGCGCCGGACTTCTGGCCCTGCGTTGCCTGCCAGTCCTTGGTAACGTCTACGGTCGGCTTGTTGTCGGTCATGACCAGATCCCCCGGTATCGACACTTTTGCGGGGCGTCAAAGGCGCCCGGCGCAGCGTCATTGAACGAACGTCGCCTGCCCCGGCGCGAAAGCGCCACGGCAGACCCCATCCTTATTGCGCATGATGGGATTCGTCCATAGGCGAGGCTGGCGGACGCCGATGCCGGCGATGGCGCGGAGGAGGGCAGGGCAATCGCATAAGGCGGCGCCAGCGAATACCCCCACCCTTAATCCCTCCCCACAAGGGGGAGGGAGACTTGGTAGGCGCTGATCGCCGCAAATCGCCTAGGTTCCACGCCAGAATGGGTGGCTTGCGGCAGCGTTCCCTCCCCCTTGTGGGGAGGGTTAGGGTGGGGGTCCTCTTCGTAAGAACTCATATGTGATCGCCTTGCGCCGACGAAGGGTAGGTGGGTCGCCGAACCCGAGGGAGCGCCATATGCGGTCGTCCTGCCATAGGTCGGATCACGCCACCGCGGGAGCGCAACTAATTTGTATACAAATGTTTCTGGGCGGCATCGGTTTGTGAAGCGCTTCACCGTTGCCGCGCAATCGATCGGTTACAGAGGTGGCGCAAGAGCGGGCCTGAGGCAGCGCTCTGCTGCTGCATGGAGGTAACCGATGTTTGAAAGTCTCAGCAGAATTCGCGCTGCCCTGGCGCGCGCCAGCAAGCACAGGAAGACCGTGCGCGCACTGAATGCGCTGCCGACGGAGATCCAGAAGGACATTGGCTGGACGGAGTCGAGGTCGATCGATGAGATAAGGCTGCCGTTCTAGGGCCGCATCCAGCGTCGCTAATATATCGCTCGCCATCGATTGTTCGGAAGCGTACAGTATAGCATCGTCAGCCACATCAATGGGCGCTGACGCTTGGGAGCGACCATCGCACTCCTGCCCCGACAGGAGGCATTGGAGCCATGGCGGAGCAACCGAGACAGTCCGGTCTGAGCGCCGAGGCGCTCGCGGCTTTGGCGCGGGAAACCGGGGCCTCCGAGCAGCAGATACAAGAGATCGCATCGCTGATCGGCAACGATCGCTCGTCCATCGTGCGCGAAGCGCGCATGGTTGCGGCTGACCGCCCGAAGCGCTGATCCAGGAAAAGCTGCTGGATTGATTGATGGGGCGTCGCCCCTGATTTGTCGGTTTTGTACGAAGTACAATGGCTGAATCCGAGTCAGCTATCGTCCAATGACCGTTTGCATTTGGGCAGGGCGCCGACGGCTGGGAGATGACATGTGCTCTTGCCCTTGGGGAGAGAGCGATGGACCAGTCGGTCAGCAAGGAGAAAAGCGGCCTTTTGCGCCGCATGAACCCGGCCGACTTCGCACTGCTTGCGCCGCATTTGCACCATCGTGTGCTCGATCTCAAAGCCCCGCTCGAAATGGCGGGCGAGCCGGTCGCCTCGGTCTGCTTCCTGGAAAGCGGCCTGGCCTCGGTGGTGGCGAGGAACCGGCCGGGGCTCGACACCGAGGTCGGCATCATCGGCCACGAAGGCATGTCGGGCTCCGCTTTGGTGATGGGCGCCGACTGGGCGCCCCATGACTGCTACATGCAGATGCCGGGCGAGGCGGTGTGCATCGATTCCGAGCCGTTCAAGGCAGCGCTGCAGAAAAGCCCGACGCTTCGCGCCTTCCTGCTGCGCTATGCCCATTATCTGCACGGCCAGACCAAATCCACGGCGCTGAGCAATGCCCGCGCCAAGCTCGAGGATCGGCTGGCCCGATGGCTCCTGATGTGTGACGACAGGGTGGTCGGCCATCAGATCCAGATCACGCATGAGTTCCTGTCCGTCATGCTCGGCGTCAGGCGTCCGGGCGTCACCATCGGCCTACAGATCCTGGAAGGGCGCGGCCTGATCCGGTCGCGGCGCGGCGAGATCGTCATTCGCGACCGGGATGGCCTGATCGCCGTCGCCGACGGTTTCTACGGCCAGGCCGAGGCCGAATACGAACGCCTGCTGGGCTGAGCCTGGCACGGGCTGGAAATGGCCGACGCGAATGCCGGTGAAAGCATGTTGCCAGAGCCGCGCCGGCCATTTGCGGCCGTCTGGGGAGAGGCCGCCCGGCAAATCTAGCATCGGCGCAAAAGCGGGCAACGAACCGCAATGGCTTGGTAAAAACCGTACAATCGAATTGTGTTGAACCTTGGTTCGGCAAGAGTATGAATCTGCTGTCGTGACCATGTATATGGGGCGCTGGCGCCTGAGGCTTCGACAGGCTCGCCCGCCCCATGTGAACGGGGAAAACCGAAATGGCAGAACTGCTTTTCGATGTATCCGCCTTCGATTGCGCCATCCTGCGCGCCGCCTTCATCAAATCGGTGATGGAAGACAATGTCCCGGAAAAGCGGTGGCGCGCGCTCGCCGCTTCCCTGGTTCGCGACCTGACCGACCACGAAGACGTCGAGCCGGATCTCCTCGGCTGGATCACGCGCAAGTAGCGGTACCCTGACGGTCCGGCGGCTACCCCAGCCACCACCACAGCGCCGCGATCACCGCAAGCACCGCCACCACCGACAGCCCCAGCATGATGTAGCTGCCGTTGATGATGTCGCGGATGATCTTCTTGACGCTTTCGCGGTCGTTGAGGTTGGGGAAAGGCTCGTTGGGCAGCGCCACGCCGAGGAAGCCGCACAGCGGCGCCCAGCCATCGCTGACCTTGAACACCAGAAGCTTCTCCCGCGGCACGGCCGCTATCACCTCCTCGGTATAGGCGTTGTAGCGCGCCACCGCCTTGGCGCGGTCGTCCATCACGCCGGCAAGCGTGCGGCCCCAGATCAGTCTGTGCGACATGTCGCCGAATTTGCGGCCGAACGGCGTCAGCCATTCCAGCACCTTGAACTGCCACAATGTCTCGGTGAAGTGGATGGTGTCGATGGTGCTGTCGTACCAGGCCTCGGCGCCGCGCGGATGCAGGGTGAGCAGCACCTTGGCGTCGGGATAGGCGGCCATCAATTCGCGCCACACGCAGCATCCCGGATTGTCGACCGTCGCCTTGTAATTGGCAAAGACTCTGGTCCAGTCGTGCTGGCTGCCGGGCGGGCTGTTGGCCACCTTGCGCCAGAAGTCGAGATGGCCCTTGTTGGCCTTGTTGAGGATGACTTCCTGCATGTGGTAGCTGGGAAGGCCCAGCCTGTTCAGCGCGGCAAAGGTCGACCATGTGCCGGTGCGGCCGAATCCGGCCCCGATGAGCTCAAGCGTCATTTTAACCCCCCTTGTTGAGACCGCTTTTCTTTTTATGCCGGTCCGCTCGGAATGAGGTTGCATCCGCGCCCCTCGGCGCGCAACAATTTTCCCTGTCCAGGGCAGAAATGTGTTTGCTTTTTCGTCTGGGCCACGCGGAATGACGGTCTGGCTATTCCCGCGGGTGGGGGAGCCTGATAATAGGTCAGCCAGATTGACCTAAATTCGCATGGCCGGGACGGTCATGCTGGACCAGATGCCGTATCCCGGGAGGTTGGCTCGTGAGTTTGATGGACCTGTTGGCGTCGCGCGCCTCGCGCATGAAGGCGTCGGAAATCCGCGAGCTGCTCAAACTGCTCGACCAGCCCGATATCATCTCCTTTGCCGGCGGCATCCCCGATCCGGCCTTGTTTCCGGCGCAAGCCATCGCCGATGCCTATGCCTCGGTGCTGGGCGGCGCGGAGGCGAGCGCAGCACTTCAGTATCAGGTCTCCGAAGGCTATCTGCCGCTCAGAAAATGGCTGGCCGGCCAGATGGGCAAGCTTGGCATCGCCTGCGACGAGCACAACATCTTCATCACCTCCGGCTCGCAGCAGGCGCTGGACTATCTCGGCAAGCTTTTCCTGTCGCCGGGCGACACAGCACTGGTAACATGGCCGACCTATCTCGGCGCGCTGCAGGCCTTCAACGCCTACGAACCGCGCTACGACCGGCTGACGCCGGACGGCGGCAACATGACGCCTGCCGCCTACCAGGCCGCTGCTGCCGCTGCAGGCGGCAAGGTGAAATTCGCTTATCTCGTTCCGGATTTCGCCAACCCGACCGGCGAGACGCTGAATCGCCAGCAGCGCGAGGCGGTGCTCGACCTCGCCGGCGAGCTCGACATTGCCATCATCGAGGACGCCGCCTATCGCGCGCTGCGCTATGACGGCGAGGGCCAGCCGCCGATGCTGGCGCTCGACTGCGAACGCTCAGGCGGCATCGACAATGCCCGCACGCTCTATTGCGGCTCGTTCTCAAAGATTCTGTCGCCGGGCATGCGCGTCGGCTGGGTCTGCGCGCCGCGCCGCGTCGTCGAGCGGCTGGTGCTGATGAAGCAGGCGTCGGACCTGCACAGCCCGTCGATCAACCAGCTGGTCATGCACCGCGTCTCCGAGGCCGTGTACGACAGCCAGGTGGAAAAGCTGATCGGCGCCTATCGCCAGCGCCGCGACGGCTTGCTTGCAGCACTCGAAGCGGAAATGCCGGATGGCGTCAGCTGGAGCCGACCGGAAGGCGGCATGTTCGTCTGGCTGACATTGCCTGAGGGTTCGGATGCCACCGCGCTGCTCGCCCGCTCGGTCAAGGAAGCCCGCGTCGCCTTCGTGCCGGGCAACGCATTCTACGCCGACGGTTCGGGCCGCAACACGATGCGGATGAGCTTTACGCTGGCAGATGAACGCGCGGTGGGTGAAGGCGTGCCGAGGCTGGCGAAATTGATGGGCTAATCTCCCCCCTCGAGGGGGAGATGTCGCCGAAGGCGACAGAGGGGGTCGCCGCGCGTGGAGCGCTAACCTTCATCAGTCGCAGGAGGTCGCGCCCAGTCGAGCCGACCCCCTCTGGCCTGCCGGCCATCTCCCCCTCAAGGGGGGAGATTAGCTCACTCCGCCACAACCAATTTATCCTGCGTCTTCGTCTCGAAATCGCTGGCGTCGTGGCGCTCGTGCAGTTGCATGGCCGGGTCGCCGAAGGCGCGGTTGACCATGCGGCCGCGTTGCACGGTCGGGCGGGCGTCGATCGCCCTGGCCCAGCGTTGTACGTGCTCGTAGTCCTGCACCGACAGGAACTCGGCGGAATCATTGTACATGCGGCCGAGCGCAAGGCCGCCATACCAGGGCCATACCGCCATGTCGGCGATCGAATAGAAGGCGCCGCCGAGATATTCGGTCTCTGCCAGCCGCCGGTCGAGCACGTCGAGCTGGCGCTTGGTCTCCATGGCGAAGCGGTCGATGGCGTATTCGAACTTTTCCGGCGCATAGGCGTAGAAATGGCCGAAGCCGCCGCCGAGATAGGGCGCCGAGCCCATCTGCCAGAACAGCCAGGACAAGGTTTCCGCGCGCGCCGGCTGTTCGGTCGGCAGGAACTCGCCGAACTTTTCCGCGAGATAAAGCAGGATCGAGCCGGACTCGAAGACGCGGACAGGCGTCTTGCCGCTGCGGTCGAGCAGCGCCGGGATCTTGGAGTTGGGGTTGACCTCGACAAAGCCCGAGCCGAACTGGTCGCCATCGTTGATGCGGATCAGCCAGGCGTCGTATTCGGCGCCCTTGTGGCCGAGCGCCAGAAGCTCCTCCAGCATGACAGTCACTTTGACCCCATTCGGCGTCGCCAGCGAATAGAGCTGCAGCGGATGCTTGCCGACCGGCAGCACCTTGTCATGCGTCGGACCGGCAATAGGCCGGTTGATGCTGGCGAACGTACCGCCATTGGCTTTCTTCCAGCTCCAGACTTTCGGCGGGGTGTATTCGGTCATGCGGGAAATTCCTTGGGTTTGGCGGGGCGAAAACGACTTGCGCGAGGGCGCGAGACTGATGGCGGAAAAGTTGGCGGAACCTAGATACGGGAACACATAGGTGCAATTCAGAAAGGTTCAACTTGTGTTGAACTATTATCGATGTCGGCGCCGCCCCTCATCGCCCTGCCGGGCACTTCTCCCCGTATAGTGACGGCGAGAAGGACGCTGTCGCCTACTGATTTCGCCAATTGCCAGCGTTGCCAAGAGCGCCGATGTTGCGGCCATCTCCCTTCTCCCCGTCGCTATACGGGGGAGAAGGTGCCGGCAGGCGGATGAGGGGCAGCGCCAGCCTCTGAAATGATTGCCTTGTTGCCTAAGCCCTTGCGCCCTGTGCAGCGCGGCATACCTATAGAGGATACTGCCCACGCATATCTGCCAGGATGACCGCATGCCGATCGATCCCGTTTCCCCGCTCTTGCGCTCCGTCGTTGGCGTGCGCGCCATGGTTCCCGACGATGCCTTCACGGCCAATGCCCTGGGCACGCGCCGGGAAGGCAGCGGCGTCGTCATCCGCGGCGACGGGCTGGTGCTCACCATCGGCTATCTCATCACCGAGGCCGAGGAGGTCTGGCTGACCGACCAGGACGGCCGCGTCGTGCCGGCGCATGCGCTGGCCTATGACCAGGAGACAGGCTTCGGCCTAGTGCAGGCGCTGGCGCCGCTCGGCCTGCCGGCGGTGGCGCTGGGTGACGCCTCGAAGGCGAAGATCGGCGACCCCGTGGTGTTTGCCGACGGCACCGGCCGCTCGGTCAAGGCACACATCGTCACCAAGCAGGAATTCGCCGGCTATTGGGAATATCTGCTCGACGAGGCGATCTTCATTGCCCCGGCGCATCCGTCCTGGGGCGGCGCGGCGCTCATCGGCCAGGATGGCAGCCTGCTCGGCATCGGTTCGCTGCTTTTGCAGATGAGCCGCAACGGCGAGGTCGCCGACATCAACATGGTCGTGCCGATCAACCTTCTGACCCCGATCCTCGACGATCTCCTGACGCGCGGCCAGGTGGCGAAGCCGCCGCGCCCATGGCTCGGCGCCTTCTCGGCCGAGTCGAACGGTGCGGTCGTGGTGATGAGCGTCGCCGAAGGCGGCCCCGCCGCCAAGGCCGGCCTGCGCCAGGGCGACATCATCTCCGACGTGCGCGATGGCGAGGTCGACGGTCTCGCCGATTTCTACCGCAAGCTATGGCAGAATCCGGCGGGTTCGGAGATTCCTCTCAGGGTCGTGCGTGACGGTCGTGAGACTTGGCTGCGAGTGAAATCCGCCGACCGAAACAGCTTTTTGAAGAAACCGCATCTGCAGTGAAGCCAATCTCCCCCCAAGTGGGGGAGATGCCCGGCAGGGCAGAGGGGGGCGCGAAGGATCGCGACCTCTCGATCTGTTTTCTGACAAGAATCGCGGGATAAACGTGGCTGACACTGGCCGGTGCGTTGGCGGGACAGCGGCCCCCCTGCCGGCCATCTCCCCCACGAGGGGGGAGATTGGCTGCCCCCTCAATCCCCGCATACCCTAAAAGGCGTCCCCGTGTCCCACTCCGCGAAGGGCACGACCTGGCCTTCGACAGACACGATACTGTTCACCTTGCTGTCATCATCCTGCGTCTGCATACTTTTGCCCTTGCCGGTCAGCACGTCGTAGTCGCAGCTGCTGTAGACGACAACGGACTGGTATTTGTAATGGTCATAGGCAACGCCGGCGACGACGAAGGCCTCGTTGCGCCAGGCGATGGTCAGCGTCATGTCGGTCCGCTCGCCGGGGCCGATCAGCCCCGGCAGATAGATCTTGATCGAGCCGTTGGGCAGCAAGGTCAACTCCGGTTCGATGCCGGAGCCCTCATAATGCGGCTGGTCGTAGTCGTTCCATTCGCCGTAGACCTGCTCATGCACGACGCCGGCGGGTTTCAGAAAATTGTACTTTTTGTCCCTCAGGAAGAAATGCATGTCCATGGTATCGTCTTCGGGCTCGGTCTCGACGATCATCGCCAGATCGGCGGCGCCGTCGCCATTGAAGTCGCCGGTCAGCGCGGTGATGATCTTCTGGGTTTCGATGGGTTCGGCGAGCGCCGAGGCCGGCAGCAGAAGGATGAGGCCGAGTAACATCGATCGCATGGCATTTCCCCCGAATTGCAGTCTGCCTTGCCCGGCTCGACCAGCCGGGAAACTGCCATGAGCGCCGGCTTGGGCGCAAGCCGGCTCGCAATAGGTTAGGGGGTATCGACGCCGCTGACGGAAACTGGCATCGACAGCCGATACAGCCAGCCCGGCAACAACGAGGTGATGATGGCGCCGTTCAAGGTCGATCCCGACAAGGTTCATGAATTCCCCGATCCCGACAGTTTTTACGCCTGGCTGCGCGAAAATCATGCCGGCGAGAGCGAGGTCTGGATCAAGGTCCACAAGGTCGGCTCGGGCCTCGCCTCGATCACGCCGAAGCAGGCCATCGACGTGGCGCTGTGCTTCGGCTGGATCGACGCCATACGCAAGCCGCTCGACGACAAGAGCTTTCTGCAGCGCTACACGCCGCGCGGCAAGAAGAGCATCTGGAGCAAGATCAACGTCGACAATGTCGCCCGCCTGGTCGAGGAGGGCCGCATGACCGAACACGGGCTGAAACAGGTCGAGGCGGCCAAGGCCGACGGCCGCTGGGACCGCGCCTATGCCTCAGGCAAGGACATGAAGATCCCTGACGATCTGCAGGCCGCCATCGACGCCGAGCCGAAGGCGAAGGAGATGCTGGCAAAGCTTTCCGCCCAGAACCGGTTCGCGCTGGCGTTTCGAACGCACAACATGAAGACGGAGGCGGGGCGCAGGAAGAAGATCGAGGCTTTTGTCGAGATGCTGAAGCGCGGCGAGACGATCTATCCGCAGAAGCGGTGAGGCGACGGCAAGCGGCTGCCATGGTGCGCGCAGCTAAAAACCCGCGTGTGAGGTTCTGGCCTCCCTTTCTTGGACATAACCTATTGTTTTTAGGGTATTTTCCACTCGGCGTGTGGGTGATAGCTGCGATAGTGGAAAAAACATAGCAACATATTGTTAATTAAGAGTTTTCCACTATGTTAACTTGATCTTGGCTTAAGAGTGGAAAACGATGCTGAGAGAGTTGACCGGCGAGCAGCGGCGCCAACTCACAGATACGTAACAGGTCTACGAGGCCTGGCAGCGTGCTGATGACCAGCGCCAAAGGCGCTTTGCAGGCAGCATGCGCTGGGTTGAGCGTAGCGGTGCTGAATACCTGCTGCGGAAGGTCCGGCAGGTCGAGAATTCACTCGGGCCGAAAAGCAGCCAGACGGAGAAGGCGTTCGCTGCGTTTTCCGAGGGCAGGGTGCAGAACAAGGATCTGCTGGCAGGTCTGGCCGATCGCCTGAACGGCCTGGCGAAAGTCAATGTGGCAATGGGGTTGGGCAGGGTACCGGCCATCGCCGCACGGATATTGCGGCGGTGCGCCGAAACAGACCTGCTGGGCAAGCAGTTGCTGGTCGTCGGCACGAATGCGCTGTTCGCTTACGAGGCTCTGGCGGGCGTCCAGATCACCAGCGGTCTCACGGCAACCGGGGACATTGACCTGCTCTTCGATTCTCGCCGTCGCATCAGCTTCGTGACTGGCGAGAGGGTAAGCCAGTCCGGTCTGATAGGCGTGTTGCGTAAAGTGGACAGGTCCTTTAAGCCGCTCCAGCCCCGAGCCTTCAGGGCAACGAACCGTGATGGCTATCTGGTCGACCTGATCCGTCCGCAGGCAAGACATGTCCTCAAGGACAACGCCACTACCTCGATTACACAGCTTGCCGACGATCTCGACAGCGCACCCATGGAGGGGCTGCAATGGCTCATCAACGCTCCAAAGGTGGAGGCTGTGGCGATCGATGAGCGTGGCTATCCCGTAAGCATGCCGACGGTCGACCCTCGAATGTTCGCTCTGCACAAGGCTTGGCTGGCCACTCTGCCTGATCGGTCTGCGGTCAAGGCAATGAGAGATCGTGAACAGGCGGAAGCAGCTGCACGCATTGCCACGGGCTATCTTGCGCTTCCGCTGGACAGCGAGCATCTCAAAGGGCTTCCGGGGGCACTGCTGGACGCTGCGGCCGCAACGCTCTCTCTGCCTGGCCCGAGCGGCTTTTCCGAAGACTCTCCAATTGAGCCCGACTGGTAGCGGCCGCGCTAGCACGCCATGCTACGAAAATAGCATTCTCGCCTCGCGAAATGTGATGCTACGGTTCCCGGCGCACCCAGGGCGGAGGGGTTGCCAAGAGGAGAAGTGGCGGGCGCTGGCCCGGATTTCAGCGAGAACCGGACGGAACTGTTGAACCATTGCAAGGCCGCCGCGTTTCCCGGCGTCGGCCACAAGGGAGGAACCACCTGTGAAAGCATCCTATCTCGTCTCAGCCGCGCTGCTTGCGGCGACTGCGATGCCGGCGGCGGCCGGCGAAATTTCCGATGGCAAGGTCAAGATCGGCATCCTCAACGACCAGTCGGGCGTCTATGCCGATTTCGGCGGCAAATGGTCGGTCGAGGCCGCCAAGATGGCGGTCGAGGATTTTGGCGGCAAGGTGCAGGGCGCGCCGATCGAGATCGTCAACGCCGATCACCAGAACAAGCCCGACATTGCCTCCAACATTGCGCGCCAGTGGTACGACACCGAGCAGGTCGACGCGATCATGGAACTGACGACATCCTCGGTGGCGCTCGCCGTCCAGGGGTTGTCCAAGGAAAAGAAGAAGATCGACATCGTTACCGGAGCGGCATCGGCCGACCTGACCGGCAAGCAATGCTCGCCCTACGGTTTCCACTGGGCTTACGATACCCACTCGCAGGCGGTCGGCACCGGCGGCGCGCTGGTGCAGCAGGGCGGCGACAGCTGGTATTTCATCACCGTCGACTATGCCTTCGGCTATTCGCTGAAGGAGCAGACCTCAAAGGTTGTTGAGGCAAGCGGCGGCAAAGTGCTGGGCGAGGTGCGTTACCCCTTGGGATCGACGGATTATTCCTCCTTCCTGCTGCAGGCGCAGTCCTCCGGCGCCAAGGTTATCGGCCTTGCCAATGCCGGCCTCGACACCTCCAATAGCATCAAGCAGGCGGCCGAGTTCGGCATTGTCGCTGGCGGCCAGCGGCTGGCAGCCCTTCTGTTCACCCTTGCCGAGGTGCACGGCCTCGGCCTGCAGGCGGCGCAGGGCGTGGTGCTCACCGAAGGGTTTTACTGGGACCGCGACGACAAGAGCCGCGACTTCGCCGGGCGCTTCTTCAAGCGCACCAACCGCATGCCCAACATGATCCAGGCCGGCACCTATTCGGCGGTGCTGCAATATCTCAAGGCCATCGACAAGGCCGGCACCGACGAGACCGAGGCGGTCGCCAAGCAACTCCATGAAATGCCCGTCGACGACATCATCAACGCCAACGGCAAGGTACAGGCCGACGGCTCGATGGTGCACGACATGTATCTCTATCAGGTCAAGAAGCCCGAGGAGTCGAAGAAGGACTGGGACTACTACACCTACCTTGCGACCATTCCGGGCGACAAGGCCTTCATCAAGGCCGAAGACAGCGGCTGCCCGCTCGTCACCAAGTGACGCTGGCGCAAGCCGTAGCCGTCCAGCCGGACGGTGCCGAAATCAAGCCGCGGGTGGTGCTCTCCGCCCGCGGCCTGCGGCGCGACTTTGCCGGTTTCATCGCCGTCAACAATGTCGACCTCGACGTCCATCACGGCCAGATCCATGCGCTGATCGGGCCGAACGGCGCCGGCAAGACGACGATCTTCAACCTCTTGACCAAGTTCCTGCAGCCGAGCAGCGGCAGGATCGAACTGTTGGGCAACGACATCACCCGCACCGCGCCGGCCAGGGTGGCGCGCATGGGTCTCGTCCGCTCGTTCCAGATATCGGCGATCTTTCCGCATCTGAGCGTGCTCGACAATGTCCGCGTCGCCTTGCAGCGGCCGAGCGGGCTCGGCTTCCAGTTCTGGCGCTCGCTGGCCGCGCTTGACCAACTGACGCCACGGGCGCGCGAACTGCTTGCCGTCGTCGGTCTCGACGATGTCGCGCATCGTCCGGCCGGCGATCTCTCCTATGGCCGAAAGCGCGTGCTCGAGATCGCCACCACGCTGGCGCTCGACCCGAAAGTGCTGCTGCTCGACGAGCCGATGGCCGGCATGGGGCACGAGGATGTCGGCGTCATTTCCGGCATCATCCGCTCGCTGGCAACGGACCGCGCCGTGCTGATGGTCGAGCACAATCTCACCGTCGTCGCCGACCTTTGCGACTGGATCACCGTCATGCAGCGCGGCCAGGTGCTCGCCGCCGGCGACTACGCAACGGTGAGCAACGATGAGCGCGTCAGGGTCGCCTACATGGGGACCGAGCAGGGGGACCGAGCATGAGTGAGCCGCTGCTTGCCGTGCGCGATCTCCATGCCTGGTATGGCGAGGGCCATGCGCTGCATGGCGTCAACCTCGACGTTTTTCGCGGTGAGACCGTGACGCTGCTCGGCCGCAACGGTGTCGGCAAGACCACAACGCTGCGCGCCATCATGGGGCTGGTCCGCAAGCGCAGCGGCAGCGTCGCCTTCGACGGCAGCGACCTGATGCGCCTGCCGCTGCATCGTGTTGCCCATCGCGGCATCGGCTTCGTGCCGGAGGAACGCGGCATCTTCGCCACGCTCACCGTCGACGAAAACCTGATCCTGCCGCCGGTGGTGGCCAAGGGCGGCATGAGCGTCGAGGAAATCTTCGATCTCTTTCCCAACCTCAAGGAGCGCCGCAACAGCCCCGGCACCAAACTCTCCGGCGGCGAACAGCAGATGCTGGCCATCGCCCGCATCCTGCGGACGGGCGTGCAGATGCTGCTGCTCGACGAGCCGACCGAGGGCCTGGCGCCGGTCATCGTCCAGCGCATCGGCGAACTGCTGGCGACCTTGAAAAAGCGCGGCATGACCATCCTGCTCGTCGAGCAGAATTTCCGCTTCGCTGCCCGCATCGCCGACCGCTTCTACCTGATGGAGCATGGCAAGGTGATGGAGGGTTTTGCCGTAAGCGAGCTTTCCGCTCACACGCAACAGCTGCACGAGGTGCTGGGGGTATGATGACGACAGCCCACGGCAGTATCCCCACCCCGCTGCTGCGCAGCGACCCTCCCCACAAGGGGGAGGGTGGAGGGCCACCGCCCTACCTCCCCCTTGTGGGGAGGTCGGACCGAAGGTCCGGGTGGGGGTACGTGCCGCACAGACGCATCCCGCTTGCAACACCCTCGGTGACGCCATGACCATGATCTTCGGCATCCCCGTCCAGGCCTTGCTCGGCCAGATGCTGGTCGGGCTGATCAACGGCTCCTTCTACGCCATGCTGAGCCTCGGCCTGGCCGTCATCTTCGGCCTGCTGCGGATCATCAATTTCGCCCATGGCGCACTCTATATGCTCGGCGCCTTCATCGGTTACCTGCTGCTCGTCCATCTCGGCATCGGCTACTGGCCGGCGCTGCTCCTGGTTCCGCTCATCGTCGGCGTCTTCGGCATGGCGGTCGAGCGCGTGGCGCTGTCGCGGCTCTACCGCCTGGATCCGCTCTACGGGCTGCTGTTCACCTTCGGACTGGCGCTGGTCATCGAAGGCGTGTTCCGTTTCTACTACGGCGTGTCGGGCAACCCTTATGCCGTTCCGGCGCAGCTTGCCGGCGGCACCAATCTCGGCTTCATGTTCCTGCCCAACTATCGCGGCTGGGTGGTGGTGGCCTCGCTCATTATCTGCATCGGCACCTGGCTCCTGATCGAAAAGACCAGGCTCGGCTCCTATCTGCGCGCCGCGACCGAAAATCCCGAGCTGGTGCAGGCCTTCGGCGTCAACGTGCCGCTGCTGCTGACGCTCACCTATGGGCTCGGCGCGGCGCTCGCCGGCCTTGCCGGTATTCTCGCCGCGCCCGTCTACCAGGTCAGTCCGCTGATGGGCTCCGATATCATCATCGTCGTCTTTGCCGTCGTCGTGGTCGGCGGCATGGGTTCGATCCTCGGGGCCATCGTCACCGGCTATATGCTTGGCCTCGCCGAGGGCCTGACCAAGGTGTTCTATCCCGAGGCGTCGAACCTCGTCGTCTTCGTCATCATGGCGGTCGTGCTGCTCCTGCGCCCCGCCGGCCTGTTCGGAAGGGACGCCTGAGATGAGCGAGGCAACCCTTCACCAACATCGCACCGCCGCCTCCGTGCGGCTGGAGCGGGTATTGCTGGCATTGGCCATACTGGCGCTGATAGCCGCGCCCTTCTTCGTCTATCCGATCTTCCTGATGAAGATGCTGTGCTTCGCGCTGTTTGCCTGCGCCTTCAACCTGCTGCTCGGCTACACCGGGCTGTTGTCGTTCGGCCACGCCACCTTCTACGGCGCCGCCGCCTATTTCTGCGCCTACGCCGTCAAGGCATGGGGCTGGCCGCCCGAGGCCGGCATCCTGCTCGGCACCGCCGGAGCGGCCGTGCTCGGCCTGGTCATGGGCTTCCTCGCCATCCGCCGGCAAGGCATCTATTTCTCGATGATCACGCTGGCGCTGGCGCAGATGTTTTATTTCTTCTGCGTCCAGGCGCCGTTCACCGAAGGCGAGGACGGCATACAGGGCGTGCCGCGCGGGCATCTGTTCGGCATCGTCGATCTCAACGTCACGTTCAACATGTATTTCGTCGTGCTTGCCGTCTTCCTCATCGGCGTCTTCGCCGTCTGGCGCATCGTCAACTCGCCGTTCGGCATGATCCTGCGTTCGATCCGCGAGAACGAGAACCGCGCCATCTCGCTGGGCTATTCGGTCGGCCGCTACAAGCTCGCCGCCTTCGTCATGTCGGCAGCCCTTGCCGGGCTTGCCGGCGCGACCAAGGCGATCGTCTTCCAGTTCGCGACGCTGACCGACGTCACCTGGCAGATGTCGGGCGAGGTGATCCTGATGACGCTGCTCGGCGGCATCGGCACCATGGTCGGTCCTGTCGTCGGCGCCGGCCTCGTCGTCGGCCTGGAAAACACGCTCGCCACCTCAGGCTTCCCGGTGACCATCGCCACCGGCCTGATCTTCATGATCTGCGTGCTGGTCTTTCGCCGCGGCATCGTCGGCGAGATTTACGCGCGCTGGCTGGCGCCGGCCAACGGCGAGGCGGGCCGCGATCAATAGGTGATGGTCACCACCACCGTGTCGGTGTAGACGCCGGCCGAGGGCGTCGTCTGCGGCGGCACGCGGCCATAGACGGTGAGCGCCTGGGCCGTACCGGTTCCGGTGCCGGCCACCGTGCTTCCCGGCGTTCCGGCGTCACCCCAAGGCTGCGAGCGCGCCAGATCCTTGTAGAGGCCGTAGGTGATCCTCTCGGCGCCCTTCGACATCTTGCGATTGGTCGGTGTGCCCCCTGTCGTGCCGCCATTGAGGGAAACCGTGTACGCGGTCGACGGGGTGCAGGTGACCGTAACCTGGCCGGTGGCATCGGCATTGGCGTCGAGCACGCCCTTGGAGCCGAAATCGATGTTCTGGGTGGCGACCAGGCAGTTTGCCGCGACCGTGGCGTTGATGGTGAAGGTCGGACTGGTGCCCAAGTTGCCCGCGCCGGTGTTGCAGCTGCTGCTCAACAGGGTTGTCCGGGAGCGGAACTCGAGTTGCCCGCCCGAAAATGTCGACAGATAAGTGCCCGGCGGAACGGTCGCCTGGCCGCCGGGAACCCGGCCATAGAGCGTCAGGGTGTCGATTGAGTTGCCGAAGAGATTGGGGCTCAGCAGCAGCGGTGGCGGGCGCGAGGCATAGGCCCAGTTATAGGTGCCCCAGACAACGCTCATTGCGGGGTCCGAATAGAGTTGATAGTTGAGGCTGTTGACGCCGCTCGCCATCTGCCGGGCCGCCGCCGAGGTTGCACCGCCGGTGCCGGCGGCAATATGCGGACAGACCAGGACGGGCAGCAGCAATGGCAAACTGCCGCTGCAAGTCGCGGTGAAGGTGGCTGTCGATGTCGCCGCGGTGCCCGACAGCGTGTCGATGAGGCCGAAATTCAAACTGGTGACGGTGTAACTGCAGCTCTGCGCCCGGGCGAGCGACGGGAGCAGCACCAGCAGCAGGGCGATGATTACGGCGCGCAGCATTTTTCCTCCAGCTATCATTGGCACACCACGTTCCCGATCACCACTTGTCGGCCGCGCGCCGCCTCGAAGGGAAACTCTGCCCGGCATGAACCGCCGTCAGCGCGCTCGACCTGCACTGAATTCTGCTTGCCGAGGCCCTTGATGTAGGCCTGCCCGTCATAGCCGACGACAAAGTCTTCAGTGCCGCCATCGACGCGTCCCGACAGTCCGGCTTCGAGCGGCGTTCCGCTCGAGTCGACCAGCGTCACCAGCGCGGCCTGCGCCGCCTCGGACACGCCGAACTTCAGCACGACGCCGTTGCGGTCGGCTGGGACGACGGTCTCCTTGGTAGCAGGGACATCCGCGTCGACTGGTAGATTCTTCGGGTCGATGGAGACCGTGTTCAGCTCATAGGAGTTGAGCCCGGTGACCAGGATGCGGCCTTTGCTGTCGGTCCTGCCTACAGGCCGGTTCTGATGCAAGACCTCGACATCAGGCGTGCCGACATCGACGACGGCAAAGGCATCGTCGATGCGGTTGGTGGCGAACACCCCGCCGCCTGCGACCGCAATGGCGCCGTCCATCTGACCGGTCACGCGAAAGTCCTTGTCGAATTGCTGGGCGCCGGCCTCGAAACGCGCAAACGGCGCGCGGTAGCTGACAGCTGCCGAACGATTGGGGACCTCGCCCTCCGAGGTGCGCAGCCGCCAGCCGATGCTGCCGTCCTCGGCCCGCTCCGATTTGGCGAGGTCGGCAGTGACATTGAGGCCGTCAGGGCCTTGCTCGACGCCTGTCGACGCCGAGATGTCGTCGTTGAACGGGATCGAAATCCCGGCGAACACGCCATAGCTGCTGTCGTCGTCGAGATCGGCGAAGGCGGTGGCATAGAGCGTGCTGCGCTTGAAGATCGCCTGGCTGTAGGACAGGCCGACGATCTGGCTGTTTTCGCCCTCGGCGCTCTTTAAATGCGTATAGGACAGGTTGAAGCTGGAGAAATCGATCGGCATCGGCACGCTGAGCGTCACCTGGTCGACCGCGCGCGGCACGCCGGCGCTGAAACGGGTGAAGTCGTCGGGGTCGAGAACCGGCTCCGCCGTCATCGAGGCGATGTCTTCATAGCCGCCAAAGGCCCGCTGCATGTGGGCGTTGATCGCCCAGCCGTCATAGCCGAATTCGACACTGGCATCGACCAGCGAGCCGGTGCGCCGGTCATGATGGCTGCCGGCGACCGCCAGCGAAGCCGCGCCATATGCCCCGAGCGGGAAGGCAGCACCTATGCCGCCATTGATCAGATCGGCGCCGCCCTCGGCATGGGCTTCCAATGTCAGCCGGTCGGTCACGCCGTAACGCGCGCTGGCGACCCCTATGACGCGGCCGTCATAATCGTCGGAGGAGATGCCGAAATTGCGCCGCGCCATCCCTGCCTCGACGGAAAAGTCGAGCAGTCCCTGGCGCAGCAGCATGCTGGAGGCATAGAACGGCAAGGTGGCCGTGGTCTCGCGGCCGAGGCTGTCGCGCAGCACCACCTGCGCCTGTCCGGCGCCCGTGAACACCGGCAGATTGGTGACCTGGAACGGCCCGGGCTGGATGTCGCCGGAATAGGTGCGCACGTTCTGCGTATAGACCTCGAGCGTCGACGGCACCGCCGCCGTGCCGCCGAAGGAGGGCAGCGGCAGCGTCACCAGGTCCGATCGCAGGTGGAAGTTGCGTTGCGCCTGGATGCCGCCGAGATAGACCGGACGCGTCCACGACAATCCACCGGAGATGAAGTCGCCGGCGCGGTAGGTCATCAGCCGGTCGGGGTCGGAATAGCTCCATGTCGTGTTGAGCCGCGTGAAGCCGCCCAGCCTGCCGTCGGAATAGCCGGCGATGAAGGATTGGCTGAGCGTTCCATAGGGGCTGAACACGCGCGCATCGAAGCCGCCGGAAACGCCTTGGAACAGCTCGACGTCCTTGTCGAACAATGTGTTGGAGCTGGCAAACAGCGAATAGTTGAGAACCGCGCCCAAGCCCGATTGCGGCGCCGGCCGGTCCTGCAAGCGCAAGCCGAGATCCACCATGCGCGCCTCGCGGCTGTCATTGGCGGCGGTGACGTAGAGGCGCTGGGCTACCTCATCGATCCGAAACGAAACGTCGGCCAACTGGTCGAGCCTGACCAGGCCGCCGGCGTCGGCTATGTCCTCCGGCGGTTTCAGGCCGACCTCCTTCAGCTCTTGGGGCGCCGCCGCCAGCCCACCATCCGGCATCTGGGTGAAGCTGCCGATCAGTTTGGTCGAGACGTCGTTGATGAACACCTCTAGATAAAGGCTGCGGCCGGCTTGCTGGCCAGGGTCTTCAGGGTTCGTCACGGCCGGCAATTCTTGCGCGTTCACCGCCGAGAAAGGTGTGAAAATCGCGAGCGCGACGACTAGCGCGATCCTATTTGCCCTTGACGGCAACTTTGGCATCGAAGGGTCCAAGATCGCTCTGTGCCTTCAAAAGCACGGAGCCAGCGGACAAGGATTTGCTGCTGCCGATCGGCCACTGCATGGTCGCGCCGCCCAGCACATAACCGACGAGCCCGTTTCGGTTGCCGAGCTTTTTGCCGTTCTGGGTCAGGGATAGGTTGGACAAGCGGAGACGACTTTCACCGGTATTGCTGGCTGTCAGCACAAGACTGCCGCCCTTGCGCGAAACACTCCAGGCGACTGCCGGCGCGGCGGCATCGGCGTCGCGGAAAAACACCGGGACCGAATAGCGCAGCGCGAGCGCGACCGTACCGGCCTTCTTGCGCGACGGGTCGGGTAACTCGTCGACGATGACGCGGTAGCTTTCCTCGGCCCGCACCGGCGCCTTGCTGACGCGCACGACGCGAACCACGTATTGGGCATTGGGTCCGAGTTTGGTCGATGGCGGGCTGGCGACGACGTCCGTAGTCGGCGTCAGCGTCTCGATCCCGCCAGCCTGGCTCCAGGCGAAGACGCGTATCTGCACATTGATCGGCCGCTTGGGGTCATCGTTGCTGAGGTTGAGAACCGCCGAGGCGTCGGGCGAGATCAGCTCGAGACCTGTCGGCGCCACCCTGAGCGAAGCGGCTTGTGAGAGACCGGCGCACAGCAACAGAACAGCCGTGGCTCCGATGCATGAAAGCATGGATCGCATGATCGTCCTCGTGTTGGTATCGATTGTCAGTACGTTATGGTGATCGCAACGGTGTCGGTGTAGAGGCCCGCCGCCGGTGTCGTCTGCGGTGGAACACGCCCGTAGACCGTCAGCGGCTGAATGGCGCCGTTGCCGGTTCCGCCGACCGTGTCGGTGGGGATCGTGGTGCCCCAAAGCTGCGTCCGGGTGCTTTCCCTGTAGATGGTGTAGTCGATCGTCGCCGACGCCGGCCCGGTCATCTTGCGAACAGCAACCGTTGCGCCCGCGCCCGCTCCGGCGCTCAGACCAACATTGTAGGACTTGCCGGTCGTGCATTGCACGTTGATGGTGCTGGTCTGGTCGACATTCGCATCAATGACACCGTGCGAGCCGAAATCGAGATCGCTCGCCGTCTGCACCTTGCATTCGTCGGTAATCGTGATGCGGACATTCATGCTGCCCGTCGCGGTCGCGGCGATCGCGGGCAGGATGGGAAGCAGCGACGCTCCCGCCAGCAGCGCATATTTCAGCAATCTCATGCGTGTTTCCTCCGTCGGGCAGACCGTTCCTCGCAACACAGTCTTGACCCGGATTTCACTCCTACAGCTCCTCCGTTGCATGCTTCGCAAGACATCAACGATACAGTAATGTCAGAAGCGAACTGTGCAATGATTATTACAACTTAGATTCGGATTACGACAGCGAATAACTTCGGTATGTATCGGATAATTTTGGTTAATATTTGGTTAACAGAGATGAAATGGACATTTTTCCGAAGTGAAAGTTCGTCTGTCGAAAATTTATTTTGCTTCTCGTGCCGAAAAGGCGAAAATATCCGGCAAATCATCTTGATTTTGTAGAGTCTCACCTGTCGTCCTTTATTATCGATATTTCGCGGCGTGCACCGGCGCCAAGCAGCCATCGCCATAGCCGCGCCGGTAGCTGTTCGCGCCTGTCCTAGCCTTGCGGTCGTGCTGACAGGGCCGCATTCGCCAAAACCGTGTTCCGCCCGGCCCAAGCATGGCCGTCCCGGCTGAGATAAATCCACCGCCGTCGGATCGCGGCGAAACACATGCGAATCGTTCTTGCCACGCTGGCCCGGATTTCCTTCGGCGGCGCATCGGCCGGACGGGAGATGCGCCTGTTGTCCCTTGGAGCCATGATCCACGGCCGGCAGCCGCGCGGACCGGCTGCCAGACGTCAGAAAAGGAAGAACGATGAAGAAGACCTATGAAAAGCCACAGCTCGAAAAGCGCCAGAAGCTGTCGCGTGTGACCGCTGTCGCCGGCCCATCAGTGACCAGTGAGAGCTGACGCCGTCGACCGGCATCGAACCACCAGCGGACAAGGAGAGCAGTCATGGATCAGCATGCGAACCCGTCACCCGGCTTCAGGCGCAATCCGGGCAAGGTGATCACCGTCGAGCCCTTCAACGGGCGTGTCGTCGTGTTTGCAAACGGCACCATCATCGCTTCCTCGGCAAAAGCCAAAATGGTGACCGAGCCGCCCCATCCCTTCTCCTTCTACATCCCGTTCGAGGACATCGACTTCCGCAAGCTCAGGAAGACGGAGCGGTCGACGCTGTGCCCCTACAAGGGCGACTCCAGCTACTGGAACGTGCTGCCGGCGGGCGAAACCGGTAACGACGCGATGTGGGCCTATGAGCAGCCCTTCGACGAGATGGCCGAGATTCGCGCCCACGGCGCCTTCTATCCCGACCGGGTCGCCATCGACGCCACGCCGCGCTAGCGCGTCATGCCTGTCGCCCAAAAGTGCCCAGCGTTTTTGGAGCCGACGACAGGCATGAACAGAGGAATTTTTTCAGATCAGCCAAAGCTGTCCTCACCCGGGGGCGCAGCGGTTTTGCGGCAACGGCATGCCGAAACGAAGACAAAAGGTCATGGACGAAAAGCAGAGAGCAATTCTCGACGAAATCCCGCGCCTGCGCCGCTATGCGCGCTCGCTGCTGCGCGACCGCGATTCCGCCGACGATCTCGTCCAGGACTGCCTGGAGCGGGCGCTGCTGCGGCTGGACAACTGGCAGACGGGAGAGAGCCCGCGAAAATGGCTGTTCACGATCATGCATCATCTGTTCATTGACCAGATGCGCAAGGTGAACCGGCGTGGCGAGGCCTCGATGCTGCCGCTGGAGGCCGGCGAGGTGCAGGCCTCTCCCGCCGACCAGCTGGAGAACGTCGCCGCGCGCGAGATCATCGACGCGCTGCAGGCGATCAGCCCGGACCGCCGTGCCGCGCTGACCATGGTCGCCATCGAGGGCTTCTCCTATGCCGAGGCCGCCGAGATGCTCGGCGTGCCGGCCGGCACGCTGATGTCGCGCATCGCGCGCGGCCGCGAGGAACTGCGCGGCCTGCTCGAGGACAATGCGCGCCGCCGCGCGATAAGGATCGTCGAGCCAGGCCCGGCCAGGGCGGTTCCAATCAGGGCGCCAATGGCATGACGAGCCCCAATCGCATGATGACGCCTTACGGCATGGTCCGGCACGATTGCAGGCCTTGTCCGCACTGTGGGCGCGGCGCACCCGGTAACGCTTTCTTCTCTGCTTGCGTGCATAGTGGCGGCGACGGAGTGAGCGAAACCAGGGCATGGCTGAAGAGAAAATACGCAACGGCGAATTCTGGGCGCTTGCGCTCGAACGCGCTCATCTCGGCGTATGGGACTGGGATATTTTGAGCGGCGACTGTTTCTATTCGCCAACCTGGTCGCACATGCTGGGTTATGAGGATGGCGAGCTTGCCAACAGCGACGACCTCTGGCTGAAGCTGACGCATCCCGACGACCGCCAGCGGGCGCTGGCCAGCGGAGAGCGGCACATTTCCGGCCTGACCGCCTCGATCGAGACCGAGCTACGCCTCAAGCACAAGGACGGCCACTGGATCTGGGTGCTGGACCGCGGCGGCATTGTCGAGCGTGACGAGACGGGCAGGCCGGTCAGGCTGATGGGCGTGCAGACCGACATCAGCCGGCAGAAAGAGGCGGAAGCCGAACTGGAGCGGGTCAATGTGCGCTTTCGCCTGGCGCTGGCGGCCAGCGGCACCGGCATCTGGCATCACGATATCGACGCCAACAAGAGCTATTGGGACGCCCGCACCAGGGAGATATTCGGCCTGGTCGCCGACACCGACGAGGTGGCCGCCGACCTCTGGCATTCCTATCTGCACCCCGACGACAAGGATGCCGCAGAGCGCGCTCATCTGGCGCCGCTTTCGACCGACGGCGTCGTCGCCGCGCAATACCGCATCGTCAGGCGCGACGGCGAAATCCGCCATGTCGAATCGCTGGTGCGCTTCATCGCGGCGCCTGAGACAGCGGGCCAGATTCTCGGCACCGTGCGCGATATCACCGAGGACAAGAAACGCGAGCGGGAACTCGCCTACGCCGCTCACCACGATGCGCTGACGGGCCTCTTGAATCGTGCCGCCTTCGACCGGCTGCTGGCCGTGCACATCGCCACCGAGCGGGCTTTGCCGCTGGCGGTGTTCTATGTCGATCTCGACTACTTCAAGGCGCTCAACGACTTCGCCGGCCACGCCGCCGGCGACCTGGCGCTGAAGGGTGTCGCTGCCGGTATTCTGGGCTGCTTGCCGGCATCGGCACGTGCCGCGCGCCTCGGCGGCGACGAGTTCGCGCTGCTGGTGCCCAATTGCCAATCGGCCAAAGCCGAGGCGCTGGCGGGCGCCATCCTTGCGGCGGTCCGTGACGCCGACCTCGGACTGCCGGCGACCTCGCGAAAGCTCGCGGCCAGCATCGGCATCGCCTTCGTCGAGGACACCACCACCACGGTTGCCGATGCGTTGGCCTGCGCCGACGACGCCTGCTATGCCGCCAAGGCGGCCGGGCGCAATCGCTTCGCGGTGTTTTCGGCCGACGCGGCGTCGGGCTCCGGCGGCCTCAACGCGGCGCGTGTCGCCGCCGACACGGTCGACGCCATGGATGACGGGCGGCTGAAACTGTTCGGCCAGGAAATCCATCTGCTCGGCCAGCCCTGGCAGGAGAGCCGCCATGTCGAGGTGCTGGCGCGGCTTGCCGGGCGCAATGGCAAGCTGATCCCGCCCAACGAATTCATTCCGGTCGCCGAGCGCTTCGGCATTGCCTCGCGGCTGGACCGCTGGATCATCAGGACAGCGCTTTCGCAGCATGGCGCGGCGATGCGCTCAGGCGCCATCTTGCTCGGCTTCAACCTGTCGGCGCAGACGCTGAGCGATCCGCTGCTGTGGGATTTCGTCGACGCCGTCATCGCCGAGACCGGGGCGCCGCATTCCGGCATCGGGTTCGAGATCACCGAGACCGCGGCCGTAACCAATTTCGACGCCGCCGAGCAGTTCGTGCGCAAGGCGCGCGAGCGGCAATGCCGTGTCAGCCTCGACGATTTCGGCGCCGGCATGAGCTCGTTCGAATATTTGCGGCGCTTTCCGGTCGATCAGATCAAGATCGACGGCTCGTTCATCGAGAATATCGCGGAAAGCCGTTTCGACCGCGAGATCGTCTCGGCCATAGCGGGCATCGCCAAAAGTCTCGGCTGCGCGGTGGTGGCTGAAAAGATCGAGCAGCAGGAAGCGCTCGACATTTTGCGCGGCATGGGCGTGGCCTATGGCCAGGGTTTTCTGCTGCACCGGCCGGAGCCGCTTGAGGCGATCGTCGCGCGGGCCGGCGAACAGTCACCGGCCAGCGGACAGTCGCCGGAAAAGCGCTTCGGCTGACGGCTTCTCATCGCCTCGGGCTCGCGCGACTTGTCCTTCTAACCGGCGTCGGCCTTTTCCTGCTTTCGCTGCGCCGCCTCCTTCTTGCGGCGCAACACCTCATCTGTACCGACAAGGTCCTTCGAGGCGCCGGAAATGGCGGTCGAGACGACGGCGGGCGGATCGCTGGCCGGAAAACTATCTTCGAGCCCTGATTGCAACTGCTCCTCGAGCGTCTGCGGGTTCTCGGAGCGGCCTTCGGCGCGGCGCTCGCCAACGGCTTCGACATCGCTCTTGGTGTCGGGGTGAGCGCGGGCTTCCGATATCGTCGACACCACCAGCTCGATGGCGAACTCTTTCATCGCCTCGGCTTGCGGCCCATCGACATCAGAGTCTTCGATCAGGCGGATGAGCGACTTTTCGAGGGCGCCCAGCTCCTTGACGCCCTGACACCGCGCCAGACGCTTGGTGAGCGAACCGAGCAGCGCCGGGGCAAAGGTCGAATAGGCAAGCCTGCGTGTGTCGTCGACCTGCTCGGGATGAAGCTTTTGCAAGGACATAGATGCCTCCAGTCAATCAGCCGTGCAGCTTCTGCCGCTGGCCCCTCCTTAGGAAACAGAGGGGAGGGCAAGAGGTTCCATACAGTCCTCGACAGGGTCGACGAGTTCAACTCCACAGCGACGCCATTGTCAGCGACGCTTCGAATATCTGCTCCCTGTTCTCGTTCAGCATCTTGACGGTGATCCGCCGGTGGTCGCCCTCCGGTATCTCGTCGCGCGCCACATCGTGCAATATGCGCAGCGCTTCGGCTCCCGCGCGCTCCCGGCTGGGAAAAAGCTGCCCCTCTTTGTCAATCTGGGTCTCGGCGTTGTACAAGTCGAAGTAGAACCGTTCCATGTGTGCAAGGATCCCTGCGTGAGAACGCTAAGGCGCATCGCGGTTGAAAGGACGCAGGCGACGCGCTTCAGGTCTGTGTTTTTATGCATGTCGTTGTCTCAAAATCGGGGCCATTTTTGAGCGACATGGATTAAATCCCAACCCGCACCCATGGTTCCATGCGACTGTGTCCTGAGCAGATTTCCTGCGAGGAGCCGTCGCCGTGCCGGCCGATTGCAACCGCACCCGATCTCCGGCGTTTGGCTAGGCCACGAATGTCCACGAAATCTCGAACTGGATCCTCGATGCTAGAACCGCTTTATCTCAACCTTGGCCAGCATGACGCTTTGTCCGAGCAGGAAAAGGGGCTGCTGGCCGCCGCCATGACCATCGAGATGGATTTTGCCACCGGTCAGGACATCGTTTCCGAGGGATCGAGGCCAGGCTACAGCACGCTCATCATCGAGGGTCTGGCGGCGCGCTACAAGGTGCTGGAGGATGGCGGCCGCCAGTTCACCTCGTTGCAGGTGCCCGGCGATTTTGTCGATCTGCACGCCTTTCTGCTCAAGACAATGGACCATGGCATCATCGCATTGTCGCCATGCCGGGTGATCGCCGCCGACCACAGTCGGCTAAGGACGATCACCGAACAGGCACCTCATCTCAGCCGCTTGCTTTGGCTGGACACGCTCGTCGATGGCGCCATCCATCGGGAATGGATCGTGGCCATGGGCCGGCGGTCCAAGACTTCGCATCTGGCGCATCTTGTGTGCGAGCTGTTCGTGCGGCTCCAGGTCGTCAAGCAGACCAACGGCATGAGTTTCCGGCTTCCCCTGTCGCAGGCGGAACTGGCCGATGTGCTTGGGCTTTCGGTCGTCCACATGAACCGGGTCATCGGCGCGCTGCGCAAGATCGGTGTGATCGGCTGGGCGAATTACATGGTGACCATTCTGGACTGGCAGCAACTGGTGGAAATCGCCGAGTTCGACCCGACTTATCTCAGCATGAACCGCGAGCCGAGATAGGCCATCCGCCGTTCGCCATGACCTCGCCGGCAATCCGTCAGCCGGTCTTTCAACGATGCCCATCCAGCGACGCCAATTCGTCGAGCATGGCAAGGGCGGCACTTGGCTTGGCCGGCTTCAGCAAGCCCTGTTGGGCGGCGGCATTCTGGAAAGCGGCAAAGGCGATGTCCGGGCGGCAAATGCCGTTCAACGCGTCGTCCACCAGCCTGTCGGCCGCCTTGTAGGCCGCCGTCTGCTTGTTCTTCCATGTTCCGCCTAGCGCCCTCCTGGCGTCGGCGATCGACGACACCGTCATCGCGCTGCCGTCCACGAATCTGATCGTCAGGGGCAGAAAACGGCTCATGCGCTCACCATCCAAACCATTCGCGCCTCGCCCGGATCGATCTCATCACTTGCCTCCTTGAAAACGGGATCGCCATAAACGAGGAAATCACAAACTGGTTGCAGCCCGGCGAGCTACATGTTGCTTGCCGGCCAGATCGGCCGATGCGGACGATAAGGCGGCCGCGGCGCCGGCTTCAACGGGATGTCGGCGAGCGAGTTGCGGATCGGCCTGAACAGTATCGGCGAAGACGCGGCGCGGCGGTGCAATACCGCGGCTGACAATTTGGCAATCAGATTTCGAACGTCCATGGGACACCTCGAGCGCGTTGAGAGTCCCCCCATCGCGATCACCTACCACCTCACGCCCAGCATCCGCATTTAACTTTGATATAGGCCGGACGAATACGCGCCGCGCGCAATGTCTGCCGCCGAGATTCTGCCGATCCTCGGCGGCGGCTATTGAGGGCGGCGTCAGGCTGGCGGTCACGCATCCCAGCAGCGACGTCGCAGACGCTGCTGCAACCGGATGAATTTTCGTGCATTCTTGTGCATGGCCACAATGCTTCGAACCGACACGCCGGCAAAATGCTGCTCCTATTGCGGTTCGCGAGAGCATGACTACGAGGATTGTCCGAAGCGCAAAGCAGAAGCGGAGCGGCAGTGGGAAGGCCAGGCAAAGCCCGGCGCCGAATCCGAGGCGACGGCCGAAGCCTAGCTTGGCTCGAACAGCTCGATCACGTTGCCGGACGGGTCTTCACAAAGAATCTGTCGCCCGCCCGGACCTTCGACGATCTGGTTGCGGAACCCCACGCCGGCCTCGCGCATCTTAGTCACGATTGACGGCAATTGCTCGACCTCGAGCACGAAGCGGTTCCATCCGCCCGGCTCGGGTGTCCGGCCGTCCGGCATCGGCCTGGCTGCCGACGCCAAGGGACCGGCGAGCCAGAGCGAGAGGTCGCCGCGCGTCAGGATGGCCATCGCCGGACCGAATTGCTGCTTCAGCGCGAAGCCCAGATGGCTCGTATAAAACGCGATGGACAGATCGACATCGCGGACCAGATATCGGACGGACACCATTCGCAGGCTCCCTCACAAACGCCCCTCCCGAGAGATAGCTGGCGGGACAAGTCGGGGCAAGCCCGCGCGCACGCTTCGGGCGCCTACGGTGCGATTGCGTGGTCGGCCTGTTTGTCTCTCACGAAGGCCGTCAGCAGCTCCATTCCCGCCGGCCAGTCGCCCAGCCCGCTATTGCTGTTGATGTGACCAAGCGGCCCGGCGATGTGCAGTTCGCTGCCCCATTGTGTGGCTTTCTCACCGGCATAGCCGTTCGGATCATAGGGATCGTCGGTGCTGGCCACGATCAGCGAGGGGAAGCGAAGCGGCCCGCGCGGCGTATCGGCGAAGGGAATTCCGTAAGCGGGATAGACCGGCGAGGCCGGGTCGGGAACCGCAACCAGAAACGCCCCGCCGATCCGACGGCTCGACACCGCCTGCCAATGCGCGACCAGCAGGCAGCTGAGACTGTGGGCGACGAGCACCGGCGGGGTCTGTGCCTGTGACACCGCGACGTCCAGCGCCGCCACCCAGTCGTCGAAATCCGGCAGCTCCCAGCTTGCCGGGCTGAAGCGGCGCATCGCCGGGTCGGCCTGTTGCCAGCGTGTCTGCCAGTGGGCCTCGCCCGATCCGCCGCTGCCCGGCAGAATGATGAAGTCGGTCATGGAAAATCCTGTTTCTTCGCCGCAGATGATGTCCCAATCCTAGGGCTTCTCCTTGTTCGCGGAATGAGAGATCATCGGAAAGCGATGAAGAATTCCGATGGATTGAAGGTGTTCATGGCAAACGGCGATTACCGGCCACGGCTCGACCCCACCGACATGGCAATCATCGAGATCATGCAGGAGGATGGCCGCATCGGCATTTCCGAACTCGGCCGCCGCGTCGGCCTGTCCCAGCCCGCGACGTCGGAGCGGGTGAAGCGGCTGGAGGAGCGCGGCATCATCGCCGGCTACCGGGCCGCGATCGATCCCACCGCCCTCGGTCTCGGCACCATGGCCATGATCCGCCTGCGCACCACGCATGAGCACATCCAGACCTGCCTGAAGAAATTCGCGGCCATGCCGGAAGTGGTTGAGGTGCTGCGGGTGACCGGCGAGGATTGTTTTCTGGTCAAGGTCGTCGTCCCGTCGCCGCCCGACCTCGAAAGCATCGTCGACGCCATCGGCCGCTACGGCGCGGTGACGACCAATGTGGTGCTGCGCGCCGAGCCGCCGAAGCGGTTGGGGCGGGAGCTGATGGCGAAGCTCTGAGCGGGCGGCAATCAGGCTTGCCCGCAAGCGGCGGCCTTTTCAGAAGTTCTGCTTCGCCGGGAAAGAATTTTGCGGGACGATGTCGGATCGGCGGCGTCGCGCCCGTCCTTGGGGCGAAACCCCTAGCAAATCTTGGAGGACATCATGGAAACCGTTCAATCGCCGTGGCAGACTGCGGCCCTTCTCATCGCCCGCCTGACCCTGGCCGCCATGTTCGCGATGGGGGCAGCCCTCAAGTTTACGGACATGGGCATGACTGCCGGCTACATCGCCGCCGCCGGCTTCCCGTTCCCGCTGTTTCTGGCCTGGTGCGCCGCGATCCTCGAAACGCTGCTGGTGATCGCCTTGCTGACCGGAGCATTCTTCACGCCGGCTGCCCTTGTCGCCGCCGTCTATGTGGTCTTCCTCGGCTTTGCCTTCCACGGTCCGTCGCACTGGACCGGCAACCAGGCCGAGGTCGGCGCCTTCATGTCCCATTTCCCGTTCGCCGCCGGCTTGTTGTTCGCCGCCGTGCATGGACCGGGCAGCGTGCTGGCCTCGAAACTCGGCCGAGGGTGAGGCCCCGCGTCGGCAGACCGCCTCACATCTGGTCGTTGTAGGGTTCCTTCATCTGGCCGACCATGCGGGCCAGTTTCGAGAAGGACGGCATGTCCGCCTCCGGCTGGCATTGATTGGCCAGTTCAAGCAGTCGGATTGGAAAGTTGACGGCGTCGCGGTTGGACTCCGACATGCCGTCGGACCGCTCCTCGCCGGTTTCGATGGCCTCGGCCTTGCGCAGCGCGATGTCGATATCCTCGACCGTGAGCAGGCCCTTGCGCACCAGCACCTGATTGATCGAAGCGACGGCCATCAGCAGGCCTTCGAGTTGCAGATTGGCGACGTTCATTGCTGTTGCTCCCATTTGGCTCACGCTCAACGCATGACCCGCTGTTACGATCCGGACGGGGATGCAAGCGATAGGCGTCGGCCGATGGCCTGCGCTACTCTTCCATCCAGCGGCGGCCATATTCGGGCCACAGCGCCTTGACCTCCCGGCTGCCGAGGCGCGGGGCGGCGCCGTCGCCATAGGCGATCGAAACACCGCTGATGTCGTAATGGGGATCGACGTCGATGACGAAGCGGATCGCGTCGCCGAGCGGCCTTCTGCCGATGACCGGATCGGCCTGGCCCTGGCCGACGCTGCGAACGCCCGAAATAGTGGCTGGCGCTTGCCGCATCCTGAACACGGATGCCATGGCTGGTTTGTCCATCCCGCTCTTCCCCGAGTTGGAGTGTAATGATTCCATAAGAGCCAGCTAATGACCAGTCGCTAGACGGCCTGTCGAAGGCTGCGTCTTGTATCCTGCAGCCGGTTGAAGAACTGTTCAGGCCAGCGGATCCGCCGCCGGCGGCCTGGCGGGAAGGCCGAGCCTTGTCCGCTCGCCGTCGGCAAACTCCTCGGCCGCTTCCTGGGCCATGAACAGATGCTGGGTCACCGTGCCATTCTCGGCAACCAGCACCGCCCATTGGCGGCGGTCGACACGTTCCACGCGAACGTCATTGGGCTCTCCGGCCACCACGATCGTCCTCCAGCAGGCGTACGGCACGGAGGGGGCGTGCCTTTACGCCTTGGTCTTGCTCTTGGCCGGCGCCTTGGCGGCCGGGGCCTCGGGTGTCCTGATGCCGAGCCCGAACTCCTTTGCCAGCTCCGAGCGCTTGGCGGCGTAGCTGGGCGCCGTCATCGGATAGTCGCCGGGCAGGTCCCATTTGGCGCGATAGGCTTCCGGCGTCATGCCATGGGCGGAGCCGAGATGACGCCGCAGCGACCTGAACTTCTTGCCATCCTCGAGGCAGTAAATGAAATTCGGCGTTACCGAGCGCTTGCGGTTGACCGCGGGCTCAGGCGCAGGTTGCGGCGGAGCAACGGGATTGTCCACGGCCGCGAGCGCTGCATTGACGCTCTCGATCAACGCCGGCAGGCTATCCGGAGGCACTGAATTGTTGCGCACGAATGCCGCGACGATGTCGGCGGTCAGATTTATATTTCGGATTTTGTCCTCAGACATGGCTTCTTTTGCCCCCTTGATGCCAAAGGGCAAATTATCAGACAACATCCGCCGACGGCATGGCACTTTAGAACATATGCATATGACTTGACGCCGGATGTGGTAGCGCTAGCATCGCCGAGTCTCCGATCGATGTCGATGTAGGAATTATTTCCTGACATATCTTGACCGGTGAGGGCAGCTATGCTAGATTTTTTCATGGTGCTGATTTGCGCCAGCAACCCGCCGCCGAGGCGGGTTTTTGTTTCATGCCGGCTTGGAAACAATAACGGCCAGTGAGGCGAGTTTTCCCTCGCTCAGGCTGCTTATGTAGTTTTTTCGCCGATGCACGAACTCGGCGCCGAGCACGATCTCATTGGCCTGCTGCTGGGCGGGCGACGGAACCATGCTGGAATTTGCCCGTTTCAACGCCAGCTCGACGTGATCGCCGGTTTCGTCGATGACGTCGTCGACCTGGAATCCGGCTGAAGCAAACAGAGCCTTCAGGGTTTCGCGGTCGACGAGATGGCTGGCCACAGCCGACACCGCCCAAGGCAAGGGATAGTGAGGCTCGCCGTCCGCCAGCACCGCCTCGGTCCAGACAAGCCTGGCCTTCGGCTTCAGTACGCGCCACGCTTGCCCGATGACCGCCGCCTTGTCGGCGATATTCATGCCGACATAGAAGCAGATCGCCGCGTCGAATGTGTCGTCCGCAAAAGGCAGCCTTGTCGCATCGGCCTCATGGAAACGCACTTTGTCGCCGAGGCCGCAGAGCTCGGTCAATCGGCGGGATGCCTCGACGAACGCCTGCGTCAGGTCGACGCCGTCGACGCTGCACCCATAGGTCGCGGCAAGGAACCGGGCCGGGCCGCCAATGCCGCTGCCGATGTCCAGAACCCGATCGCCGGCGGAGGGCGCAAGACGCGCAGCATGGTCCTGCGTGGCGATCAGCTCGCGGCCATGAAGCTGATCGAACGGATAGAGTTGTTTGGCTGCGAGGCTGCCGGCCTTTGCGTCCGGCACAGCCGACAGGATGCGCTCGACAATGCCGCCGCTGCCATAGTGACTGGTCACATCGCTCATTGCGCTCTCCGACGAGACCCAGCATCCCATCGATGCGGCCCTCGCGCAATGCGCGCCGCCGCCAAGGACGAGGCTTTGACCGGAGTAGGAATTATTTCTTATCTGCATTGACGGGTGAGGGCAGCTTTGCTATGATTTGTCCATGGTGCTGATTTGCGCCACCGACCCGCCCACGAGGCGGGTTTTGTTTTCCTGATGCCCACAATGTGCGGATATCGGATGTCGGCGGGACAGCACCCCCTCTGGCCTGCCGGCCGTTCGTCGTTCGGAAAGCCAAGCAATTGGCTTTCCGTCCGCTGCGCGGACCACTCCTCAACCCCCACACGGGGGGAGATCGGACTGCCGCCTTGCTTTCGCCAATCGTCAGCGCTGCAAATTGGTCGCGACCCTGGAGCTGCCAATCTCCCCCCTTGAGGGGGAGATGTCCGGCAGGACAGAGGGGGGCGTGAAGGAACGCTATCCTCGGTTCATTCTGCCTTATCCGCGAGGCCTCCCTTGTCCAACCGCTATGCCACCATCATCACCGACGATGACGGCCGCGAGGTCGTCAGCGCCATTGGCGTGTTCGAGGGCGCTGCCCCGCAGGCGCGCATCGGCCGTATCGAGCCGGTCGTGCCGGGCGTGCTGACCGGCATGGTTCGCGGTGGTCCTGTCGATGCCATCGGCGGCTTCGGCTTTCCGCGCGGCGCGCACGACGCAAGGGCGATCGCCAGGGCAAGCCTGAAAGCCGCGTCTGCCGGAAAGCGCCACGCGCCGGCCGCTGATGCAGCCCGCAAGGCCGCCCCAAAACGGTCAAGGCCAAAATCGGCACGGCGCAAGTCCGGCAAGATCAAGTCCGGCAAGATCAAGCGGGCAAGGCCGGCAAAGCAGGCGAAGCAGGCAGCGACCGCCGAGCCCGCCGGGATCTCGGATCATGGCTGACCGGACGGCGCCGCGTTCTCGTCCTGGCCGCAAGGCGACTGCCGCCGCTGCCAAGCCGAAGCGGACGAAGAAGACGCTTGGCGATGATTTCCTCGACGCGGTTCGCGCCGATTTCCGCGCCCATGGCGCCGGCGTGATTGCCGCGGTCCGGGCCGACAAGCCCGACCAGTATCTGAAGATCGTGCAATCGGTGCTGCCCAAGGATCTGGCCAAGGATTTGCATGTTTTATCTGACAATCTGGAAGCCCTGAGCGATGACGAGATCCGCCGCCGCATCCGTGGCCTCGAAGCCGTCCTCGGGCCGTTTGGCGACCAGCCTGAAGACGCGCCGCCACTATCTGGCGCTGCTGCAGGAGCTGGACCGCAGGCGCAGGACTAACCAGCTTGCCGCCTACCGGCCTTATCCCAGGCAGGCGCAGTTTCACGCCGCCGGCGCGCAGAACCGGGAACGTCTGTTCATGGCCGGCAACCAGCTGGGCAAGACCAGGGCCGGCGGCGCCGAATGGGCCATGCATCTCACCGGCCGCTATCCCGCGTGGTGGCAGGGCAAGACCTTCGACGCCGCCGTCAGGCTATGGGCTGCCGGCGTGACGGGCGAGGGCACGCGCGACAACCCGCAGCGCGTGCTGGTCGGCCCGCCGCAGCAGCAGGCGGCATGGGGCACCGGCATGATCCCCGCCGATGCCATCCGCCAGACCACGATGGGCCGCGGCGCGCCGGGCGCGCTCGACAGCATCGTGGTGCGCTGGGGCGGCGGCGGCGACGTGCAGGCCGATGAATCGGTGCTGTCGTTCAAGAGCTATGAGAAGGGCCGCGAAAAGTGGCAGGGCGAAACCCTGCACGGCGTCTGGTTCGACGAGGAGCCGCCGCTCGATATCTATTCCGAAGGCCTGACCCGCACCAACGCGACGGGCGGCATCACCATCGTGACGTTCACGCCGCTGCTGGGCATGAGCGACGTGGTGTTGCGGTTCTTGACGGGTGAGGTGCGCGCTCTTCCTTCCCCCCTTGTGGGAGAAGGTGGATCGGCGCGATAGCGCCGAGACGGATGAGGGGTGTTCCAGCGGAGTGACGCGTCGGCGTTCCCTGGAACACCCCTCATCCGTCGCCTTCGGCGACACCTTCTCCCACAAGGGGAGAAGGGAAGACCCGCCGCGCACCGGCCCAAAAATATCGTGTGCGAACAAAGCCATATCACGGCATCCCGAATCAATCCGGCAGGCCCCATGACCCGTCACGTCACCTTCATGACCATCGATGACGCCGAACATTATTCGCCGGACGAGCGCGCCGCGATCGTCGCCGCCTATCCCGAGCATGAGCGCGAGGCGCGGGCGCGCGGCGTTCCGGTGCTGGGCTCCGGCCGCATCTTTCCCATTGCCGAGGAGCTGATCGCCTGCGAGCCGTTCCGGCTGCCGCGCTACTGGCCGCGGATCGGCGCGCTCGATTTCGGATGGGACCATCCCTCGGCCGCCGTCGAACTCGCCTGGGATACGGAGGCTGATATCGTTTACGTCACCAAAGCAGCCAGGGCCTCGCAGCAGACGCCGGCGATGCAGGTGCTGGCGCTGAAGCCATGGGGCGAATGGCTGCCCTGGGCCTGGCCGCGCGACGGCCGCCGCGAGACGCTGGAAGGGGCGGGCACGGCGCTCGCCAGGCAATATGCCGCCCACGGCTTGAACATGCTCACCGGCCACGCCCGCTTTGCCGACGGCTCGGTCTCGGTCGAGGCCGGGCTGATGGAAATGCTCGACCGCATGCAGTCCGGCCGCTTCAAGGTGTTTTCGACCTTGCTGCCCTGGTTCGAGGAGTTTCGCCTCTACCACCGCAAGGACGGCCATGTGGTCAAGCTGCGCGACGATTTGATGGCGGCGACGCGCTACGGCTTGATGATGCTGCGGGAAGCGGTCGTCGATCCGGCGGAGTTCAAGAGTGCCCGCAAGCCGGTAGGGCAGAGCGATCCGCTGCAGGCGTTTCGGTAGCGGCATTTCGGCAATTCTCCGCCCTTGAGGCGGCATACCGGCCGGTTTCTCCAGGCATCTGGAAGCCGCTGCCCCAGATCGTGCGTGCGATCTCCTCCTTTTTTCAAATCCAGCCAGGCAGGAAAAACAAATGGTTCACATCATTCCTTTGTCCGTCGGTCGGCGCAGGAAAGCCTCCGGCAACGAGCAGCAGTACCCGGCCGGCCCGCAGGCGGGTGCTGTCCAGCCGCTCGACGAATACTGGCAGGCTGTCGCGGACCGTTACGAGCAGCGCCTGGCGCAGCAGAATGCTTTCGACACGGAAATCGCGACGCGCGCGCTGGACGGCGAGCTTGCCAAAGCGGAAGCCGACGCTGTTGCCAATGCGTCCGCGGACGGGGCGGGCCTGCATGATGGAATGTACGGCCAGGTCGATCCGCATACCGGGCGGGTTTTGCAGACGGGCCGCTTCGATACGCTGTTCGACAATTTTGTGAAGCAGGCGCCGGCGGAGATTCGTCCCGATCTTGCAAGCCGTAAGACAACGCTGCGCGAGGCCGGCGCCCTACGGATGGCACAGCAGCAACTTGATCGCCGCAGGCAGTACGAGCAAGACCAACTGGCCGGCGTCCAGGCTGCCGGGCTCAACACGATCAAGCTAAGCGATCCGAACGACCAGCCCACTTTCGACGCAGCCCGCCGGACCGGCCTCGATCTTATCTCCAAGATGTATCTCGATCCGCAGGCCAGGCTGCGGGCCGAAGCCTCATGGCGAGAGAGCACGGCAAAGGCGCGGATGGAAACGCTGATCGTGCAGGACCCCAGGCGCGCGCTGGATATGTTGAGTGCCGCGCTCGGCCAACGGGGCAAAGCGCCGCCGGCTGCTCAGCAGACATCAGGGGAAAATGGAGGGCAGGAATAATGGAGACCGGCAAAGGCATGATTCTTGACGGCGCCGATGAGCAAACCGACGACACCGGCGAACTGCCCGGCGCTCAGGACCAGTCCGCCGCGCTTGCGCCGCTCTATGAAAAGATAGAGCGGGCGCTGGATGGGGATCGGCCCGTCGCTGCCCTGCTTGCCGACCTTTCACCCGAGACCACCGACGGTCTTCTGCGGCAGGCGCATGCGGCCGACGCATCCCAACTGATCGGGGCCGGCGCCGACATTTCTCTTGCTTCTCAACACGGGCCGAAGGCCTTTGCCAGCGACGGCAACTATGCCGGCGTCTTGCCGGGGCCGGAAGCGTTCGTGTCGGTCTATGGAGCGAAGGAGGGCGGCCGGCAATTCGCGAAATTCGACCAGGAGGTAAAAGCAGGCAAGCAAGCCTTTGAAATGCGCGCCATGCCGGACCGGGACATAAAGGCTCAGCTTCTCGAAGCGGCGGCTAACATAGGACATTCCCCTGATGGCCAGTCGCGATATCAGGTGACCGCTGCCGCGGCTCAGCAAGCGTTGGAGGCCAGAAGGAACGATCCGGCCGGCCAGGCCAGCAAAGCCTTTCCGCAAGTGAATGCGGCCTGGCGCGCGCTGCTTGGTCAAGGCGAATACAGCCCCGCGGCCGCCCAAGAGGCGATTGCACTCAGTCTCGCGGCCCAGCAGTATCTCGGCATCGAGAAAGTCCAGCCCGTGCCAAGGTCCGTGCTGAAAGGTCTTGGAGGCCTGGCCCCGCAAGACATGAAGACAAAAGTGGGTGATCTGCTTGCGGGAACCGCCGATCCGTACGTCAGGCTGGCGATGTCGCGGCAATTCGTCGAAGCCGGCTTGCTCGAAAGACCGATGTACTTTGGGCAGCCGTTTAGTTCCGATGGGTTGACCGAGAAAAGCAGTGGCGCCCCCCAACTCACGCCAGATGAACGAATAAAGCAGCCGTTTCAGGATGATCTGCCAATAGATGTTCAGCTTGCCAATCGCGCGCCCGATGTTTTTGGCAACCGTAACCAAGCGGCGAGCGAGCCCGACGCGGAAAGTCCAATCAGCGCGGGCGCCGACCCGGGGACGGCATTCAACTCGAAGACCGGCGCCGAGCCGTTCATCGCTGCTTTTGGTGTTGACGAGGGTATCAAGCAGTTCGAGAAAGGGAATGGCAACTTTAGCGCGGAAATTCTCGCCGCCAAAGGCAGCCGCAAGAAATTCGTCAACGTTTTCTGTCAGGCTGGCAAGAGCCTTGGCCTAACCGATACGCAAGCCCGCCTGATGGCCGCTCAAGCCGCGCACGAAACTGGCAACGGCAGGAGTGTCCCCGGTTTCAACTATTTTGGCATCAAGGCCAACAGTTCATGGAAGGGTGCTACGCAACTTCTTTGGACCCACGAGGAAAGAAATGGCCAACGTGTGAAAGTTAAACTACCTTTTCGCAAATACGCCACCCTTGAAGACGCCATTCGCGACCGCATTGCAGTCATGAAACAATCTTGGCCCAAAGCTAACGATGCCACGGATATAGATAGCGCGATTGCCGAACTTCGGCACGGTACTTATGGGGTATATGCGACAGCTTCGGACTACGCCGATCTGTTAAAGCCTTATCTGAAGGAACTACCCTAGTGGCCTTACCCGCCAACGCAGCAAAGCGGCCATCCGAGCCCGACAAGTGATTGGTTCTGAGATTTGCATCCGAACTGTATGTGCGCCGATTACCCATTTTTGCGAAATGACCTGGCAATGCGCTCAACAATTGGATCAAGCACCGCCTGTTTCTTCTTGTCATATGCAATGTCAAAGCAAGTGACGATAATCCGCTTTTGGCACATACCGTAGAAGACCCTTGTACCATCCGGCGTGGTGCCGGAAATTACACCAAGCGATGGCTTGTCAATTGTATACGTTGCCTTGCCCTCGCTTGAGGTCTTTTCCTTGATGTATTCGAACGGACGCTTGTCCGGCTCGTCGAATATTCCGTATTGACGAAGATAGACTCCATACTCTTTCGAGGAAAACGTTGTGCCGTGGCTTACGCCGTCCGTCAAAAGCTCTCGACCATCGTCGTCCTTGAAGAAGACGGGGATCTCGATTTCGCTCCCGCCGCTTACTGAAACGGTCCATTTGATTGGCTCTTTGGCCACCGCAGGCAGCGCCGACAGCGCCAGGAGGCCGAAGGCGAAGCCAAATGCTCTCATGACGTTGGCTCTTGGAGCGACAACTGGGGCGAGAATGAGTGATCGCAAGGGTGCTCTCTTAAATTGTATGTTGCAAGCTATAGCGCCATTTTGGTTGTAGCAAGTGCTGACATCGCTGGGAAGGATATGGGATAGGATTGAAAAAAGCGCGCACTATGGGTAATCCAGAGGTGCAGCAAACTTTGTCATAGATGAGTGCCCGACGCCGGACCTGGTTATTGGCCGCTTGATGAGGGAGAGCGGTTTGAAATGCATCGGAACCGGCTGCGGGGACGGCGAGTGAGGGAGCAATCTGGGAGTTTGTGGAAGGCACGTTCAGTCCTGCTCGCGAGCCTTTCCCTTGGCCTTGTCTACGCCGTGCCCGCGTCGGCAATCACCCTTCAAAGAAAGAATGGAGGGCATTCTCCTGCGTTCTAAGCAAGGCACGCGATCAGGGTAACCCGGACGTCGCTGCCGGCTACGCTATCGAAGAGTGTCCCACGGAGGGCTGAGTGACGCGCAGAAGGAGCGGATCAGGGATTTGGTCACCCGCCGGCTGATGAAAGAATACGGCTTGACGTGCATCGGAACCGGCTGCGGGGGAGGCGAGTGAGGCGAGAGCCTCTGTACTGTTCACCGTGGCTCGCCAATCATCGGTTTTTGCGGAATGACCTTACGATGCGTTCGGCATCAGCAACCTGAGGCATCATCATGGAAGCGGAAACCAGCATTCTCGCATACATTATTTCCTACCTGCCATTGCTGGTTTATCTGGTGGCGCAGCTGTGGGTGAGCATCTGGCTCGCATTCAAACTCATCCGCGTTCAGCAGCAGATGGTGCGCGCGCAGGAAGGCATCCTGGCCAAGTTGAGCGAGATCGACAGCCGGATGGCGGCGAAACCGAACAAGGACTGAGCATTCACAAGGGCGATGCCTCCTGTCGACGGGCAGTAGGATTTTATTCTTAAATCCGTTGACGGGTGAGGGCAGCAATGGTATACTTCTATCCATGGTGCTGATTTGCGCCAGTGACCCGCCACCAGGCGGGTTTTGTTTGCGCGATAGCCGGTGCGGATGCCGCGACGATTGCGAGAGAATGCAGCGCCTCAGAATTCTGCACCGCTGCACCGCCCACCGCTGCACCGCTCGCAGGTCACGGCATGGATCCCTTGGGCTGCGGAGCAGCTCCAGGGGTCTGCGCCGCGTCGCTTCGCTCCTTGCTTCGCCATAGGATGACGAAGGATGGGGGACGTCTCGCTTCCTTCACTGACGATGGCTTCGCTTCTCGACTGACGAAGGTCCACGCATGACCGTCCGCATCATCCCCGCCACGCTGCGCGATCTCTCCTACATCGCCGCCAATCTGCGTCCCGAGGACCGGGCCGAGATCGACTGCCAGCTTGACCATTGGTCGCCGGCCCTGCTGGCGGTCACCGCGCTGCAGGGCTTTGCCTATGTTGCCGAGCTAGACGGCAATCCGGAGGCCGGCTTCGGCGCTGCCGAACAGCGCGGCGGGCTGTGGATCGCCTGGAGCTGGGGCACGCGCCGCATGAAGCGCTGCGTGCCTGGCATCACCGGCCACTTCCATGCGGTGCTTGGGCCGAAGGTTGCGGCGCGGGGCGCCTGGCGGGTCGAGGCGCGGGCGCTCGCCGCCAACGAACTGGCTCTGCGCTGGCTCGGCCGGCTCGGCGCCACCCAACGCTGCCGGTTGCCTGGATATGGCCGCAACGGCGAAGACTTTTTCCTCTACGACTGGACAAGAGAAGGCTGGAACCATGTGTCTCTTTCAAAAGCCGCCGGCGCTGAAGCCGCTGCCACCGACCCCGACCATTGAAGACAAGGACGTGCAGGCGCGCGAGGCCGCCCTGCGGACTGAACTCGAACAGCGCCAGGGCACGGCGGCGACGGTGAAAACCGACCTCGCGCCCGGCGACCTCACCGGCCAGCGCCGCGTTTTGCTGGGGGTATGACCATGACCGCGATGAAACGCAGTTTCAGCAAGCGCGTGCTGGCGTGGTGGTACTGGCGACGGCATGCCAGGCTGGTGAAGCGGAGGTGACGCATCTTACCCTCCCCGATGTGGGGAGGGTCGTAGGCTGAGCCGCACGGTACGTGCGGTTCAGCCTGCGGGGTGGGGTCTGCGCTGCACCCCCACCCCGTCTCCCCCGCTTTGCTTTGCAAAGCGAACTCGCCGACCCTCCCCACAAGGGGGAGGGTGTAGCAATTCGTCATCTCTCAGCGGCTTGACAATCGCTCCTCAGGCGCCATGCTGCAGTGCAACATGGCTAGCTACGAAACCAGCATCATCAAGTCTTCGCGCATCGAATGCCTGGACGGGCTTCGCGCGCTTGCGGCGATCTGGGTGCTGGTCGGGCACTGCATGCTTTTGGCCGGCTGGCAAATTCCGATCGTCGGCGAGCCGGATCTCGGCGTCGACCTGTTCATCATGCTGTCCGGCTTCCTGATGGTGTTCCACTACAGCTGCGCCAGGAAAAGGAGCCTTGGCAAAGACCGGAAACCTGGCTGAAATTCTGGACGCGCCGCTATTTCAGGATCGCGCCGCTGTTCTATGTCATGCTTTTCCTGGCGCTGGCGCTTGGCCCCTATCTCT
>NZ_JAMYSB010000033.1:0-54545 GCF_040321695.1 Mesorhizobium sp. M0292
CTGCGTTCCGGTGTCATTGGACGCGCCGGCCATTACGAGATTGGCCGCGGTTTTAACGCCCGCGCGCATCTGCAGGTAACTCGTTACGTAGGACCAGCCGTCGGCGATGCCGAGGCAGACGAGGCACAGGATGGGCAGCAACATGGAAAACTCGACGGCAGCTATCCCGGATTTGTCCAGGACAATGCGCAAGGTCCGCCCACCCATCCCGCTACTCGACGAGCTGAACGGATTGCGTCGCCGGAATGTTCTTCATCCCGAGGCTGGTGCAGTCCTGCTTGATGGTCGTACTGCCGGACCACTGGATGGTGTCGGCGACGACCTGAGTGCAGCCGCCGTTCCCGGAGAAGTTGCCAAGGTAGTTGACCTGCTGCCTGGGGAAATAGATGGCGCCGGTCAAAAGCGAGGCCGCGGTGCCGTTGAAGGTGCTCTGCGCCGCGGTCCCGGTCCTGTCGCCGTAGAACAGCACGCCGGAATAGGCTCCGGAGGTAGGCGCGCTCAGCGTCACCTTGGCGTTGCCGTTCATGCTGACGGTGTTGCTGCCTGCCATGAAGATGGTTACCCCGCTGCCGGCGACGACCGCGTTGGCGTTGACCTTCATACCGCCCTGCACGACGTAGACGCCGGGCTGCAGGGTGACGTTGCCGCTGAGGCTCATGCCGCTACAGTAGGTGCCAGGCTGGAGTGTTTGCGACGTCTTGTTGCCGTTGACATTCTTGCAAGGGTTGCCTGCTGTCGGCGTCGCCAAGCCGGAGAAAGGATCGGCTGCCGGCAAGGCTCGGGTGATGTTGGACTTGCAGACCGTGGTCGCTGGATTGTTCAGCACCATGCCGCCGACCGTGATCAGGCAGTCGGCCTTGAGCACCGCCGAGCCCTGCGTCTTTATGGCGTCCGAGGCAATCGAGTCCGACATGACCGAACAGCCGGTGAGGTTGACGGTGGTGTTGCCGGAAAAGAGCGCAGCCTGGGAGGCCGAGGGACTGAGCGCCAGCACACAAGCCTTGGAGGCGTCATTGATCAGCGCCACCGCCCTTGCCTGTTCGGCAACGGGCGCCTGGTTGAAAATCGCCGTGAAGTAGCGATCGAGATTCTGCTTGACGATGACCTCTACCGCCTTCTTCGCGGTGTTCGGGCCGGACAATGGCGGCGTGTTGACCTGGATCGTGCCCGGCGTGGCAAAATTGTTCGAGGTCGCGGACTGCGTGGCAGCGGCAATGATGGTCGGGTTATCGGAACCCGCGACTTTCTCGAGCGCACCGGCATAGGCCGCGGCATCGGCAACGGCCTGCAGCTTGAGGCTGCTGTAGTACCAGAGGGATGTCTCGACACCGAGGCCGGCGCCGCCGACCACGACCGGCAAGGTGAAGGCAAAGATGACGGCAACGTTACCATTCGTGGCGCGCGTTGGGCGGCCCAAAGCAAACCAAATCCGGGTGAACGCGTTGGATGCCATATGTATTAGAAACCACGAATAGATAAACGAATGTCTAAAAACTCCATTCCGATTCGACGTAGTCGAACGTGCTAGGCGCAATTGCAGCGACCACGGATCATCCTGTCGGAGGTACCGCCCCAGAATCGATGAATGCGAAATATGCCGCTATCGCGAACTTTGTTGTCGACCAAGTGACATTTAAATGCCCCCTCTGCGAAGAAGCTATCGAGAAGACAGGGGACACCGCTGCCCGGTAAGGGGAAAGATCGGCTCACGCCGCCTCAGGAACTTTGTGCAATCCGTCCGGGGCAGGCTTTGAGGGCCACACGCCCGAAACCAACCACTCCAGCCACGTTCAGTCCGTGAGGCGCCCACGAAACAACGTGGTGCCGTCGGTCAGCTGCGACCTGGAGATATCCCGGAATCCAGCCTCGGTCATCCACCCGCGATACTGACCTTCCGTGTACGACTCGCCTGCGCGGTAAAGGTTCAGGAAGGTGAGATTGAGAAAGACACCCTCAGGCGGGCCGAGGCGGTCGTCGTCGACGACACCCCACCCCGCAATTGCGATCTCGCCTCCCTGTGTGAGGCAACGCGCCGCGTTCAGGATCGAACTTCGTGCATGGTCCGGCGGCAGGACCTGGACGACGGCCTTCAGGATCGCCAAGTCATGCAGGCCGGTCGATGGCGCGACCGTTATGTCGCCTTCTTCGACAACCACATCGCCGGCACCGTATTCCGACAGGATCGCTGGTGCGACCGCTGCGACCGTCGGGAGTTCCATCAAAGTCGCCGCAATATGCGGCCATCGCTCGCGAAGTCCGACCAGAATGGTCCCGGCGCCGCCGCCGATGTCGATCACCGAACGGACCGCCGAGAGGTCCAGCTCACGGGCCAGATTCCGGCCGAAAATCACCCCTCCCGGTGCGAGCATGCGGCTGAAGGCCGCTGCGGATTCTGGCCCCGCTTCGGAAAAGTCGTGCAGCGCGGCCGGCCGGTTCTGCCGCAGCGACTCTGCGGTCAAAAGGTCGGCTCCCCAGAGTTCGCGCAGCAGCACATGATCGCCGCCGCGATAGGTCGGCTTGGACTCGTCGAGAAACTCCGACGCTTCGGCTCCGTTGCGAAACTGACCATCCTTGACGTCGAGGAGACCGATCCTGGCGAGCGCGTAGAGGAGCCGAGACAGACGAGCGGGCTCGACTTTGAGCGCTGCCCCAAGGCTGTCGGCAGTCGCAGCACCGCCGCCGAGCCGGGTGAAGATGCCAAGGTCCAGCCCGGCACGAAGCGCCTAGGCGGGGGGCACCCCTGCGATCAGCTTGTCGATCCGATCGGAATCCACCATGTCATATCCCGTTGTGCGATCCAGGATCGACTTTGAACAGCTCGGCCAACCTCGTCAAATCAGTTCACCAGCGCGCCGCTCTCCGCGTCGAACAGGTTCAGCTTGGCGGCATCGGGTTCGACGTAAAGGGTATCTCCGGGGCCGGCGCTGATCCTACCAGCGCCCGCGACCGTTGTGCGCCGCCCCGGCATACCTCAAAAATCCGGCTGTGATGATGGCTGGCCGCGCCTTCGAACGCTACGCAGGCAAGGCCAGCAGCGCCAGTCCGGCCAGCGCCGAGCCGGCCAATGTCGGCAGCATGCCGATCCTCAGTTTCAGCATGGCGACCATAGCGGCTGCCGCCAGCAGCGCGGCACGCCAATCCAGCGACGACAGCACCGGCACCTCCATGCCCAGGCCAACGCGGTGCACCGCGCCGAAGACGACATGAAGTGCGAACCACAGCGCAAGGTTCATCACCACGCCGACGACAGCCGCCGTGATCGCACTCAGCGCCGCCGACAGTGCCTTGTTGCCGCGCAGCGCCTCGATGTAGGGGGCACCGAGAAAGATCCAGAAGAAGCACGGCACGAACGTCACCCAGAGCGTCAGCAATGCGCCGAGCGATCCGGCGACAAGCGGTCCCATCGCACCGGCGTGCCGGTAGGCGGCGACGAAGCCGACGAATTGCAGCACCAGGATCAATGGTCCCGGCGTCGTCTCGGCCAGGCCAAGCCCATCGACCATTTCACCCGGCGCCAGCCAGCCGAACGACGTCACGGCTGCCTGCGCGACATAGGAGAGCGCGGCGTAGGCGCCGCCGAATGTGACCACCGCCATCAGGCTGAAGAAGCCGCCAAGCTGTGCCCAAACACTGGCAGGGCCGGTCAGCGCCAGGATCAGTACGACCGGCCCGAGCCAGATCGGCAGCCAGATCGCGATGGTGCGCGGCGCGTGCCATTTCGTCGGCTTGGTGTGAGCGAGTTCGCCGCGTTCGAACATGACGTCGACGGCACCCCTGACATCGGGCAAATTGTCCTTGCCGCGTGCGGCTCCGGAAAAACGCGCCGGTGCCAGGCGGTTGCCGATCCAGCCGGTCAGCCCTGCAACCAGGATGATCAGCGGAAACGGCAGCCGGATGACATAGATGGCAAGGAACGCGGCCACCGCGATCGCCACCATCACCCGGTTCTTGAGCGCCCGTTTGCCGATGCGGAGGACCGCCTCGACGACGACGGCCAGCACCGCCGCCTTGATGCCGAAAAACAGCGCCTCGATGACGGGCGCATCATTGTAAAGCACGTAGAAGATGCTGAGGCCCAGCATGACAAACGCACCGGGCAGCACGAACAGGATGCCGGCAACGAGGCCGCCGGCGGTCCGGTGCAGCAGCCAGCCGATATAGATGGCGAGCTGCTGTGCCTCGGGGCCTGGCAGAAGCATGCAGTAGTTGAGCGCATGCAGGAACCGCTGCTCGCCGATCCAGCGGCGATCCTCGACCAATTCCTTGTGCATCAGCGCGATCTGTCCGGCCGGCCCGCCGAAGGAGAGCAGGCCGATCCTTGCCCACAGTTTCGCGGCTTGGCGGAAGGTCGGGACGATCGGAGCCTCGGTAGCCTGTGCATCGTCGTCCGCGGCGAGGGCGCTCATGGCGCTTTGCCCGCGCTGGGCCAATTGTGGGTTTCGTCAGTGGCATCGCGGCACCATCTGAAGAACGCATCGTAGAGCAGCATGCCGGCATCAAGCTGTTCGAGATCGTCGCGGAACATGCGCGACAGCCCGAGCGATGCAGCGAGGAACCCGGCCGCCTGCGGTACGAGATCGAGGCGCGCCGTATCGGCTGCACGCACGATCAGCGCAAGGCGATCGAGCGCTTCGGACCGCAACCCGAACTCTTCGATCATCGTGTCGAAGGTGCAGCGCTCGCCGCGATGGCTCCAGAACACGTCGTCGATGTCGAAGGCAACTGCCCCAAACCGATCGGCGGCCGCCAGCACTTCAGACGGCTCGACAAACAGGAACACCGCCGAGGGATCGACGAAGCGGCGGATCAGCCAGGGACAGGCGATGCGGTCGACCTTGGGGCGGGCACGCGTCACCCAGACCGTGCGGCCCTTGTCGTCGCGGGGCGGTATCTTGTCGGCCTTGACCAGAAGTCCCTTGGCCGCCTGCCACGCCTCGAAGCCGCCTTCAAGGGATTCGGCAGCAATGCCCTCATGGCGCAGCCATGCGGCAACGCCTTGCGAGAGCTTCAGCCCCTTCTGGCAGATGACGACAGCATGAGCCCCCGTGAACTCGGCCGCCCAGCTCGAAACAGACTTGAAGTCGCGCCGGCACGAGGCCGGAAGCAGGCGCGGATCGGCGTCGTAGTCTTCGTCGATGCGGACATCGACAAGAACAGGCGCGTCGGACAGACCGACAAGGCGGGAAAGCTGCGCTACGGTGATTGCGGTTGTTGACGGCATGGCGTCCACCTCCAGAGTGAGAGTTTGGACGCGATCATTGGGCTGACGCCTCACGGGGTCGTCGCGAAGGAACCCCTTGCCACAATGCTGGATTGATCCTTCGCCTTTGTCAAGGAAAGAGCGGCGCCGGGGGAGCGCGCCTACTGCGCCGTCCAGCCGCCATCCATCGGCAAGGTGGTGCCGGTGATCTGTCTGGCTGCGTCAGAGCACAGGAACAGAGTCAGCGCGGCGAGCTCCTCGACGGTGACGAATTGCTTCGTCGGCTGCGCTGCCAGCAGCACGTCGTGCTTGACCTGTTCCTCGGTCATGCCGCGCGCCTTCATCGTGTCGGGGATCTGTTTTTCGACCAGTGGCGTCCAGACATAGCCGGGCGCGATGGCGTTGACGGTGATGCCGTCCTGCGCGACTTCCAGCGCTACCGTCTTGGTCAGACCCGCTATGCCGTGCTTGGCCGAGACGTAAGCCGACTTGAACGGCGAGGCGACCAGTGCATGCGCCGACGCGGTATTGATGATGCGGCCCCATTTGCGCGCCTTCATGCCGGGCACCACGGCCTTGATCGCGTAAAAGGCGGCCAGCAGATTGATGCGGATGATGGCTTCCCACTTGTCGTCGGGAAACTCCTCGATTGGCGCGACATGCTGTATCCCGGCATTGTTGACCAGAATGTCAAGGCTGCCCAAGGCCTGCTCGGCTTCGTGCACCATGGCGGTCACCGCTGCGCCGTCCATCATGTTGGCGCCGGAGTAGCGGCACTGGACGCCGAAATCCTTCTCGATGCCGGCGCGCTCCTGTTCGATCGCCGCGGCTTCGCCAAGGCCGTTGATCGTGACGTTGGCGCCCTCGGCGGCAAGGGCGCGGGCAATGGCCAGGCCAATGCCGCTGGTCGATCCGGTGACGAGCGCATTCTTCGAAGAAAGGGAACCCATGGAGATCTCGCGACTGTTGGGAGGGACTACAAAGACACATAGTTTGTGCGCCGCAACATGACAACGCCATAACCATATGTCGGCGCTGTTACAGCCCTAAAACGCGCTTTGCCGGCCTCGCCGAGCGCCGTCTCAAGGCTGACACGTCAAGGCTGACACGGCAGTGTTATGGTGCGGCGCAACATAGTCGGCCGCGCATTCGCGCAGTCATTCCTGAACCATCGATCCAACGAATAAGGGGGCTGTAGCTTGAAATCGCCGATGTCGTGATGCGTGCCTATGCCATGCCGCTCACCAACCGTCCTTTCCGCCCGGCCCGTATCGCTTCTTAGATCCGACGCCCTGAGCTATCCCGCAATCTCCAGCAGGGCCGATACCAGCAAGCGGCGTTCGTCGGCGGAAAGCACGTCGGAATCGAAGAGGTTCATGCTGCGCAGCCCTTCGATGGCCAGAAAGCAGACCAGCAGCGTCTTCAGGTCCGGCGTCTCGCTCTTCAGCCGCTGCAGCAGCTGCGACTTGAAGGCTTTTATCGGCGTCAGGAAATCCGGATCCTCGGCGATCGCCGAGAATATCCACGAAGCCGTCGGCTTCGGCTCCTCGCAATCATCCGCCGAGAGCCGGATATAGGTGGCGAGCAGGCTCTCGCCGCTGGCGCCGGCGACACGGCCCGATTCCAGCGCCAGCTCGAACGCGCGCAGGTAATTCTCCACCAGGCCCTGCATCAGTTTGGCCTTGGTCGGAAAGTTATATAACAGGCCGCCTTTCGACACGCCGGCGCGGCTGGCGACGGCGTCAAGCGACAGGCTGCCGGGACCGGTCTCGCGTGCGACATCGGCGGCGGCGGCGAGTATCTTGTCGCGCGAATTTGCCCTTTGGGTCTTCATCGATCCCTTCCCCCGCACCAGCCTAGGCGGAATTGACAAGACCGTCCAGACGGTACAGTAAGTTCGCCGTCATTTGTAATCGGGACCTGGCGTCGATAAGTGTCCCGCTATTCGGCTATTTTGCCGGACATCGGCCGAGGGGACAGTTCGTGAAGCGCTTCATCTCTATCACCGCAATTCTGCTTCTGCTCGCTCTGGTGTGCGTCGGCGTTGTCGGCTTCAACCTGTTCCGCGACAACGCTATCAAACAGTATTTCGCCACCATGAAGCCGCCGGCGACGACCGTATCGACGGTTGTCGTCAAGCCTTCCGACTGGACGCCGGGGGTCGAGGCGATCGGCACGGTACGCGCCGTGCGCGGTGTCGACCTTACCGTCGAGACCAGCGGCATCGTCAAGGACATCCTTTTCCATGCCAACCAGAAGGTGCCGGTCGATTCGGTCCTGCTGCAGCTCGACGATGCCGTCGAACGCGCGGATCTGGTCGCGGCCAAGGCGCAGTCCGTGTCCGACAAGACGGCGCTCGAACGCGCGCTGGAGCTGCAGCGGCGCGGCGTCGGAACGGATGCCACGCTCGACACCGCTCAAGCCGCTGCATCGGCCTCCGCCGCGCAGGTCAACAAGCTGCAGGCCGTGCTCGATCAGAAGCAGCTGACGGCGCCGTTCGCCGGCACCGTGGGCATCCCCAAGATCGACCTCGGCCAATATCTCTCGCCCGGCAACGCAGTGGTGACCTTGCAGGATCTGGACACCATGCGGGTCGATTTCTCGGTACCCGAACAGCAGCTGCCGCTGCTCAAGATAGGCCAGGCGGTGCGGCTCGGCCTCGGCGGCACCGGCGGCGGCGCCGACATGCCGTTTGCCGGCTCCATTCGCGGCATCGATCCCAAGATCGACGCTTCAAGCCGCCTGGTGTCCGTCCGCGGCGAGGTCGCCAACCCTGACGGCAAGCTGACGCCCGGCCAGTTCGTCCAGGTTCGCGTCGAGCTGCCGCAGGAGAAAAACATTCTGTCCTTGCCGCAGACGGCATTGACGTCGAGCCTCTATGGCGACTTCGTCTTCGTCGTCGTTCCGGCGAAGCCGGCGGAAGGCGCCCCAGCCGCGAAACCCGAGGAAAAGCCTGCTGCAGGGGCCGACGCAGCAAAGCCGGCGGCAGATGCAAAGCCGGCAGACGCGAAACCGGCTGCCGAAGACGCCGCGGCGAAGCCCGCGGACAAGCCGGCTGTCGACCCCGCGAAGCCCGCGGCAGAACCGGAAAAGCCGGCGCTCGTGCTGTCGCAGGTGTTCGTGAAGCCCGGCCGCCGCAACGACGGCATGGTCGAGATCATCGAGGGCATCAAGGCCGGTGACGAGGTCGTCACCGCCGGTCAGAATCGTCTCTTCAACGGCATGTCCGTCGCTGTCGACAACACCATTGACCCCAGCAAGTCGGCTAACCAGCAGGCTCAGCAATGAACTTTTCCGACATCTTCATTCGCCGGCCGGTCCTCTCCACCGTCCTCGCCTGCATGATCCTGCTCCTGGGTTTCCAGGGCATCTTCAACCTGTCGATCCGGCAGTATCCCAAGGTTGACGAGACGGCGATCACCATCACCACCGCCTATCCCGGCGCCAGCGCCGACCTGATCCAGGGCTTTATCTCCGCCCCGATCGCGCGGGCCGTCGCCTCGACCGAGAACATCGACTACGTCACCTCGTCCAGCCGGCCGTCTTCGAGCACTGTGGTCGTCCAGATGAAGCTCGGCTCCAATCCGGATGTCGCGCTCACCGAGGTCCTGTCGAAGGTGCAGGGCGTACGCGGCACCTTGCCGGATGCATCCAAGGATCCGGTCATCGTCAAGGGCACCGGCCAAGAGTTCGCGATGATGTACATCTCGATGCAGAATCCGAACATGAGCAAGGAGCAGCTCACCGAATATATCGAGCGCGTCGTGCGGCCCCGCATGTCGACGGTCGAAGGTGTCGCCGACGTGCAGATCTTCGGCGCCGAGGAATATTCGATGCGGGTCTGGATCGACCCGGTCAAGCTTGCTGCGCGTGGCGTCACCGCCGCCGAAGTGCTGGCGGCGATCAACAACTCCAACTTCCTGTCGGCGCCCGGCAACACCGAGAACGAATATGTCGTCTCCTCGATCACGGTTCGCTCGACGCTGCAGACGCCTGAGGCCTTTGCCGAGCTTCCGCTGCGCTCGACGGACGGCCAGGTGGTGCGCTTGCGCGACGTGGCGCGAGTCGAGCTTGCCGCCGAGAGCACCGACACGAGGGTGAGCTTCAATGGCAAGCCCGGCACCTTCCTCGCCATCTTCCCGACGCCGGCCGCCAACCCCCTGACAACGGCGGAGGCGATCCACAAGATCGTGCCTTTGATTCAAGAGACGCTGCCGAAAGGCATGACCATCGAAATCGTCTACGATTCCACCGAACAGATCAGCGCCTCGATCGATGAAGTGTTCAAGACCATCGCCGAAGCCGTCGCCATCGTCGTCGTGGTCATCCTGTTGTTCCTCGGCTCATTCCGCTCGGTGATGATGCCGATCGTGACCATCCCGCTGTCGCTGGTCGGCGTCTGCTTCCTTTTGTTTGCGGTCGGCTATTCGATCAACCTTCTGTCGCTGCTGGCCATGGTGCTGGCCATCGGCCTTGTCGTCGACGACGCTATCGTGGTGGTGGAGAACATCCATCGCCACATGGAGGAGGACCACATGTCGCCGATGCAGGCGGCCTTCAACGGCATGCGCGAGATTTTCTCCGCCATCGTGGCCATGACCATCACGCTCGCCGCCGTGTTCGCGCCGCTGGCCTTCACCGGCGGCCTGACCGGCGCGCTGTTCCGCGAGTTCGCGGTGACGCTCGCCGGTTCGGTGGTGCTGTCCGGCCTCATAGCCGTCACCATCACGCCGATGATGGCGGCGCGTCTGCTCAAGGCGGGATCGCACAGTCGCTTCCAGCGCGTCGTCGACGGAACCTTCAGCCGTGTCGAGCATGTCTATGAGCGGGCGGTCACCGCCTCCTTGAGAAATCGACCGGTGACGCTGCTGATGGTCGTGGCGCTGGTTGCGCTCACCGGCTTCATGTTCACCAAGACCTCGAGCGAACTGGCGCCGGAAGAGGACCAGGGCTTCCTGTTGTCTATCGTGACGGCACCGCGCTACGCGACCTCGGACTACACCGAGACCTACGTCAACCAGATCCTCGGCCTGGTGAAGGACATTCCCGAAACCAGGGCGCAATTCTCCGCCGTTGCCTTTGGCGGCGCCACCAACGGCGCCTTTGTCGGCTTCGCCTTTAGGGATTGGGCCGAGCGCCAGCGCAACTCAAAGGAGCTTCAAGCCGATATCCAGGGACGCCTCGGCAAGGTGGCCGGCGTCGAGGCCTTCGTCTTTGCGCCGCCGACGCTGCCGGGCTCCGGCGGCGGACTGCCGATCTCCATGGTGGTGCGCTCGACCGGTGGTTCCGCCGAGGTCTACGAGGCGGCCGAGCAGATTAAGAACAAGGCGCAGGCCTCCGGCCGCTTCATCGTCGTGCAAAACTCGATGTCCTTTGACGCTCCGCAGGTGACGGTGACCATCGACCGCGACCGCGCGGCGGCTCTCAACCTGCCGATCGCCGACATCGGCCAGACGCTGACGCTGCTGGTCGGCGGCGCCGAAGTGGCTCAGTTCGACCGCGACTCCAACAGCTACGACATCATCCCGCAGGTGCCGAAGGAATTCCGCGACAATCCCGAGAAGCTCGGCGAATATTTCGTGCGTAGCGTGACCGGCGAAATGGTGCCGCTTTCAGCGGTGGTGAAGATTTCGACCAACGCCGCGCCGGCCGCGATCGAGCAGTTCAACCAGCTGAACTCGGCGACGATATCAGCGCTGCCGCTTCCCGGCGTCACCACGGGCGACGGGCTGCAGACCCTGGAGAACCTTGCCAAGGAGAGCCTGCCCGATACCTTCTTCATCGATTATTCCGGCCAGTCCCGGCAGGAGAAGGAGCAGGGCAACACGATCCTTATCGCGTTCGCAGCCGCCGTAATCGTCATCTATCTGGTGCTGGCGGCGCAGTTCGAAAGCTTCCGCGACCCGCTGATCATCATGATGGCGGTGCCACTGTCGATCTTTGGCGCCATCGTGCCGCTCAATCTGGGGCTTGGAACGCTCAATATCTACACGCAGGTCGGCCTGATCACACTGATAGGTCTGATCACCAAGCACGGCATTCTTCTGGTCGAGTTCGCCAACCAGCAGCGCGAGTTGCATGGCATGAGGCGGCGCGATGCGATCGTCGCCTCGGCCAAGGTGCGCTTGCGGCCGATCCTGATGACGACAGCGGCGATGGCGCTCGGCGTCGTGCCGCTGATCGTGTCCAGTGGTGCTGGTGCGGCGGCGCGCTATTCGATGGGCCTCGTGATCTTCACCGGCATCCTGGTCGGAACCATGTTCACCCTGTTCGTGGTGCCGATGTTCTACACCTTCATCGCCAGCAAGGACCTGCCGCACCACGCCGAAAAGCCAGACCCGAAGCTGATGCCGGTGCACGCGGACTGAGCGCGAACGGCGTCAGCGAACAAACGAAAAGAGGCCGGAAATTTCCGGCCTCTTTTTTTGACTGGATTGATTTACCGCGAAGCCCCGATGGAGCTCCAAGGCGGGAACTTGCGGTGCGGCATGACCTGTCCGGCTGCGCTGCACCATCGCTCCAAACGCAGTCTGCTACTTGACGATGACGATGCTGGTGTTGGTCGGGCCGAAGGTTTCGACCAACTGGTAGAAGTCGGCGGCATTGTCGGGATGCAGCCGCACGCAGCCATGCGACGCCGGCCGTCCCAGCCGCTTGATGGCGTTGGTCGCATGCACGGCGTAGCCGCCGCTGAAGAAGACCGAATGCGGCATCGGCGCGTTGTCGTATTTCTTCGAATGCCACATCTCGTGCATGCGGGTCGGCTTGAACGAGCCGGTCGGCGTGACATGCGCACTGTCGCCGGTCGAGACCTTCCAGGCGAAAGTCGGCCGGCCATCGACCAGCACTTCCATGGTCTGCTGCGACAGCGAAACACGCGCGACGATCTGGTTTGCCGCGGCATGGGCGGTGCTGTTGGCGGCGCCAAGCAGAAGCGCGGCGCCGGCAGCGGCGGCGGTGACGCTGATGAGTTTGGCGGAAATGGCTTTGTACATGATGGCTCCCCTTTGCCGGCCCGGCCGGCGTCAATTCGATGGCCGTTTATCCCTGCGTCATGTTTCAAGCTGATTTCGGTTGACGCTCGTTTGTGTTTCGAATCTGTTTCCTCGGATTAACAAGCAAGGTGGACAACAAGGAGCGTGCTCCCGTCTTCGCTGCGCACTCCCGATCACCCACCGCGCCCACAAACGAAAGTGCTGATGTCCTTATATGAAAGAAGATTGGCTTCGCTCGAAACCGACTTGCAACAAAGCGCGGCCTGGGCGGCATGATCTGGTTACAGGCTCGCGGCACAGTCATCCCAACGAGAACAGCCGGCGCCAACGAAAATGAGCATCAAATCGACCACCCTGTCCTGGTACTTCAGGATAAGCATCGCCGCATTTGTCGTCGGCGGCATCGGCACAGTAGCCGGCACCCCGATGACGAAACTGGCGGTGATGAATTCGGGTGAGATTTCGACGCTGCATGCCGCGCTGTTCATAGCCTTGGTCTGGATTGTCTCCAGTCTGCGCATCAACCGTCTCAGGGCCCTCTGGCGGGTCGGCCTCGGGTTGAAGTGGATGCGCGGCCCCTCCGGCAACTTGCTGCCGAGAGGACCGAAGGCCCGCGTCGCAACGGGGGGCTCCGTGGGCGACGCGGGCACTTCGGGTTTATCCTGAAGCACCCGCGGTTCTGATTTTTGGGGACAACCGATGAAGACGAAATCTGCAGCCTCCGTGCTTTCGGTACTGCTCTATGCACAAGGCCTGCTCGGCTTTGCCGGTCTCGCCACGGTTCTTCTGAAGGACCGCGCGCATGCCGCCAGCGAAATCGTAGTCGCCAGCGAATTGCCGTCGGGACCATCGCTTCTGGTGGTGCGCTGACGCCTATGCATGGCGCCCGAGATTGCGCAGCTTTTTTGGGCGAGCCGAGGAACAATCCAGCCTCCCGACCCTCAGTCGGCGCGCTGCGTCGGCGGGTCGAACCGGTAGCCTGCGCCGCGTATAGTTGTGATGGTTTCGGTGTCGAGCTTGCGGCGCAGCCGCACGATGCGCGAATCGATCGAGCGGTCGAAGGCATCGGCATTTTCGGCGGGCGCCGCCGCAATGATGTCGTCGCGCGTCAGCACCTTGCGCGGGCTGGCCAGAAACAGCCTGAGCAGCGCCACCTGGCCCGGCGACAGCTGTTCTTCCGTACCCGAACGGTGCATGACGATGGCCGACCGCAAATCGACGGTGGCATTTTCCAGCACGATCAGTTCCTGGGCGGACCTGCCGCGCCGCGTCAGCAGGCCGCCTATGCGCGCGGCAAGCTCCCTGACATTGAGCGGACTTTCGACGACATCTGCGGCGCCAAGCTCGAGCGCCAGCACCTTGTCGACCAGATCGGCCGGCCGGCAGATCAGGATGAAATCCGGCCCCGCCTTCCCGTCCGCGCTCTGGCCGCCGCCATAACGCCTGAGCAGGTCCCGCCCCTCCGCCTGGCTGAGGCTGTCGCCGACGATGACGATATCGATGCCTCCGGCCGAAAGCAGGGATTCAGCTTCCCAGGGCTGCCGCGCCTCGCGCACGTCATGGCCGCGCCGGTCGAGATGATCGGCAAGATCGCCGGCCACCACATCGGCGACGGAAACCAGCGCGATGACGGATCGTGCAGCCATGTTTTTCTTCCCGTTCCCCCGCAACCGGATATGAGTGCTGGACATCATGTTTATACCCAATCTACTTTCCGCTGAAAGCGGGAGCGAGGCCATAGTGCGGGCACGGATTGTCATCGTCGAGGACGAGCCCGATCTCCGGGACGCGGTCGCCGAGTATCTCGGCGCCAACGGCTACGATGTGACCCAGGCCGGAAGCGCGGCCGAGGCGCGCGCCTTGCTGGAGACGGAATCGTTTCATTTGGCCATTCTCGACATCGCCATGCCGGGCGAGGACGGACTGTCGCTCGGCCGCTGGCTGCGCTCGCAAATACCGGTCGGCATCATCTATGCCACGGCCGCCGGCACCGCACTCGACCGCATTGTCGGGCTGGAGCTTGGCGCCGACGACTACATCGTCAAGCCCTACGAGTTGCGTGAGGTGCTGGCTCGTGTGCGCAGCGTGCTGCGCCGCGTTCCGCAGCCGAGCCCGCCCCAGGCGGCGAAGACACAAGCCGATGGCGGCCGCCGCCTGACCTTCGGCCCGTTCCAGGCCGACCTCGACGGCAGGCTTGTCACCGGCGCCAACGGCGCCGTCATCGACATGGCCAAGAGCGAGTTCGATGTGCTGGAGGTTTTCCTGACCCGCGCCAACCGGCTGTTGACGCGATCGGCGATCTCCGAGGCGATTGGTTTTGTCGAGGATCCTGAATCGTCGCGCGCCGTCGACATTCGCATCATGCGGCTGCGCAAGAAGATCGAAACCGATCCGGCCAATCCGAAATTTTTGCGCACAGTGCGCGGCGAAGGCTATATCTTCTCGCTGCCGACCGGTGACGGGCACTAGAGCAATTACAGGAAAAGTGTACGCGGCTTCCGCCCGGAATTGCGTAAAAACAAAGAGATAGAGGCTTCTCCGTTTCCGTGAAACGGTGAAACGCTCTAGCAATTCCAGGAACAGTGCGTAGCGATTTTCCGTTCGGGATTGCATTGAAACATGGAGCGTTTCACCTTTTTCGTGAAATGCTCCATAGCTGCCTAATTCGACGGCCCTTTACTGATGGCTGACATGACCGCTGAACCAGCACCACGTATGGACCCGCAAGGCGCTCGCCAGAGCGCCGCGATGGCGGCTGTGCGCGTCGTCCGCCGGTTGCGCGATGCCGGCGACTGGCAGCGCGAGATGGAAACCATCCTCGAAACGCTCTGCAGCGCCATGAATTGCCAGCGCGGCATCCTGTTCAGGCTGCGCGAATTGCCCGGCCAGGGCTTCGCCCAATCGGTCGCCGCCTACTGGATCGATCCTCGCTTCGGCGGCGAACTGGCTTCGCCGACGGTGATCATGCAGTCGATCGTCGATACCGATCCGCTGCTGGAGCGGATTGGAGAGGACGAGCGGCAAGGCAAGATCTTCGCCGGCCATACGCGCGATCTCGACGGGTTCCTCAGGGCCGATTTCGAAAAGCAGCACATCAAGTCGTTCCTGTCGGTATCGGTGTTCGCGCACGGTCATCTGTGGGGCACGTTCGCGGTCAATGACTGCCTAAACGAGCGCGAATGGACCGAAGAGGAAGAGGCGACGATGCACATCATCGCGCTCGCCATCGGCGACGCCATCGAGCACTCGCCGTCCGACGCCCATGCCAGCGAAGTCATCCGCCGCACCATGCTGCAGGCGTCGCTCGACGCCATCATCGTCATCGACGAGACCGGCTCGATCATCGAATTCAATCCGGCCGCCGAAAAGATGTTCGGCTATCAGCGCAGCGACATCCTCGGCAAGGACCTGCTCGATACCGTGGTGCCGGAATATTACCGCAAGGGCTATGTCTCGGGCGCCGAATACATGTCTGGCCGCGGCGCGCCGATGGTTGGCCAACGGCTTGAGACCGTGACACAGAATGCGGCCGGCGAGGTGTTTCCCATCGAATTGACGGCGACCGAGATGCGGGTGGCTGACCGTCAGCTCATCTTCGGTTCGATCCGCGATCTGCGCGATAAGCTGCGCGCCGAAGAAGAGATCAACCGCCAGCGCGAAAAACTGCACCAGAACGAGAAGATGGCGGCGATGGGTTCACTGCTGGCCGGTGTTTCGCACGAGCTCAACAACCCGCTCGCCGTGGTCGTTGCGCAGTCGACGCTGCTGCATGAATTCGCCACCGACCCGCAGACCAAGGTTCGCGCCGAGAAAGTGCGCGCCGCTGCCGAGCGCTGCGGCCGCATCGTCAAAAGCTTCCTGTCGATGGTGCGCCTGCATCCGGCGGCGCAGGCCGAGACCGATCTCAACCAGGTGATCCGCGCCGCACTCGAAGTGACCGCCTATGGCGCACGCTCGAGCGGCATCATCATCGACACCGATTTCGCGCCCGGCCCGCTGCTGGCGATGGCCGATGCCGACCACGTCACGCAGGTGGCCGCCAATTTCCTGATCAACAGCCAACACGCTCTGGCCGGTATCGGCGGCGACCGCCTGATCAAGGTGCGGACATTCCGCAGCGATCGCGGCAACCCCGGGTTTTCGGTCGAGGACAACGGACCGGGCATTCCCGAGGCGATCCGCAGCCGCATCTTCGAATCCTATTTCACCACCAAGCCGGTCGGCGTCGGCACCGGCATCGGCCTGTCGATCTCGAAATCGATCGTCGAGCGCCACAACGGCAATATCTGGTTCGAGGAGGTGCTGCCGCGTGGCGCGCGCTTCGTCGTCCAGCTGCCGGTAATCACCGGCGGCGCGGCAGCAGCCGGCGACAGCCCGGCTCGTTCCAGCGGCTTGCGCCATGCGCTGATCATCGACGACGAACCCGACGTCGCCGGCTCCCTCTCCGACATCCTGGAACTGATGGGTATCAAGTCGCGGGTCGTGCCGGCCTGGACGTCGGCGGCGGCGACCTTGACCGGCCACATGCCGCCAGACATCGTCTTTTCCGACTTGCGCATGCCCGGCACCAGCGGCATTGCCATCTACCGCGAATTGCTCGCCGACAACCTGGCGCTGGCCAAACGCTTCGTGCTGGTCACCGGCGACCTGATCGGCGCCAAGGCCGAGATCGAAGCCTTGCCGGCGCCGCAGCGCCCGCAAATCCTGGAAAAGCCGTTCTCGACGCTGGACGTCCGCGGCGTACTCTCGGCAATAGCCGACCAGGTCGCCGCCGCCGGCTAAGTTTTCGGAAGCACCCATGTAGGGTCTATCGAGATTCGGGTCAGGCCGAGTCGAGAATGGTGGTTCCCGAGAACCGGAGCGGAGCGTACTTGAAGTACGCGAGCACCGGAAGCGCAGGGAACCTCCATGCGCAGGCCGGCCTCACCCGAATATCGATAGGCCCTAAAAAAGAGGCTCCCGACCGAGGGAAGCGGCGGGAGCCAAGAACGAGCGCGGGAGGAAGCGCTCGGGAGGTTCAGAAAACGTTGGGTGTCGTGGTCAGCGGCGCTGCGTTGGCGATCATGCGGACGGAACGCGCCTTGTGCACGCCGGACTGGGCGGCGATGACGCGCAGGCACTCCGCGCTCTCGGCGCCCCAGGCCTGACCCTGGCAGGCAAAATCGATTTCCGGCTCCGGCAGCCGGGCGGTCTTGATGGTGGTCGGCGCGCCCTGGACAACATTGGCCGGCGGGTTGAGCGAAGCAAAAGCCGGACCGGAAGCCGGTGTCAGGAACATGACGGCCAGAGCGCAGGCGCCCAGCATGGAGAACATCGCAACCGGATGGTCGCTGGCGCGCTGACGCAGTGCCAGTTTGGCGCGTCGTTCGTTGCTAGTGATCTCGACTTTCGTATGCATTGCTGCTCCCCTTCGTTTTCTTATGAAACGAACCTAAGCGCGCCTGGTAACGGGCGAATGATGCGCTTGGCTTGCCCGCGTAACAGGTTTGAAACAAGAAATTCGGGCATATCCGGACAGATCCGGTCATGTGCCGACGGCAAGATGCGTTTGCGAAGCTGTTTCATGCGGGCAATCAAATGTTGACGACAGGCGGGCCGCGAACGCACCAAGCCCGCTTCCTGTCGGCCGCACTATGAACAAGCTCACACTGCGGATCGAATTTGCGGACGCCAGGTATTTTCGTCTCGGAGCGGGCCGTGTTTGCAAGCTCGGCACGGCCAAATCCGCATGCCGGACAGCTATTTCACGCCCCCGGTTAACGCCCGGATATTCCGGGATTTTCTGGCTTTCAGCTGGTCCTGTTGTGCCGACTTGAAAAGTTGAGATTTCTACAAGCCATTGCATTTCAATGTAAAATATGGTTTTATTGAATGAGTATTCAATAAAAGAAGAGCTTTTTTATGAACCCGCATCTCCGTGACGTGGCGATCCCCAATGATTGGGACCGGCGGGGTCTGCCGGGCTGGAGTTATCACTCCGACGCGCTTCTCGAACTTGAGAAGGAATACGTCTTCCGCAACCATTGGCAGATCGCCGGCCATGTCTGCGACGTGCCGAATGCCGGCGACTATCTGACTATGGACGTGGTCGGCGAGCGGGCGCTCATCGTGCGCGGCAAGGACGGCGTCGTGCGCGCCTTCAACAACATGTGCCGGCATCGCGGCAGCCGCGTCGTCGCCGACAGCCAGGGCACCTGCAAGAACGCGCTGGTCTGCCCGTTCCATGGCTGGGTCTACAATCTCGACGGCACGCTGCGCGGCGCCGCCCGGCCGCGCTCCTTCCCCGAGCTCGACAAGACCGAATTCGGCCTGATGCCGCTCGACCTTGAGATATGGATGGGCTTCATCTTTGTCCGCTTTCGCAAGGGCGGCCCGCAGCCTTCGGTGGCCGAACTGTTGAAGCCGATCGAGGCCGAGATGGCACACTACAACGTGGCCGAGATGGTGCCGTCCTGGGGCATCTGGACACAGAAAACGCCGGTCAACTGGAAGTCGGTGCGCGACGTCGACAATGAAGGCTACCACGTCGCCATGGCGCATCCGGCGCTGCAGGATCTCTACGGCTCGACCTATTTCGACGAGCCGTTCATCAACGGCGTGTCGCGCTCGTTTGCCACCTACAATCCGCATGCCGGCCGGCGCTGGAGCGTGCGCGAATACATCAAGCTCACGCCCGATGCCTCACACCTGCCGGAGCATCTGCGCAGGGCCTGGATCTATTACGGCATCTTCCCCAACAACGCGCTGTCGATCATGCCGGAATCGGTGCAGTTCTATCAGGAGTTCCCGCTGTCGACCGGCGAGACGCTGCTGCGCGGCGCCATCTACCGCTACCCCGACGAGACCCGGGAACAGGCGGCCGCCCGCTATCTCGCCTACCGCATCGACCGCGATACCATGAACGAGGACGTGCAGCTTTCCGTCTGGTCAAACGAGTCCATGATCTCGGAGGCCTTCGAGGGTTTTTATCTCTCCGACCTCGAATACGGTGTGCGCACCCACCACGACCATCTGCGCAAGCAGATCCCGGTGCTGGGCCTGGAGACGGCGCCGGAGGAGAAGGACATGTGGAACCTCAATGAGGCTATGCGCTCGCAGGTGTAGGGGCGGAACTGCCAGTCACCCCTGCCACACGCCCTCTTTGCGCAGATCATCCATGGTCCGCGAAATGCCTTCGCGCAGGATCGCCACTATGTCGTCGATCTGCTCTCGCGTGATGATCAGCGGCGGCGACATCACGCACATGTTGATCAGCGGCCGGACCAGGAGGCCGAGTTCGTGGCAATGCGCGTCGATGCGCTTGCCGACATCCTTGTCGAGCTGCAGCGGATCCTTGCTTTCGCGGTCGGCTACGCACTCGACGCAGCCCATCAGGCCCATGCCGCGGACTTCGCCAACCAGCGGCAGTTCCTCCAGCGTCTTCAACTGCGCCTGGAAATAGGGCGCGACATCGCGCGTGTGGGCCAGCACGCTGTCTTCCAGGATATCGAGGTTCTTCAGCGCCACCGCGCAGCCGATGGGATGACTGGTATAGGTCAGGCCATGGCCGAACATCGCATCGGGATGGTTGGAACGGCGCATTTCCTGAAGCAGCCGCTCCGAGATGATGACGCCGCCAAGCGGGAAATAGCCTGATGTAACGCCCTTGGCGAAGGTGATCATGTCGGGGTCGATGCCGAAGCCATCGCCGGAGGCAAAGACATGGCCGAGCCGCCCGAAGCCGGTCACCACCTCATCGGAGATATAGAGGATATCGTTGTCCCTGCAGATTTCGCGAATGCGCTTGAGATAGCCATCCGGCGGCACGACGACGCCGCCGGATGCCTGCACCGGTTCGCCGACGAAAGCACCGATCTTCTCTGCGCCGACGCGGGCGACCGCATCGCGAAACTGATCGACCAGGAAATCGCAGAAGGCGGCGATGTCAATGCCTTTCGGCCGCCGGAACGGGTCTGGCGAGGACAGTTTGACGACCAGATCGTCGGCGCCGTCCATCCAGTCGCGGTCGCGCGGCCGGCCGTTGAGCGAGGCCGACAGATAGGTCGAGCCGTGATAGGCGCCGCCGCGGCTGAGGATCAGCTTCTTTTCCGGCCGCCCGCGCACATTGTTGTAGAACTGCATGAAGCGCAGCGCCGTCTCGACAGCCGACGATCCGCCGGTGGTGAAGAAGGTATGGCTGAGATCGCCCGGCGCATGATCGGCGAGGCGCTTGGCGAGCTCGGCCGACGGCGCATTCATCGTATACCAGGGCGTGTTGTAGGACAGCATCATCGCCTGGTCGTACATCACCCTGGCCAGCTCCTCGCGGCGGTGGCCGACATTGATGCACCACATGCCGGCCGGCCCGTCGATCAGTCGCTTGCCTGTTACATCGGTGATGTAGATGCCATCGCCCTCGCCAATCAGCGCACGCGCTTCATTGCCGACCGAGCCGGCATAAGGCCAGGGCTGGATGAGATGGCGCTTGGCCAGCTCGACCGCATCGCCACCGTCAGCCATTTCCATCGCTCTTAGGTCTCTTGCAGCCGCCATCATTGCCTCGCATCGTCTGAGCGTAATTTCACCGGACAGAAAGCGAAGCGCCAAGGGCAGGAAAGCCGGCTTTCTTCACTTCATTTTGAATGTCCGTTCAATCAATATTGCAGAAATAGCGCTTGATTTCAATGCACGGATGCGCTCATGATGAAAGAAAGCCGGCAAGCTTGGAGCGCAACCAGCAAAGCGCGCTCCGCAAAAATTGGGAACAGGCAGCCGGCCCGGTCAATGGGAGCATCATGGCGGAACAGTTCGAGCCAGCAACCGAGATCACGCCCGGGTCGCTGCAATGACGGTAGCTGCCGAAGGGGTGCCCACGCGACGCATGACGCGAGCAAGGCGAAACGCCCTTCTGCAGTCCGAATCCGTCCAGGGCCTTGCCCTGATCAGCCCGACCTTGGTCTACGCTTTGATCCTGCTGCTGGTGCCGATCCTGGTGGTCTTCGCCCACTCCTTCTGGACGCAGAACTACCTCACCATCGACCACACATTCACGCTGGAGAACTATCGCATCGCGCTGACCGAGCCGATCTACCGCGATCTTCTGTGGCGCTCGCTCTACATTTCCCTGACGGTGAGCTTTTTCACCGTCATCCTCGCCTATCCGATCGCCTATTTCATCTCGTTCCATGGCGGTCGCCACAAGAGCCTGTGGCTGTTCCTGATTACCATCCCGTTCTGGACCAGCTATCTCCTGCGCGTGATGTCATGGAAAGTCATCCTCGGCTATAATGGCGTGCTGAATTCCGGCCTGATGGGCCTCGGCATCATCGACGAACCATCGACCGCGCTACTCTACAATTCCAGCGCCGTCATCATCACGCTCACACACGCCTGGGCGGCCTTCGCCATCCTGCCGATCTTCGTTTCGCTCGAGAAGGTCGACCGCACCTTGGTCGAGGCTGCCACCGATCTTGGCGACGGCCCGCTGCGCTCCTTCCTGCGCGTGACGCTGCCGCTGTCGGCGCCGGGCGTCATCTCGGCCGCTCTCATCGTCATGATCCCCACCGTCGGCGACTACGTCACCCCAAAGCTGGTCGGCGGCAAGGATGGCGTGATGATCGCCAATGCCATCGAGTCGCAGTTCCATAAGGCCTCCAACTGGCCACTCGGCGCGGCATTGTCCGTGACCACCATGCTGGTCGTGACGCTGATGGCGGGCGCCACCGTGCTCATCATCCGCGCGCTGCAGAGGCTGGCGCGATGACGGCGAGGCGGCGCCTTTTTCCCGGCGGCTGGCTGTCCGCCTACGCCTTCCTCTACGTCGTCTTTCTCTATCTGCCGGTGATCTTCCTGCCGATCTTCTCGATCAACACCGCGCCGACGCCAAAATTTCCTCTCACCGGGTATACGCTGAAATGGTACCAAGACCTGCCGAAGACGCCGGCGCTGCTTGACGCCGCCTGGAACAGCCTGATCGTCGGTATCTCGGCATCGGTGCTGGCGACGCTGCTCGGCATCCTCGCCGCCCGCTCGATCACCCGCTACCGCTATCCCGGCCGCCGCACAATCAATGGCCTGATCATGGCGCCGCTGGTGCTGCCGGAAATCATCCTCGCCATCTCCATGCTGCTGGTCATGCTGCAGTTAGGCCTGAGCCTGTCGCTGTTCACCGTCGTGCTCGGCCATGTCCTGATCTGCATTCCCTATTCGATGACGGTGCTGACCGCCGGTTTCGAGGGCTTCGACCGCAGCCTCGAAGAAGCCTCCGCCGATCTCGGCGAGAGTGCCTTCGGCACCTTCCGGCGGGTGACGCTGCCGATGGTGGCGCCGGCGATCATTTCCAGCCTCCTGGTCTGCTTCACCATCTCGCTCGACGAGTTCGTCATCGCTTTCTTCCTGACCGGCACCGAGACGACGCTGCCGATCTATATCTGGGGCCAGTTGCGCTTTGCCGCCAAGCTGCCGGGTGTGTTGGCGCTGGGCACGCTGCTGCTGGTTGCCTCTTTCGTTTTGATGACCGTTGCCGAGATCCTGCGCCGCCATGCGGCCAGACGCACCCAGAGCGAGGGAGGCCTCTATGCCTGAGCAGCCCGGGGCCGAACGGCCTCAGGATGAGCCATCCAAGCAAGATAAGTCCGAGCGGGCCCAATCTGATCGACCCCAAACCGACCGAGCAATGATCGAAATCCGCAGCGTTACCCGCAGCTATGGGGCGTTCAAGGCGCTCGACGACGCCTCGCTGACCATCAAGGAGGGCGAATTCTTTTCGCTGCTCGGCCCTTCCGGCTGCGGCAAGACCACGCTGCTGCGCATGATTGCCGGTTTCGACAACCCGACCAGCGGCTCGATCTCGGTCGGCGGCCAGTCGATGGAAGGCATCCCCGCCAACCGCCGGCCGACCAACATGGTATTCCAGAGTTATGCCATCTTCCCGCATCTCAATGTCGAGCAGAATGTCGCCTATGGGCTGAAACGGCTCAGGCTGGGAGGAACGGAAGAAAAGCGCCGCGTCGAGGAAGCGCTGGCGCAGGTGTCGCTCACCGGCCTCGGCAAACGCCTCGCCACCGAGCTTTCCGGCGGCCAGCGCCAGCGCGTGGCGCTCGCCCGCGCCTTGGTGATGCGGCCCAAGGTGCTGCTGCTCGACGAGCCGCTGTCGGCTCTCGACAAGAAATTGCGCGAGCAGATGCAGGTCGAACTGCGCCGCCTGCAGCAGGCGGTCGGCATCACCTTCGTGCTGGTCACCCATGACCAGTATGAGGCGCTCGCTATGTCCGACCGCATCGCCGTAATGTTCGGCGGCAAGATCGCCCAGGTCGCCTCGCCCAAGGAAATCTACCAGCGGCCGGTCAACCGCCAAGTCGCCGATTTCCTCGGCGGCATGAATTTCGTAAAAGCGCAGATCATAGAGGAGAATGCCGCCTCGCTGGTCGTCGACACGCTGGGCTTCGGCCGCGTCAGGACCGACAAGCCGAAGGCCTTCATGCGCAATGGCGGCGGCGCCACTCTGGGCATCAGGCCGGAGCGATTGCGCGTGCTGTGGGACAATGCGACGGCGAAATTCGAAGTGGCCGGCAAGGTGGTCGAACGCCACTATTTTGGCGAGATCACCCACCTGATCGTCGAGATACCCGGATTGGAAAAGCCACTGTCGGTCACCGAGACCAACGACTTCGGCGCCGACGATATCCCCGTCGGCACGTCGGTCCGCCTCGGCTACGATCCCGAGGCCCTGGTGGCGATGGCGGACTGAGCATGATCCCGAAAAGTGGGAACCGATTTTCGGAATAAGATCATGCTCCACTAAGAATTTTAAGTTCCGTCGCGATCTGTCTGGCTGCGATCCGCCCCATCACGATGGCGCCTTCGACATAGCCCGGGAATGACGGCGACAGTTCCGACGATGCGAAATGAACAGGATCTGCGCCGGCACGGATCGTGCGCTCGGCATCCCGTGCCGTCACATCGACAATAAGGTCGCTGTAGGCGCCGCCGCTCCAGCGGTCATCGATCCAGTCGCGCTGGCTGAAATCGACAATGTCGGCCGCCTCCGGGCCAAGGGCATCAACGAGCCTTGCCGTGACCTCCGCACGCAACGCCGCGTCCGCGAGCGGACGCCAATGCAAGGCCAGCGGTCCGCCGACGAAGACGACCAGCGCAGCATGTTGCGCATCCTTGCTGGCGTCACAGGCGAACAGGCCCGGCAGGTCGCGCCACATCACCATGCCGCACAGGTCGCGCTTGCGCCAGAACGGCGTGGGATAGCGCACCAGGATCTTGATCACCGCGCCGCTTTCCCAGACGCCAAGCGCCTTTGCGAGAGCGGGCGGCAGAGCGGGCGCGAAATCCAGCTTCGCGGCCCTCGCCGGCGGCAGCGCGACCAGCACTCTTCGCGCTTCGATGGCGCTGCCTGCCGAGACGGCACGAACCCCTTGCGGCCCGTGCTCGATGCGCGTAACCGGCTCGTTCAGCCGAACGCTATCGCCGAGATCTCCCGCCATGTCCTCGGCCAGCGACTGCATGCTTTCGAGCAGCGAATATTGCAGCTCGGGCACCTCGTTGGTGATGCGGCGGTCATTGTCGATGAGGTACCACAGCGGCACCTTGTCCATCGCCAGGCACCACAGGCCTTCGATCATCGAGCGGAAAGCCGTCTTGGCGTCAGTGGGATCACGCTGGCATTCGAGCCAGGCGGCAGCGCTCATGCCGGCGATCGAGGGATCGTCCGGCTCGATCGCATTCATCCGCTCGCGGATTGCCATCGCGCCACGATAGGTCCGTTCGGCCTCTTCGACCGACAGCGATGGATGGGTGATGAAATCGCCATTCACATAGGTTTCGACGAAGGCCTTGCCACGGGACGCGGCCAGCGCCGTCACCTCCGGCATGTCTTCGCAGAAAAACTGGCCGCCGCTGTCGATGCGCTCGCCAAGCCCGTTGCGAATAGCCTCGACCCTGCCGCCGACGCGGTCGCGTGCTTCGAGCAGCACGACATCGATGCCGGCCTTTCTCAGCTCAAGCGCAGCCGACAGGCCCGTGAAACCGGCGCCGACGATGACGACATCGGTTCTTTCAGTCCTGTCGCTCAATAGCCGGCCTTGATCTTCTCGAATTCCGTGACCATGCGCTGCTTGAGCTCAGGCGGCACCGGCTGCTGGAACAGCGTCTTGTCCAAGAACTTGTCGAGATTGTCGAAGCCACGGTCGCTCAGCACCTGATGGTCGACCGCGGCCATCCCGGCGCTGCTGCCGTGGCCGTAGCCGAAGGTCTTGACCAAGTAATCGGAAACGGCATGCGCGTTGACCGCACTGAGGAAATCATAGGCCTGATCGAGCTTGCCCGGCGCATCCTTCATCAGCACATAGCCGCACACCCAGGTGGATATGCCTTCCCTGGTGTCGCGGTTCATGGCGATCGGCATGCCTTGGCCCTTGAGCGTCACGAAGGTCTCATTCCAGCCCCAGACGAGGTCGACCTCATTGCCGGTAAAGGCCTGGTTGAGGTCGGTGTCGTCGGTCCAGTAAAAGCGGACGTTCTTGTGGACGTCACGCAGGAAGGCGGACGCCTCCTGGAACTGCGCGTCGGTCATCTTGGTCCAGTCCTTGAGGCCGATGACCAGGCTGGCCAGCGCATAGGCGTCATCGACATTGTCGCCGATGGTGACGCGGCCCTTGAATTTGGGATCGGCGAAAATCTTCAGCGACTGCGCTTCCTCCGCCGTGACCTTGTCGGTGCGGTAGAGCAGCGAAGTGTTGCCCCAGTCGAACGGCATGAACCAGGCCTTGCCGTCGGCGGTGACGGCGAGATCCTTCATCGCCATGATGCCGGGATTGAGATCCTTCCAGCCGGCGATCCGGGAGGTGTCGAGCGGCTGCAGAATGCCGGCCGCGCGCCACTTGGTCACGCTTTGCGAGCAGGGGTGGGCGATGTCGGCCTTGAAGCCGGCGCGCATCTTCTGGAACGCTTCCTCCTCGTCGCCGAAGAAAGCAAAGGTCGGCTCGGCGCCGTATTTGGCGGTGTAGTCGGGGTGCAGCAACGGATCTTCATAACCCGACCAGTCGAACACGACGAGGTCTCCGCCGCCTTCGGCATAAGCAAGCACGGCGCCTGCGCCGACCGTAAGGGCGGCAGCAAGAGCAAGGCGGCGAAGCATGGAATTCATGGCGCGAAACTCCTCATCGCAAAAAGCGGCCGGGCGACGTTACGGAATTTCAGCGGCCTTGGCGAGACCGTCTGCCCGGCGCACTGACAGGCAGACGGAGGAAGCCGGACAGAGCTTTAGTACCCCGCCTTGATCTTCTCGAATTCGGCGATCATCTTGAGCTTGAGCGAAGACGGCACGGGCGATTGGAACAGGGTCTTGTCGACGAATCTCTGCACATCGTCATAGCCCTTTTCTTTCAGGATCGCCGGGTCGACGCCGGCCATGCCCTTGGCGTTGGCCTGGCCATAACCCCAGTCCTTGACCAGCACCTTGGCGGTCTCGGGATCGTTGATCGCGTTGAGGTAGTCATAGGCCTTGTCGACATTGCCGGGTGCGTCCTTGAACAGCACGTAGCCGCAGACCCAGGTCGAGATGCCTTCGTCCGTATCCTTCTTGGACTTGATCGGCACACCGGCAGCGACGGATTGTACCGTGGCATCGTTCCATGCCCAGGCGAGATCGACCTCGCCGCCGCTCAGCAACTGCACGACGTCGGTGGTATCGGTCCAGTAGGAGCGGACATTTTTGTGCACCTGACGCAGGAAGTCGGAAGCCTGCTTGAACTGGTTGTCCGTCATCTTGGTCCAGTCCTTAAGCCCGATGGCAAGGCTGGCCAGCGCATAGGCGTCGTCGACATTGTCGCCGATTGAGACCCGCCCCTTGAACTTGGGATCGGCGAAGGCCTTCAGCGACTGCACATCCTTCGCGTCGATCTTGTCGGAGTTGTAGGTGAGCTGGGTGTTGCCCCAGTCCCACGGCATGAACCAGGCCTTGCCGTCCGAAGTGGTGGCCAGATCCTTCATCGCCATGATGCCGGGATTGAGATCCTTCCAGCCGGTGATCTTCGAGGTGTCGAGCGGCTGCAGCAGCCCCGCCTCACGCCACTTTGTCACGCTCTGCGAGCAGGGATGGCCAAGATCGGCCTTGAAACCGGAGCGCACTTTCTCGAAGGCTTCGTCCTCGTCGCCGAAGAAGGCGAAGGTCGGCGAGTCGCCGTTCTTCTCGACATATTTGGGGTGGAAGCTCGGGTCCTCATAGCCGGACCAGTCGAACACGATCAGGTCCTTGTCGGCGGCGACCGCAATCGCCGCGGCCGAACCAGCCAGCGTCGCCGTCAGCGCCAATGTCAGTGTCAGGCGTCGGGTTATTCTTTTCATGCTGTTCCATCCTCTTTGTCATTGCATTGCCGACTCGACTGGCCGGCTTCTGGTTATCCGTAGTGCTTGGGAAAGGCGGCTGCGAGGAACGCGTTGGCCGCTTGCAGCGCGGTTTCGCGCGTGGTGTCTTCGGTTCCCATCATCAACCGCAGCCACAGGCCTTCCAACATGGCTGACAGCGCCAGCGCCATCACCTGCGGCTCATAGGCATAGCCGCCGCTCTGCTTGAGCGTCGCGCAGAGGTCGATGAAGACCTGCTGGTAATATGCGTCGCGGGAACTGCTCAGCGCCTGATAGACCGGCCGCGACTTGGCCTCGCCCCAGAAAGCGAGCCAAGCGGCGAGCTTGCGCTTGTTGCAGATCGAGCGGTCGAAGTCGGCCCAAACCAGAATCTGCAATTGGCGGGCTGGGTCATCACCGGCTTTCCGCAGGGCAGCACGCCAATGTGCCGAATACTCGTCATACATATACTGCAGGGTGGCGATCAGCAGCTTCTCTTTGCTCTCGAAATGAAAGTTGACGATGCCGCGCGACAGGCCGGCGCCATCGGCGACATCGGCCATCGTCGTCTCCGCGTAGCCGCGCTTGGCCAGCGAATCGATGGTCGCTTCGATCAGCTGCTGTTGCCTGACCTCCTTCGACGCCTTGCGGCCGCGTTTTTCCGGTTCGGTTTCTCCAGACGTGTCGGAGGATCGCTCTTCGCGCGCAGCTTTCATCGGTGCCGTCATGCTCCACATTGCCGGCTATCCCACGACAGCCGGCTTCCACCCGCGAAGATGAGTGGGACGGTGCTCGCCACTGTCAAGCACCTTCTTCATGGCCTCCCAGGTCTTGATGTTCTTGTCGATATAGGCCGCTCCGACCGCGGCTGCCGCCGTCTCGTAGAGCGGGCCTTTCAGCCTTTCCAGCTCGCCGCGCGCGACCTTGCGATACCAAGAATTGCGGTCTCTGACGGCGACATCGGCAAAGCCGGCGCTGCGCATCGCTTGCGCATAGCGTGCCGGCGAGGCCATGGCGAAGGACAGGCCTTCGGCCGCGACATAGGCCTTCATCTCAGATGACGGCTCGCCGTCATGGCCGATCAGCCAGTCGGAGGCGGCAAAGACGCCGCCCGGTTTCAGCACGCGGAAGATTTCGGCAAACAGCGCGTCCTTGTCGGGCACATGCAAAAGCGCGTCCTTGGAGAACACAACATCGAAGGCGCCATCGGTGAAAGGCAGCGCTCCGGGCGGCGCCTGGACGAAGCTGGCGCGGTCTGAAAGCCCTCGTACAGCAGCCCGCTTTCTGGCCGCCTCGATCACCGGCCGCTCGATGTCGAAGCCGGTGGCATGAGCGGCACCGTGGCGCTCGACCAGATGCAGCGCGATGCCGCCGGAGCCGCAGCCGATGTCGAGGATCGTCTTGCCCCTGAGCGACAGCCCTTCGACCACCCGGTCGACCTCGTCTGGTCCGCCCGGCGACAGATAACCCTCGCCCCACAGCGCCTCGAGGAAGCGGATCGCGGCGTCGTCATATTCCGGCTCGCCATCTGCCGTTTCGATCATCAGACCTTAAGTCCCATCAGCCGAATTGCGCAGGTTCGAATGCCGGCAAAGCGTAGCGTATTAACAGGAAAACGCAATATCATTTGTTGAACATTCATTCAGAACGGCTGGACAGAATAGCCGCTGCCGTGCCAAATTCCGCGCATTCGGCGACAAATCACGCGAAAAATGAAGGGTCGAGCACCATGAAGGCTGGGCGCGAATGAAAGCTTGGGATGCGATCGTCATCGGCGGCGGACACAACGGCCTGGTCAACGCCAGCTATTTGCAACGCGCCGGGCTCGACGTGCTGGTGGTGGAAAAGAACGACTGGGTCGGCGGCGCCGCTACCAGCCGCGAGCTGACGCCGGGCTTCCTCTACTCCAACTGCTCCTATGTCTGCTCGCTGTTTCGCCCCGAAATCATGCGCGACCTCGAACTGCCGCGCTTCGGCTTGCAGGTGATTTCCTATGAGGGCGGCGCCGTGTTCACGCGCGATGGCGACTACCTCGCCAACTACCGCGATCACGATGCGCACCGGCGCGAATTTGCCCGCTTCTCCAGGCGCGACGCCGAGGCCTATGACCGTTATTCGCGCGACGTGACGCGGCAGTGCCGCTTCATCCAGCCGCTGCTGATGCGCACCGCACCGGACCCGACCAGTCTCAAGCCGCGTGACCTCGGAGAGCTTCTCTATCTCGGCAAGAAATTCGCCGGCCTGTCATCAGAAGAAATGGCGCTGACGCTGCGCTTCTGGACCATGTCGATCTCGGAATTCCTCGACGAATATTTTGAGACCGATGTCATCAAGGCGAACTTCGCTTTGTCCGGCATCATCGGTACCGCGCTCGGGCCGATGTCGCCCGGCACAGCCTACGTGCTGCTGCACCATTATATGGGTGAGGTCGACGGCTCGGTCGGCGCCTGGGGCTATGCGCGCGGCGGCATGGGCGCCGTCACCAAGGCGCTCGCCGCTTCCTTCAAGGCGTCCGGCGGCACCATCCGTACCGGCGCCGAGGTCGACCATGTGCTGGTGAGCCGAGGCAAGGCCAAGGGCGTGGTGCTGGCTGGCGGCGAGGAGATTTACGGCAAGCTCGTCGTCTCCAACGCCGACGTCAAACGCACATTCCTGAAACTGGTCGAGGAGAAGGAACTGCCCGACATTTTCCTGCGGCGGGTCAGGAACTTCAAGATCCGCGGCTCCTCCGGCAAGGTCAACATCGCGTTGGATTCTCTGCCGGAATTCCCGGCACTGCCGAAGGATTCACCCGTTTATCGCGGCGACATGCATTTCACCGATTCCATGGAGCGCATGGAGCGCGCCTATGACGACTGGAAGGCCGGTCGCTGGTCGGCCGACCCATTCCTCGACATGGTCATCCCAACGACGCTCGACCCGACCATGGCGCCGCCGGGCAAGCATTTTATGAGCTGCTTCGTGCAGTACGCGCCGCCCAAGGTGAATGGCCAGGACTGGACCGATGCCGACCGCGACGGTTTCGCTGAAAGCGTGGTTGCGCAGATCGCGGAATACTCGCCAGGCTTCCGCGACCGCATCGTCCATATGGAGGTGCGCACGCCACGCGAGATCGAGGCCGAGGTTGGGCTGACCGAAGGCAATATTTTCCAGGGCGAGCTGACCTTCGACCAGCTGCTGTTCAACCGGCCGGTGCCGGGCTACGCACAATACCGCTCGCCGGTCGGCGGGCTCTATATGTGCGGCTCCTCGACACATCCCGGCGGCGGCGTCATGGGCGCACCCGGCCGCAATGCGGCAGCCGAGATCCTGCGCGACCTCGCCAAATCGACCTCCCATATGAGCCCGGCCCATGACGTCATTTGATGCCATTATCATTGGCGGTGGCCACAACGGCCTTGTCGCTGCCGCCACGCTGGCCAAGGCCGGCCGCAAGGTGCTGGTGCTGGAAGCCGCTGGCGATGTCGGCGGCGCGGCTCGCACCGAAGAGTTTGCGCCGGGTTTTCGGGTCTCCTCGATCGCGCATGTGCTGAACCGCCTGCACCCCGACGTGGTGAAGACATTGGAGCTGGAGAAACACGGGGTGCAGGTCACCCGTACAGACTTCATGCCGTCGGTCGCCTTGGCGAAGGACGGCCCGCCGCTTGTCCTGCATGGCGCCTATGGCGAAGTGCTGACCGGCTCCACTCCGTCCGAGCAGTCCGCCTGGAAGGAATTGCGCGCCCAACTCATGCGCTATGCCGGCATCCTGAAACCGTTCCTGTCGCGGCGCCCGCCCGATCTCGGTGGCATGTCGCTGCTTGAAACCGCAGCGCTCGGCCAGACGGTCGTGGCGCTGAAAAAGCTCGGCAAGGAAGACATGCGCGACTTCCTGCGCGTTCTCCTGATGAACGTCGCCGACCTGCTCGACGAGCAGCTTGCCGATATCAGGCTGAAGGGCCTGCTTGCCTTCGACGCCACGCTTGGTAGCCATCTCGGCCCGCGTTCGCCGACCTCCCTGCTCGGCCTCTACTATCGGCTGGCCGGCGAGACCGGCGGTGCGGCAGGGGCACAGATGCTGCCGAAAGGTGGCATGGGTGCGGTCGTCGCCGCGATCCGCGCGGCCGCGGAGCAAGCCGGCGTCACCATCCGCACGGCAGCGCCCGTGGCCAGGATAGTCGTCGAGAAAGGCCGCGCCGTCGGCGTGACCCTCGACAGCGGCGAGGTGCTGCAAGCCAGAACCATCATCTCCGCCATCAACCCGGCGACCACCATGCTCGGCCTGGTCGGGTCACGCGAGATCGGCACCGGCTTCGTGCGCAAGGTGAAGAACATTCGCATGAAGGGCGATGCGGCCAAGCTCCATCTGGCGCTCGACCGGCCGCCGCACTTCGCCGGCGTCGACGCCGCCAGCCACAAGGGCCGTCTGGTCATCGCGCCCTCGGCCAACCATGTCGAGCGCGCCTTCAACCCGTCAAAATATGGCGAGTTCTCAGCCGAACCGGTGATGGAGATCACACTGCCGTCGCTCTCCGACCCGTCGCTCGCGCCAAGCGGCGCCTACGTGCTGTCGGCGATCGTGCAATACGCGCCTTATGCGCTGAAAGAGGGTTGGGATGCCGGCAAGCCGAAATTCCTCAAGGCTGTTATGGCGCAGCTCGAAGCGTACGCCCCCGGTATCGGCAAGTCCGTGCTGCATGCCGAGCTTTTGACGCCAGCCGATATCGAAGCCAATTGCCGCATGCCGGGCGGCCATTGGCACCACGGCGAATTGCAGGCCGACCAGATGTTGATGTCGCGGCCCGTCTCCGGCTGGTCGGGCTACGACACGCCGATCGAGGGGCTGTTCCTGGCCGGCGCCGGTTCGCATCCGGGCGGCGGCGTTTCGGGTGCTCCCGGTTTGAATGCGGCGCGGCGCATCATCGCGATGAAGGGATGATCGGATGTTTCAGCCAGTCAACGCCGCACTTTACGGCGAAGGAATGCCGTCATGACGAGTCCGATCAACAACGCCGCCCGCACCACAGCGCAGTCGCATTTCCGCACACTGCGTCTCGGCACGCCGTTCCAGCCGCGCATCGATGCGCTGGCCAAAACTCAGGACTGGTACAATTGGGCCGGCTATCGCGCGCCGCATTCGCTGTGGGACGAGGAACTCGAATATTTCGCCATCCGCAGCCAGGCGGCTTTGTTCGACATCTCGCCGATGACCAAATACCGCATCGAGGGGCCGGATGCCGAAGCCTTCCTCGATCGCGTCACGCTGCGCGATGTCACCAAGCTGAAACCGGGCCGCGTCCACTACACCGCATGGTGCGACGACGAAGGTTTTGTCCTCGATGACGGCACGCTGTTCCGGCTGTCGCCGACCCGCTTCCGCCTGTGTTCGCAGGAGCGGCACCTGCCTTGGCTGCTCGACAGCGCCATCGGTTTCGAAGTGACCGTCGAAGAAGAGACTGAAAGCGTCGCTGGTCTCGCTCTGCAAGGCCCAACCTCCTTCGCCGTGCTGCGCGAGGCCGGCTTTGCCGGCGTTGAAAAACTCAAAGTGTTCGATCTCGCCGAGTTCCCGCATGACGGTAGCACCGTCACCATCTCACGCACCGGCTTCACCGGCGATCTCGGCTACGAACTGTTCGTGCCGGCCGAAAAAGCGCTCAGCCTCTGGGACCGCCTGATGACGGCAGGCGAACTGCGCGGCATCCGCGCCATCGGCTACGCCGCCCTCAACCGCGCCCGGCTGGAAGCCGGCCTCATCGTCGCCAATGCCGACTTCACCACCGCCGAGCATGCCATTCGCGCCGACCGTCTGCGCATGCCGGACGAGATCGGTCTCGGCTTTATGGTCGATTTGGGAAAAGGCCATTTCAATGGAAGCCGCGCCATGCTCGAAGCGCGCGCCAAACGCAAGCTGCGCCATGTGCTGGTCGGGCTGGAGATCGAAGGCAACATCCCGGCCGAACACGCCATCGTCTATCACAAGAAGCATCAGGAGGTCGGGCTGGTCAGCGCCGCCATGTGGTCGCCGATGGCCAAGCGCAATATCGCCATCGCCTCGCTGACGCGTCCCTATGGTGATAGGATGGTCGAAGACCTCTGGGTCGAGATCTACGCAATGCGCGAGTTGCAGTACCAGAAGCTGATGAAGCGGGCCAAGGTGGTGGCCCGTCCCTTCATCAAGCTCGACCGCCGCACCGCCAATCCGCCGGCGGATTTCTGATCATGGCCAACGAACCGGATGATGAGGCGGAAGCCGCCGAACAGTGGCAACTGGTCAACACGCCGCTCGGCGAAAAATGGTCGGGTCGCGCCCGCTATGCCGCCGCCATGTACTTCTACAAGCGCGGCGAAATGAGCGCCGAGACGCTCGAAGTCTACCGCATCTGCGCGCGGCTGGACTGGGAGAACCCGCTGCCGATGATCAGGGATCGCGGCGGCCAGGATTGGCTGAAGCGCATGGGCGCTTAAGCCTCAGCCTATGGTTCTTTCGAGAACGCTCAGCCAGTTGCGATAGGCGATCTTCTCGATCAACGCGCGTCCGAAACCGCGCGCGGCCAGCGCATCTATCAGCTTCGGCAGACCGGCAACGTCGCCGATGACCGCCGGGATCATGGCGCCGTCGAAATCGGAGCCGAGACCGACGCCGTCCTCGCCCAGCGCCTGCAGCAGCGAGTCGACATGGCGCACCATGATGTCGAGGCTGGTGTCCGAGTTCATCCGTCCGTCTTCGCGCAGGAAGCCGGTGGCGAAGTTGAGCCCGACCATGCCGCCGGTCTCGCGGATAGCGCCGAGCTGCCAGTCCGTCAGGTTGCGCGAATGGGTGCACAGCGCATGCACGTTCGAATGGGTGGCGACCAGCGGCGCATCGCTGAGTGCGGCGACATCGCGAAAGCCCTTTTCGTTGAGATGCGACAGGTCGACCATGATCTTGAGCTGATTGCAGGCCTTGATCAGCGCCTTGCCGGCATCGGTCAGCCCCGGTCCGGTATCGGGCGACGACGGAAAGCGGAACGGGACGCCGTGGCCGAAGGCGTTGGGGCGGCTCCAGACAATGCCGAGCGAGCGCAGGCCGGCTTCGTAGAGCACGTCGAGCAAGGTAAGTTCGGGATCGATCGCCTCGACGCCTTCAATATGAAACACCGCCGCGATCGAACCTTTCGCCATCGCCTCGCGAATGTCACCGGCACTGCGGCAGACGGTCAGCGCCCCCGCTCGCTCCAGCCGAAACAGGATCGAGGCCATGCCGATGGTGGAATTGAGCGCATCAGCGCGCGGCAGTTCCGGCGGCAACGGCTCATTGTCGCTCGGCGCCGGCGGCACCGCAGAGCGTTTGCTCTTCTCGACCGGCGGTGGAAAGATCGCGAACATGCCGCCGGCAAAGCCGCCCTTCTTGGCGCGCGGCAGATCTATATGACCGCCCTGCGTCCCCTCGATGAACAGCTTTTCGACGTCGGTGTCTTTCGACTGGTACAGTCGCAGCAGCGTGTCGTTGTGGCCGTCGAAGACGGGGACGAGATCGGATTCGGTCATCAGGAAGCCATTCGGTCAGTTGGCAGGAGCGGACGAACCGCAGCGAACTGTGTACTTAGGCAAGAAGGCCGAACTGCGCAAATGCCAGAGAGGCGTTCGCTCTTGTGGCTGAGCGACTCCGACCACCTGCCGGTCCCCGCTGCTTCGCAGCGTCCCGGCGTTCGCCGGCCTTTCATCATGCCACCGGCACGATGAATTCGCCTTCGGCAAACCGGCTGCTCACCCCACAAGGGGAGAAGGGAAAAAGGTCTATTGCTTCAGCACATCCGCCCATTCCGGATGGCGGCGGAACTGGGCGTTGGCGAAGGGGCAGAGCGGGATGATCTTCTTGCCCACTGCCCGCGCATCCTCGACGGCGCGTGTGACAAGCCGAAGGCCGGCGCCCTGGCCGCGAAACACGTCCGGCACTTCGGTGTGATCGATGATGATCTGGTGCTCGCCGACCTTGGTGAAGGTCATTTCCGCCTCGGCGCCACCGGGCCCGCGCAGGACATAACGTCCCTTCGAGCCGCGGTCCTCGAGTTCGATCTCAGGCAATTCGTCAGGCATCGCTTGCTCCTTCAACCGGCGCATCGGCAAAAAGCCGCCTCGCCGCTTCGATCTCGTTTGGTCGAATTTGGTGGCCGCCATCGTGCCACTCCACTGTGACATCGGCGCCATCGGCGCGCAAATAGGCCTCCAGCCGGGATGTCAGGTTGGGCGGGCAGATCGGGTCGCGCTTGCCGGCGGTGACCAGGATGCGGCGTCCGGCAAGGCTGCCCTGCACCTGCGGTTCGAACGGGATCAGCGGGTGCATCAGCACCGCCGCATCGAACAGCTCGGGCGCGGCGAACATTACGGACGCCAGGATGTTGGCGCCGTTGGAATAGCCGAGACCCAAGACCGAAGATGGCCTTGCCGCTATCACCTGCGCCTTGATGAAACCGGCCATCTTGGCGGTCGCCCGCGCGAGGTCGTCCATATCGTAGACGCCCTCGCCGGTGCGGCGGAAGAAACGCGACGCACCATGCTCGGAAACATCGCCGCGCGGCGATACGATCGTCGCCTGTGGCGCGAGGTCGCGCCCGAGCGACAGCAGCTGGCTCTCGTCCGCGCCGGTGCCGTGAAAGACGAAGAGCAGCGGGCCGCCGGGCGAACCCGGCAGCGCCTTATGGATGTAAGCTTCCTTGCTCATCGTCTCAGCCTTCCAGCTTCTGCAGATGCTCTTCAAGATATGGCCGCAGATGCTGGTGCTGCGTCGGCAGTTTCAGGGCTTCGCCGAGATGGGCGGTGTCCTCGTCGCGGTCGAAGCCCGGCTCATTGGTAGCGACTTCGAACAGCACGCCGCCCGGCGTTCGGAAGTAGATCGCCCAGAAATAGTCGCGGTCGATCACCGGCGTTACGCCATAACCCGTATCGATCAGCGCCTTGCGCACTTCGAGTTGCTGGGCGCGGTTCTCCACCGCGAAGGCGACATGGTGGACCGAGCCGGCGCCGAGATTGGCAAAGCCCGCGGTAGGCAGCGATTCGATATCTACGACATCAGCGCCGTTGCCGTTCTTGATGGCGAGCCGGCTGACACTGCCGGACTTGTCCACTTGCTCATAGCCCATGAACTTCAACAGCTCTTCCGTGGCGCCACCATCCTTCAATCTGAGCGAGACCGAGTGGAAGCCGCGTATCGCCTCATCAGCGGGAATGCCGCCTTTCAACCATGGCGCGCGGCTGTCCGCCTTGTCTTCGACCAGCGCGAAACCGTCGCCGTCGGGACCGGCGAAGGCCAGCCGCTTCTCGCCGAACGTCTCTTCGCGGGAGACACCCGCAACGCCTTCATCGGCGAAGCGCTTTTCCCAATAGCCGAGCGTGCCGGCCGGCACCGAATAGGCCGTGGTACCGACCTCGCCGACGCCGTGGCGGCCCCTGGCAATGTCCGGGAACGGAAAATAGGTCATCACCGAGCCGGGCGTACCGTGCTCGTCACCATAATAGAGGTGATAGACATCTGGCGCGTCGAAGTTGACGGTCTTCTTGACCCGGCGCAGGCCGAGCTTGTGCGTGAAGAAATTATTGTTCTGGCGCGCATCGCCGGCCATCGACGTCACGTGATGCAGGCCCTTGATCTGGTCGAGCATTGTCTTGCTCCTTCCCTTCGGTTTGCGGCTCTTGCCGCTGTCCACGTCTATATGAGTGGCCGCCTGGCAATGGCAAAGGCGGCAAACTCAGAATGGACTGTATCCCAATAGTGAACAGCAAGAAATTTTCGTTCACCATTTAAGCAAGACTGACAGGCTTGCGCTGCCGCCAAATTCCGGTTCATTGAACGTCTTCCCGACGTGACAGGATAGAGCATTGGCCGCGAAAAGCAGACGCCCGAACATCCTATTGATCTCCTGCGACCAATGGCGGGGCGATTGCCTGTCGGCTGCCGGCCATGCCGTGGTGAAGACGCCGAATGCCGATGCGCTCGCCGCCGAAGGCGTCCTTTTCATGCGGCATTACGGCGGCGCGGCGCCCTGCTCGCCGGCCCGCGCGTGCCTCTACACCGGCCTCTACCAGATGAACAATCGCGTCTGCCGCAACGGCACGCCGCTCGACGCCCGCCACGGCAACATGGCGCTTTCGGCCCGCGCCCTCGGCTATGATCCGACTTTGTTCGGCTACACCGACGTCTCGCCCGATCCGCGCACGATGGCGCCGGGCGATCCCCGGCTGAAAAGCTATGAGGGCGTGCTGCCCGGCTTCAGCGTTCGCCAGTTCCTGCCTGAGCATCAGAAACCATGGCTGTCATGGCTGAAGGCACGTAGCGTCGACACCAGCGCGGGCTCTCCCGGCATTCACCGCCCCGTGGGCGGGGAAGCGGGCGACGCCGTGACCAGCGCGCCGCCTGTCTATTCCAGGGACGAGACGCCGACCGCTTTTCTTGCCGGCGAATTCATTCGCTGGCTGGACGAACAGGATTCGCCATGGTTCGCGCATGTCTCCTTCATCAGCCCGCATCCGCCCTTTGTCGTACCGCAGCCCTACAACACGCTGTATGATCCGGCGGACGGACCGCCCTTCCGCCATGTCGAGACTTGGCAGGCAGAGGCGCAAAGGCATCCCTATCTGGCTTACGACCTTGGTCGCCAGAAGCGGAGAAGCTTCCGCCCCGGCACCAACGGCCACGTGCGCGACTGGGGCGACGACAACATCCGGGCCATCCGCGCGATCTATTACGGTATGATCTCGGAGGTCGACGCGCAGCTTGGCCGCATCTGGCAAGCGATCAAGACGGCGAATGCATGGGATGACACCATCATCGTGCTGACTTCGGACCACGCCGAGATGATGGGCGACCATTTCATGCTGGGCAAAGGCGGCTTCTTCGACGGCAGCTATCACATCCCATTGATCGTGCGCGACCCGCGTCACGGCAATGCAGCCGGCTCGACCGTCAACCACTTCACCGAGGCCGTCGACATCTTCCCGACCTTGCTCGATCTGCTGGACGCCGACGCCCAGCTGCATCTCGACGGCCGCTCGCTAAAACCGTTCCTGCAAGATGAACCGCCTAAGGATTGGCGCGACGCGGCGCATTGGGAGTTCGACTTCCGCTCGATTGCCAGCGGTGAGGCCGAACGGCATTTCGGCATCGGCTCGCGCCAGTGCAACCTCGCCGTCATCCGTACGGAAAAATTCAAATACGTGCATTTCGGCGGCGGCCTGCCGCCGCTGCTCTTCGACATGCAGAAGGATCCGGGCGAACTGGCCAACGTTGCCGCCGACCCGGCCTATCTCAGCGTGCGGCTTGAATTTGCCGAGCGGCTGCTTGCCTGGCGCGCCGAGCATCTCGACCAGTCGCTGGCGCTTGCAGAGCTGACGGGCCAGGGGGTGGTGGGGTATGTGGGCAGGCAGTAGGCAGCAGGCAGCAAGCAGCAGGCAGCAGGCAGCAGAATGTTTCCGGCGGCCTGATGCCTAGTCGCTTGGTTTTTCGCCTACTGCCTAATCCCTACTGCCTATTCCCTTACTGTACCATCATCCGCTGCTGGTCGCGCTTCTCGGCATAGCTGCCCTTGTCATACGCGGCCTGCGCCTGCAGCTGCTCCTTGGTGAAGTTGGTGTAGAGATATTTGTTGCCGTCCTTGTCGGTCATGAACTTGAGCTTGTCCATGCCGACCGCGACCTCCTTGGCGCCGATGCCTAGAAAGCCGCCGACATCGATGATGACGGCATCCGGCTTGCTGTCGGGCGTGAGCACGACGTCGCCGATCTCGCCGACCTTGGCGTCGTTGGCGCCATAGACGGTGGTGCCCTTCAGGTCGTCGCCTCTAATGTTACCGACCGGCATTTCGGTCAGTGTGGACTTGTCGATCGCTGCCGTTTGCGTCGGATCGGTAGCCTTTGTGCCGGCCGGAGCTTCCGCGGTCTTGTCCGCTGGCTGAGCATTGTCAGCCGGTGCAACGGCCGTCGGGGCAGCGGGAGCAGTCGGCTGCGTTGCGTCGGAGGTTGTCGTCACCGGCGCCGGATCATACGGCTTGCGGTCGAAATCAGGCTGCGCCTGCAGTTCCTCCTTGGTCGTCTGCGCCACCAGCCAGCGATCGCCGTTCTTTTCGGCCCACTGCGCCTTGGCGAAATCATAGGTGACATTCTTTTCACCCATGCCGAGGAAGCCGCCGACGCCGATCACCAGCGACTGCGCCTTGCCATCCTTGGTCAGCACGATGTCGTTGACGTCACCGATATTCTGGGCATCGTCGCCAGTGCCATTGTAGACATTCTCGCCGATGATGTTGGTTGCGAGATTGCCGTCAGCGCGTTTCACCGCCGGTTCTGACGGCGCGGCGTTGAGATCAACCGGCTTCTGCGGGTCGTTCTGCGCCGTGGAAGCAGGCGCCGGGGCCGGATCGTAGGGCTTACGGTCGAAGTCGGGCAGCGCCGTCAACGCTTTTTTCGTCGTCTCGGCGACGAGCCAGCGGTCACCATTCCTCTCGACCCATTGCAACTTGCCGTAGTCGAAGGCGACGTTCTTGCTGCCTATGCCGAGGAAGCCGCCAACGCCGATAATGGCGGATTTCGCCTGGCCGTTTTCATCGAGGACGACGTCGCTGACGTCACCGATCTTCTGCGCATCGTCGCCAGTGCCATTGTACACGGACTCGCCGATGATATTGGTCATCAGCGCGCCGTCGGCCTGTTGCGGCGCCGGCGCGATGGTAGCAGGGGCTTCAGCCGGCGCTGGGGTCGTCGCCGGGGCCGTCGTTGACTGCGCAAACGCACCGGTAGCGATCAGCGTTGCGAGTGCAGTCGTCGCGAACAGTGTGCGGATCATGATTAAGTCTCCTCTTGCGTGATCTCATGCGCGCCGCAATCGGCAAACCACTTGCCGGGAGACCGAAGGCGGCGCCTCCAATGGGATCACAACGTTGTGACAAGGCGCTTGTTCCGAAAAAACGGGAGCATCGAAATACCCTGGGCAAGTCCGCGGAATCGCCCGACATTCCCGCCCGGCCGATGGAACCTTTGCCAAGCTTGCCCGTTTCAGCCTGCGGCTGGCATTCCGGCCGCTAAAAAGAATACGGAGTGGGGCATGCGATTTGCAGCGGTGCTGAACCGGGACGGCGGCACCTTGCGGACCACCGATCTTTCAGCGCTAACCGACCGGATGCGCCAGACGCTCGAGGCGGCTGGTCACTCCATCGAGATCGACATCGTCGCCGGCAAGGAGATTGTCGCGGCGCTCGACAAGGTCGCCGCGCGGCGCGACATCGACGTCGTGCTGGCCGGTGGCGGCGACGGCACCATTTCGGCCGCCGCGGGGCGGCTGATGAATGGCAAGAAGGCGCTGGCCGTCCTGCCTGCAGGAACAATGAACCTGTTCGCCCGCGGCCTTGGAATTCCGCAGACCATCGATGGCGCGCTGAAGTCCTTTGCCGACGGCGAGATCATGGCGGTCGATATCGCGAGCGCGAATGGCCGGCCGTTCGTGCATCAGTTTTCGATCGGACTGCACGCCAGGATGGTGAAGCTGCGCGACAATATGGAATTCGCCTCGCGCCTGGGAAAGATTCGCGCTTCGGCCAAGGCCGCTTGGACGACGATCAACAATCCTCCCGCCATGAAGGTGACATTGACGGTCGGCGAAGCCGAGATCGTGACCCGCATCAGCGGCATCGGCATTTCCAACAATCTGTTTGGCGAAGGCCATCTGCCTTATGCCGACAATCCTGCCGGCGGCGTGCTCGGCATCTATGTCACCGTGGCGCGGCAGCGTGGCGAGCTGGTCAGGGCGCTCTTCGACATGGCTCGCGGCAGGTGGCGCGACAGCGATCATGTCGAAACCCATCAGGCCGACAAGGCAATCGTGAAAATCCATACAGGGAGCAAGAAATTCGGTGCCGTCATCGACGGCGAACTGGTCAAGCTGGAGCGTGAAACGACAATCCAGATCCACCCTGGCGCACTGAACGTCCTGGTTCCGGCGCAAGCCGCCCAGGCGAAGGCCGCCTGATGCGATTACGAATGACGCGGAAAACCCTAGCCGCCCGACTGCCCCTCGCCGGCTGGCGCGCTCTGGTCGGCCGGCGCGGTCTGGCCGGTGGGCTGCCCCTGGCTTTCAGGGGTATCTGGATCGATCTTTTGGCCATAAATCTCGGCCGCTCCCCAAGCAATGAAAGCCAGGAGCAACGCGGCGACCAATATGCGCAGGCCGTGCCAACCCCAGCGCCCCTGACGGGCTTTGTTTTCAGGGGCGATCTTGGTCATCGGCGGCGTTCCTATCGCGCAACCGGGATGGTGGATAAAACCATCGCCGGCGAAACATGGTGGGGTAACGATTGCTTGCTACAAAAGTTCCGGCGCGCGACGGCCGCGCGAGATGCGCGCCACCGCAGGTGGGGCCTGCAAGCGAGGGGGCTTGGTGGATAGCAAGGTGGCGAAGCAGGCTGGTTTGCCGGTTGAGGTCCGCCGCGCCGTGGCGGCGCCGGAGCGGGTTGCCGTACTGCATAGGCTTGACGCGATCGACACCGACTCCGATCCCGACTTCGATCGCATCACCGGCCTTGCCGCAGCCGTGATGCAGGCGCCGATCGCGCTCGTCACGCTGCTCGACACCGAACGACAGTGGTTCAAATCCTGTGTCGGCTTCAACGAGACCGAAACCGCGACCGACATATCGTTCTGCGCCCATACCATTGCCGCCGGCGACGAGCCCATGGTGGTGCCGGATGCCAGCATCGACCCTCGCTTCTCCCGCAACCCGCTGGTCACCGGCGAACACCATGTCCGCTTTTATGTCGGCGCGCCGATGGTGGTCGCCGGCGCGCGCGTCGGTACGGTGTGCGTACTCGACCGGGAGCCGCATGAATTTCCGTCCGCTGCCGCGCTCGATCATTTGAAATCGCTGGCCAGCCTCGCCGCCAGCCTGTTTACCCTCAAGGACGCCACCCGCAGCGGCGCCATTGCCACGGCTGCTTTGGCGCAGGAGGAAAAGCGCCGAGCCATAGCGCTCGATGCCGCCTCGCTCGCCAGTTGGGCCTGGGATATCCGCACCGACATGATCGAATGCGATGTGCGTTTGTCGGAGCTGTTCAACCTGCCGCGTTCGAACCGGCTGCGGGCGCGCGACATTCTGGCCGCCATCGACCCGCGCGACGTCTACCAGACCGAGACGCGCTTTCGCGATGCCCTGACCGGCAGCGACGACTATTTCGGCGAATACCGGGTCAAAGGCTTCGATCCGCCGCGCTGGATAGTCACCCGCGGCCGCGTCATCGAGCGCGACGGCGAAGGCAAGCCGACGCTGATCTTTGGCGTCAACTACGACATCTCGGAACGCAAGCTCGGCGAGGACCGGCAAAGGCTGCTGCTGCGCGAGCTCAACCATCGGGTCAAGAACACGCTGGCGACGGTGCAGGCGCTGGCGACGCAGACCGTTCGCCACGCTCGCCGCCCAAGCGAATTCCTGGAAGCCTTCGGCGCCAGGCTGCAGGCGCTGGGCGCTGCCCATAACCTGCTGTCGGATCGCGAATGGCGCGGCATCGGTATTCGCGAACTGATGCAGATCGAGGTCAAGCCGTTCGATTCGGCAGAACGGCCGCGCATCGTGATCTCCGGTCCGGATCTGCTGCTTTCGCCCGACCAGGCGGTGGGGCTCGGTTTGATCATGCACGAACTGGCCAGCAACGCGCTGCAATACGGATCGCTGTCGGTTGGCTCGGGGAAGGTCGATGTCGACTGGAAGGCGGCGGGCAAGAAAGGCGCGCGCCGCCTTGTGCTGACCTGGAGCGAAAGCGGTGGGCCGAAAGTCGACCCGCCGGAACGCCAGGGCTTCGGCTCTATCCTGATCCGCCGCAGCCTCGCCAAGGTTTTGTCGAGCGAAGTGACCCACGAATTCCGCGCCGAAGGCGTGTTCGCCGAAATATCGATGCCGCTTGAAGATCTGCCGGCTTAAAGCAATTTCAGAAGTGCGAAGCGGTTTTCCCGGGAACAGCGTATCAGCGCGACGCGCTTTAGTCGGCTTCGCTGTCTGGATCGCCCGGATCCGGTTTGACGTTCTCGCGGTAGATGGCATAGGCCGCGAGCGCGATCATCGGGCCGAGAATGACGCCCTTCCCGCCTTTCCCCTTGAGCAAGGCCGGCAGCACGGCAAGCGCCGCGGTGATACCGAGCGCCTTCAGGTCGGCATTGCGCCTTCGCGCACGTCGGCGTGCACGCGTTCCAGCCGCAAGTTGATGAATGAGCACGATAAGCCCGGCCAGTACCAGGAAACCAGCGGCGAAGCCAAGACAGGCGGCCATCGAGCCATAACGGTCAGCCGCCCAGATGTAGGCCGCCCCCAGGAGAAACCCGAGGCCGCACAGGGCAGCCACGGCGGCGAGCCCGTAGACGATTGCCGCCGTGCGCGCGCGGCGCATGGCGGCAATGGCTTCACCCGAGGCCAAGGCCGAGATAAGCGGTGCCAGCATGCCCATCTCTGTCGAAACTAGCGCCGGGCAAGAAGCGCAAACAGGAAGCCGACGCCGGCCGCGATCGCCAGTGAAGTGACCGGCTTCTCGCGCACATTGGCCGTGATCTGGGCCTCAAGATCCTTGGCGTTGCCACGCAGGCTGTCGAAGACGGCTTCGCCCTGCGCGCGCAACTGGTCGACGCCTTCGGCAGCAGCGCGCCGCGCCGTGCCGTAACCATGTTCGCCGGTCTTGGCCAATTGCTTGGTCAACTTTTCGATATCCGCCTTCAACTGCCGAATGTCGGCTTCCAGGTCGGCGTTCGTCTGACTTTCGTTGGCGGTTTTTCCTGCGGCAGTTGCCATTCTAAACTCCTTGCGTTTGCTTGGCTTCAAACGCCCGACACACGTCATGGTTCCGAAATCGGAAACCGTATCCATGAAAGGGTGTTTGCAAGTGCGAGTCCAGCCCCAGATGGAGGCCTGCCTGTCAGATCAGCGGCCGACGGCCTTCGCTTAGGCCCTCCCAGCGCGCGAGATCCTTCAGCCCCTCCCCGTCGATCACTTCGCAACCGCCGTCGCGCCAGGCGATCAGCTTGCGATCGATGAGCTTGCGGATCGTCTTGTTGGTGTGGACCAGCGACAGGCCGAGCGTATCGGCGACATGCTGCTGGGTAATCGGGATTTGCACCGGCGCCTTGCCGTTGAGCCCGACTGCCGCCGCGCGGCTGGCGATGAAGGCTATGAGATAGGCGGTGCGCTCGACCGCCGTGCGCCGACCGACGCTGAGCAGGTTCTCGTCCAGCATGCGCTCCTCGCGCGACGCCAGCCAGGTAATGTCGTAAGCAAGGCCCGGATGGTTGCGGTAGAGCTCGTGCAGGTTTTCACGCTCGAAGACGCACAACAGCATGGGCGACAGCGCCTCGACCGAGTGCTGCATTTCGCCCATCAGGCTGCCCTGCAGCCCGATAAGATCGCCGGGCATGGAGTAGTTCAGGATCTGGCGCCTGCCGTCCGACAATAGTTTGTAGCGGAAGGCCCAGCCCGAAAGCACGGTGTAGAGATGAGCACTTTGGCTGCCTTCGACCAGCACTGTGGCGCCCTTGTCGACGGCCAGTTCGCCCTTCTTGAACATGCTGACATAGGCAAGCTCCTGCTTCTCGAATTCCCGGAACACCGGCAATGGCCGAAGCGGGCATATCTCGCATGGGTACTGACGGCTGGAAAACGAGCGACCGTTCTGGCCCGACATTTCGATCCCTCTTTCGAAAGTCTCTTGCCAGAGACTGAGTGCTACGCCTTTGCAAGGCTGCGGTTCCGCTGCCGATGGCATGTCTTTTTTAAATGACAGGATGGCAAATAGCGATCATGACTCGCTACACTCCATTGAGGCGAATTCGAAGCTCGCTTGTGGAGTAGAGCCGGTGGGCGAACTTTTCGGATTAAGGCCTGACCGATCCCCCCAAGGTCCGCGATGCGGTTGACTGGAGTCACTGTACCCGATGCTGCAAGAATTGAGGAGAGATTGCCAAGTGCCGCCATTGCTTGAGGGATTGCGAATTCTTGTCTTGGAGGATGAATTCCTGATCGCCATGGATGTCGAGCAGCTTTGCCGCGACCATGGCGCGAGCGACGTAGTGATTGCCCGCGCTCTGGCCGAGATCGATGAGCAGAAGGTCGTTGGCGAGTTCGACGCCGCTATCGTGGACCTCATGCTGGGCGGAACGTCCACACTCGATTTCGCCGCGCGGCTGCGCCAATCGGGCCTGCCGTTTGTCTTTGCCTCCGGCTATTCGGACCCCGATGAGATCAAAGGGTCCTTTCCCGGCATCCGCCTGGTCACCAAGCCTTATTCGGGGACCGATCTCGTCGAGGCTCTGGCGGCGGCCTGCGGCCGCGCGCCAGTCTGAGATATCTTCGATGCGTATGTGTAGAGAGCCCAGGCCCGCAAACGGGGCCTCCGCCGTCAGGCAGCGTTTGAACCCGTCACCTGGGACGAGATCGCGTCCGGCCCGTATTCGTCTTCGCCGGAGATTTTGAGGATCTCCTGCAACCGCGTGCGGGCCCGGCTGACCCGGCTCTTGATCGTTCCGACCGCACAGCCGCAGATTTCGGCGGCCTCTTCATAGGAAAAGCCTGAAGCGCCGATGAGGATGATGGCTTCGCGCTGGTCCTCGGGGAGTTGCTCGAGCGCGCCGCGGAAATCCTTGAGGTCAAGCTGGCCGTGCTGAGCCGGATGAACGGCAAGCCTGGCCGTCATGATGCCGTCGCTGTCCTGCACCTCGCGGCCGCGCTTGCGCATCTGGGAATAGAACTCGTTGCGCAGGATGGTGAACAGCCATGCCTTGAGATTGGTGCCGGGCTGAAAGCTCTCATGCTTGTCCCAAGCCTTGACCAGCGTCTCCTGCACCAGATCGTCGGCCTTGTCGGCATTCTGCGTCAGCGACACGGCAAAAGCCCGCAGGCTCGGGATCGAGCCGAGCAGGTCGGTCTTGAACCCTTGTGAGACAGCTGCCATGCCTCAGTCCTTCTTCTGTGCAGGTTCGGCCTTTTCCAATTGGCTGAGCAACTGGGCAAAGCGATCCGGCACATTGTCCGAGACCAGCTCGTCATAATATTGTTTGAGTTTGCGGCCGATTTCCGAATTCGCCCCGAGCGGGTCGCCGGAATTGGCCCGGCGCCTGTCAGCGGCGCCAGCCAGCGTTTCTTTATTCATGTCCTTCATTTCGCCCTTAAATCCAGCGCCCCGAGCCGCCCCATTACACAACGCAAAGCGGCCCCCTCGTCTGGTTGCCCATCGCACCACAAACGTCGCCCGTACGGTTTCGTTCCACAAGTCTCGGAACTTTTTCGCAAAACCCGCGTTTGGGTGTTGGGGCTTGCAATCAGCTTGACCTGCAATCTATGCAATCACGTCATCTGAGGGAGACGTCTACCATGAGCCTTTCCGCAACCATCGCTCCGCACCTGCCGTTCCTGCGCCGCTTTTCACGCGCCGTATCCGGATCGCAGGAGAGTGGCGATGCGCTGGTCGCCGCGATGCTCGAAGCCATCATCGCCGACGTCGACATCTTCCCGCAAGCGTCAAGCGACCGCATCGCGCTCTACAAGGTATTCGCCAAACTGTTCACCTCCATTGCCATCCGCGTTCCGCAGGAGCAGGCACAATCGGCATGGGAGCAGCGCGCCGCCGCCAATCTGAACGCCATTGCGCCACGGCCACGCCAGGCTTTCCTGCTGGTCGCGGTCGAAGGCTTCGGTGAAGACGAGGCAGCTGAAATTCTCGATGTCGACGCCAAGGAATTCTCCGAACTGCTTGCCCAGGCGAGCAACGAGATCTCTCGCCAGGTGGCGACCGATGTGCTGATCATCGAGGACGAGCCGCTGATCGCCATGGACATCGAGGAAATGGTCGAGAGCCTCGGCCACCACGTGGTCGGAACCGCGCGCACCCATACCGAGGCGGTGGCGATGTTCGGCAAGACAAGGCCGAAGATGGTGCTGGCCGACATTCAGCTTGCCGATGGCAGCTCGGGTATCGATGCGGTCAACGAAATCCTGTCGTCGACTTCGGTGCCGGTAATCTTCATCACCGCCTTCCCCGAACGTCTGCTGACCGGCGAGCGGCCTGAACCGGCCTTCCTCGTCACCAAGCCGTTCAATCCCGACATGGTCAAGGCGCTGATCAGCCAAGCGCTGTTCTTCGACCGGCAGGCCAAGGCCGCCGCGTGAAGTAGGGCCTTCAATCTCCAACTTTTCGCCGCCTCGCAGCGTTGCCGGCACTGGCGATCGCCTAGCCCGGCGATCGGCGGCTGCCCGTCGCTCCGTATGGGGCGCACGCGCGTGAATCAATTCGCATCCGGGCCACTTCCAAAGACCTTCTTTTTCGGCAAATGGTGGAACAAACAGCAATCACTCACGTTCTTGATTCAGTATCGGAAGGAGACAGATCATGCTCTACTGGGCGCTCGTATTTCTCGTCGTGGCGATCATCGCCGGCGCGCTTGGTTTCGGCGGCATCGCCGGTACCTCGGCCGGTATCGCGCAAATATTGTTCTTCATCTTTCTCGCCTTCCTCGTCATCTCGCTTCTGGCCGGCCTGTTCAGACGGGCATCGTAGGAGCGGGCGAACACTGGAAGCCGCACCCCTCAAACGGTTTCCAGCCACCGCCGGGCGATGTCCTCCAACGGGACATCGTCCGGCGGACCTTTTCTGGGGACCTACTCAGGAACTGAGTCCAAGTGAATCGTTCGGTCCTGATCAGGTGGACAGGTGATTGATGCGTTCCATTGGCGGAGGCGAGAGCGGACAGGGCGACGAGGTGATCGCACTGCACCCGGCTGAAAGCGGAATGAAGCTTGGCCGGGCCTTGCTTCACGCTCTGCACAATGCCGGCATTTCCGTCCTCTATCAGGATCGTGAATTGAAGACTGTATGGGCCCGCAACATGCGTGCGCCGTGGGTTTCCGACACAGCCGACAGCAACGGCGCGTTGCCACCGGCGCAAGCTGAGCAAATCGCCGCCGCCAAAAGCAATGTGATCGCTTCCGGCAATCCGGAACGCCTTGAACTGAGTGTTCCCACCGGTGATGGCATGCGCTGGTTCCAGGTATGGGTCGATGCCGATCGGGGCCATCGCGGCGACGTGCAGGGCGTCGTCACCACGATGGTGGAAACCACCGAGCAGAAACGCCGCGAACAGACGCTGAAGACGCTGTTGCGCGAAGTCAGCCACCGCTCCAAGAACCTGTTGGCCATCATCCAGAGTATTGCCACCCAGACCGGCCGCTATTCCGAGACACCCGACGATTTCCTGAAGCGCTTTCGCGGCCGCCTGCAGTCACTGGCTTCCTCCCAGGATCTGGTAACGTCGTCGAACTGGCGGGGTGCAGCACTTCGCGAGCTTATCCGCGGCCAGGTCGTTCGCTACGGCGCCGATCCCGCGCAGAGCCTGCGCTTCAATGGCGTCAACCCCTACCTCAATCCCAACGCCGCCATTCATATCGGACTGGCAATGCACGAACTCGCCGTCAATTCATTCAGCTACGGCGCCCTGGCGCGGCCGGACGGCTTTGTCGAGGTAACCGCCGATCTGTCGAACGTCGCAGAGGCCGCCGACAAGCCGGCTTTGTCGCTGACTTGGGTCGAGGCCATTGTCGCCAATGATAACAGACGCACCGAGAAACGCTTCGGCAGCGTTGCCCTCGAACGTGTCGTGCCGGCATCGCTGAACGGCACGGCGACGCTGGAGATCACCAGTGACCGCCTCGAATATCGCCTGGTGGTTCCGCACGGCAATTTCGAAACCGAATGAGCGGCGGGATTCCTTAACCGGCTGTTCACCATAAAATCCGATGCTGTGGTTCCCAGAGATTGCTGGATCTTGACCGATTCAACCGATGTTCGGCCGCGGCCTGCAACGCAAGTATGGGAGGAATGATCATGACGGTGGCCGATATGAACAGGCTGGAGCAGGCCGCGCGGGTCTCGATGAGCGGCTTTCAGGATCCTGATGCTTCAGCCTCGCCTTTGCAGCACGCCTGGCACCCCTTGCTTCGCTTCGCCGCTGTCGCGCTCGTCGCCGCTGTTGTGCTGATCGTGGCGTCGCAATTGGTCTGAGCCAGATGCTCAGGTTCACGCTGCTCCCAAGCAGCCTGGCTCAGAAACTGTCCAGCTCGTAGCCGACCAATTATTAACGCCCCTTTCGGCACAGGAACTTTGACGGCTGTGGACCGTTCTTATGGCGAGAGGACGTGTCGCCGTGGAACACATCGCCGCTTTGCTTCTGGTAATTGGCTGTTCGAACAACATGACCGAATGCCGTGAACTGCCGGTGCCGGTCAGTGTTTTCGAAACCGCCGAAGCATGCACGGCAGAACGTCCATTCGCTGCCGGCGACGTGCAGGGTCAGGCCGAGCACGTCGTTGCCAAATGTCTTACGGTCGACCCCGCGCTGGAGGATGATTACGACCAGATCGTCTGGAACGTGCGCCCGGACGGCACCCTCGACGCGTCTTTGCAGATTTCCAGTGTCGTGGTCGCGTCGAACGCCACGCGCCGCGAAAAAGACTCTCTTAGCCAACAATAAGATCGAGCGGGCAAAGGCTGCTGTTTCGTGCTAAATAGCGGCTGGAGCTTACTAAAGTGAGGACAAAAGTGAGGAGAGATTCCATGCGGAAATTGATTATTGCCATGGTTGCGGTGGTCGCCGTCAGCGGCTGCAGCACGACCGAGCAGGATGTCGGTGTCGGCGCCGGTGTCGGTGCTTTGGCCGGCGGACTGATTGGCGGCGGCAAGGGTGCGCTGATCGGCGCAGCCGTTGGCGCCGGTTCCGGCCTGCTGGTGCGCAACCTGCGCAACGGCTATTGCCAGTATCGCGACAATCGCGGCCGGCTCTACACCGCTCGCTGCTGATCCGCTTCAAAAGCGTCAGACAATCGCGACGGAGACCGGTCAGCCGGTCTCCGTTTGTTTGACTGCATCAGGCTGCGGGATCCTGATTTCCACCGTAAGCCCATCGATGCGAAAATCTCGGGCAATCGTGCCGCGCAATTCGCGCGTGACATTGAGGTCGATCAGCTTGGTGCCGAAGCCGGTCTTCGCCGGCGCTTCGAGTTCCTTCTGCCCGGCCTCGCGCCAGTTCAGAACCAGCATCCGCTCGGACCCGCGCCCCTCGAACGACCAGTCGACCTTGAGCGCACCCACGGAATTGCCGGCCTCGCCATATTTCAGCGCATTCGTCGCCAGTTCGTGAAAGGTCAGGCCAAGCGCCTGCGTCGTCCTCTCGTCGAGCAGCACCTGAGGCCCTGACAATATCCCTTCCGGAAGCTCCTTGCCGAACACCTGGCCGAGCTCGATGCGCAGCAGGTCGCCAAGATCGGCCTTCTGCCAGCGCGAACGCGTCAGCATATCCTGGGAAGCCGCCATTGCCTGCAGGCGGGCTGAGAAGGAAGTTGAGAACTCCTTCACGTCGGTTGCTTGCGCTGCCGTCTGGCGCGCAATCGCCAGCACCCGCGTGATCGAATTCTTGATCCGATGCTTCATCTCCTGCAGCATCAAATCCTTTTCGAGCAGGCTTTTTTCCGTCGTTTCATGCAGCAGCGACTTGGCGTCGTAGGCGCGCTCCTGGTAGCGCGCCACCAACGCGATGGCCCCGGCCAGAAGCAGGCCGAACAGCCCGAGCATGACCGGAATGGCGCGCGAGGACGGTTGCGAAAATGCACTTGTCGGCCGAAACAGCACCGTCCACGGCCGACCGGCGACGATGATCTTGCGCGTCACCAACAGCCTGTCGCCAAAGCTCGCAACCGGCGGCGTCTCCGACTGGAACAGAAGATTGTCGGCGTCGGCCGTGCCGTCATAGACCGCGGTGTTGACCGGCAGCAAAGGCGTGCGGCTGAGCGCGGTCTGGAACAGGTCGCGGGCGCGGAAGGCCGCGTAGAGAAGGCCTGATGTCGATGATCTGGACGCGTTGATACCATCCGGCGCGGTTTCGACATTGAGCCTGACGAAGACCAGGAAACCGGTAAAGGTCTGCGCCGCGCCCGTGTCCTGGCCGAGCTGGACCAGACCGCTTGCGTGCTGTGCGTCATCGGCCATCGCTTTTTCGATCGCCTCGCGCCGCACCGGCTCGGTGAACATGTCGTAGCCGATGGTGGATTCGTTGGCAGGGTCGAGCGGCTCGAACAGCACGACGGGCGTGCGCCATGGCTGTGTCGTGTCCGGATAGACCGTGTGGGCGGCGCCGCGGTCGCGCAACATGTCGCGCTCGACCGCCGCTTCGTCACCGGTCTTGGCCAGCCTGAGATAGCCGATGCCGCGCAGGCCGGCGAAATTGTTGTCGACATCGAGGGCGCTGAAGAAGGCCTTGAATTCGCTACCTGAAATCTCGCCATTGCGGGCGTCGAACAGCGCCTGCGTCGAGCGCAGCAGTGACAGATGCAGATCGATACGGCTTTCGATGCGGTTGAGCGCGTCGTCGGCCGTCGCCTCGAACTTGATGCGCGCCGCTTCCTGGGTCGCGAAATAGGCGAAGCCCGCCATCGTCAGGCTGATCAGTGCAACGGCAATGAAGGCAAGGATCGGGAAAAACTTCTTCAACGCAGGCCCATGGACGGTTCGGGACCTTTATGGGCAAGTCGCCGCGGCAAGACAATGGCGCGGCCAAGCCATAATGACAGCTGGCATATCATGCATATTTAGCCGGCTTATCGATCTCGAGCATCAGTGAACATGACAGCTGACGATAGCGTGGTCTCAGGCCGCGATCTTCAGCGCACCCGGACCGGGAATGGCGCCGGGCGGGCACTTTCCCAGGATGATCATGCCGAGCACTTCGTCCTGGGTCACATCGGCGGTGAGTGCGGTGCCGACGACCTGGCCGTTCTTCATCACGCAGACCCGGTCGGCCAGCTCGAACACGTCGTGAATGTCGTGGCTGATCAGGAAAATGCCGATGCCGTCGGCCTTGAGCTGCTTGACCAGTTCGCCGACCTGCGCCGTCTCCTGCGGCCCGAGCGCCGCCGTCGGTTCGTCCATGATCAGGATGCGGGCGTTGAACAGGATGGCGCGTGCGATCGCCACCGACTGGCGCTGGCCGCCCGACAGCTTGATTACCGGCTCCTTGAAGCGCTGGAAGCGCGGATTGAGCCGGCCCATCACCTTGCGCGCCTCGGCCTCCATGGCGACATCGTCGAGTGTCCCCCACGCGGTCATCAGTTCGCGGCCGAGGAAGAGGTTGGCGGCAGCGTCGACATTGTCGGCCAGCGCAAGCGTCTGGTAGATCGTTTCGATGCCGTATTTCTTGGCGTCGCGCGGATTGGAGATCGAGGCCTCCTGGCCGTTGACCAAGATCTGGCCGGCATCGCGCTTGTAGGCGCCCGACAGGATCTTGATCAGCGTCGACTTACCGGCGCCGTTGTGGCCAAGCAGCGCCACCACTTCGCCCGGGAAAAGATCGATGGACGCATCGTCGACGGCGCGAATGCCACCGAACGCGATCGAGATGTTGCGCATGTCGATCAGTGGCGTACCGGTGGGAGCAGTTTTTTCCATAATCGTTCCTCCCTAGACGCGCTTGCGGTAGACGGTGTCGAGCCAGACGGCGATGACCAGGACAGCGCCAACGACAATGCTCTGCAGCGGCGAGTCGATGCCGAGCAGCACCATGCCGGATTGCAGCGACTGCATCAGAAGCGCGCCGAGCATGGCGCCCATCACCGTTCCGGCGCCGCCCGCGAGCGACGTGCCGCCGATGACAGCGGCCGCGATCACCAAAAGCTCGTCCAGCGTGCCCAGCGCATTGGTCGACGCATTGAGACGGGCCGACGAGATCGCCGCGCTGATTGTAGCCAGCACACCCATGATCATGAACACCTTCATGGTCACCCAGCGCGTGTTGATGCCGGCGAGTTCCGCTGCCTCCGGATTGCCGCCGATGGCGAAGACATAGCGGCCGAAACGCGTGCGCTTGGTGATAAACGTCATGATGATGCCGACAGTCACCGCCATCAGCACCGGTATGGCGATGCCATGCGCGATGAACAGCCCGCCTTCGGGAACGGTGATGCCGTTCTGCTGTGCGTACTGGCGCACGATGCCGATCGGCCATGGATAGGAATTGGCGATCCACACGGCGCCGAGGATGGCCGCGCAAGCGACCACGCCAAGCAGGGTCTCGGCCCAGACGGGGCGCAGTGGAAAGCTGAAGCGCTTGCGCTGCGAGCGACCGTTGAGCAGCGCGAAGGCGACCGCCGCGCAGGCGACGATGCCGACGATCCAGCTGGCAGCGGCGCCAATCGAGCCGCGTGGTCCGCCGCCCATCAGCTGGAAGGTGGCGTCGAGTGGCGCGACCGTGCGCCCGCTGGTGATGAGCCATGCCATGCCACGCCAGACCAGCAGGCCACCAAGCGTCACGATGAAGGCCGGAACCTGCATATAGGCGATGATGAAGCCCTGGAACGCGCCGATCAGCAGACCAAGCACCACGCCGGCGGCAAGCGCGACGACCCAGAGCCAGGGGTTTCCAAGCTGGAGGCCGATGATGCGAATCAGGAATTCGGCCTGTGCCACGCCCATGATCATGCCGATCACGCCTTCGACGGAGCCCACCGAAAGGTCAATGTTGCGCATGACGATGACCAGTACCATGCCGGTCGCCATGATCGCGACCGAGGACGTCTGCACCGACAGGTTCCAAAGATTGCGCGGCGTCAGGAAAAGCCCACCCGACAGGATATGTATGCCGACCCAGATGACCAGCAGCGCGCCGACCATGCCGAGCATGCGCGTGTCGAGCTCGGTCGCTTTCAGGAACCGGGCGGCCGCGCCGAGTTCAGACGCTCGTGCCGTATCGGCCTGCGGATTTGAGGTCGTGTCGGTCATGATGTCCTCCAGCGGCTTGCCGTCTGGCGCGGATGCCGGACCACAGCCTAGAAGTTTGCCGCCGATGGCGGAAACACACAATTCTCGTAGAGAAAACGCCCCGGGGGGGCCGCCCCGGGGGCCGGATTTATTGAGGGGGGTTTTTAAAAAGACCCGCCCCACCAGCCCCCCGGCGAGAGGGGTTTGGGGCGGGGGGGTGTAAAAAAAATGGGGGGGGGGGGGGGG
>NZ_JAMYSB010000034.1:0-51413 GCF_040321695.1 Mesorhizobium sp. M0292
CGAGCACAAGAAGCTCGCTCTGCGCCAAGCCGCATGACCAGCATCATGGCCGCCCCATTTTGCAGAACTTGACGCACACAACCTTCGATGCCCGGGCCGCCGGTGCCGACGGATAGTGGGCAAGCACGGTCTCCAGTCGAGCAAGGCGGGCTTTGTGGGCGTTCAGTTCGTATCCTGAACGCCATCCAATTTGCCTGGGTCTGCCATCTCTGCATAACTCGCTTTCAAGCAGCGAGATACGAAGGCGGACCGCGTCGATCTCCTTGACAAGCGCGGCCTTCACCGATTTTCGACTCTGCATGGCTGTAGTTCCGGTGCAAGGATGGTTCCAAACCTGACGCGTCTGGAAATGTTCCCGGGTGCCGAAGGCGTGCTGAAGATTAATGCCTCAGTGCTGCACCCGCACAATGGGTGGCCATGAGCAAAGCCGGGCACTAGCTCAACGGCCGCGGTGTGCCCGGCGAATGCTTGTGAAGAGGAGCGAATGCCTGGCCCGCCTCGTCCCGAGAGAATAAGTAGCCCTCAGAACAGCGACCGCACGTGGCCGAGATGACCAGAGGGTATTCTTGGGCCAACATATGTTAACGGCCGCTTTTGTTTCTCTCTCCTGCAAAAATATTTGGGCTGAAAGGCCGGGAACTAACCGATCCTCCGGATGTTGCGGAGTTAGTCAGGAGAAACGGACTATGTCGGACAAAGAAATTCATCGGGGCGCCTCGCGTTTTCGCCCTATCCGCGTCGTGGACGCCCGCGTGTTTCGCGGGCCGCACCTCTATAGCATGACGCCAATGGTCCAGATTCGGATCGACCTCGGAGCACTTGAGGCGTTCCCGACAGACAAACTGCCTGGGTTTTCCGAACAAATCGTCCGACTGTTGCCCGGCCTTGCGGGCCATGGCTGTAGCTATGGCGCCGCCGGCGGCTTCGTCCGCCGCATGCAGGAAGGAACCTGGCTCGGCCACGTCGTCGAGCATGTCGCCCTGGAACTGCAGAGCATGCTCGGTCACCGGGTGACACGAGGAAAGACACGGTCGGTCAAAGGCAGTCCCGGCACTTATAACGTCATGTTCGCCTACAAGGATGAGCTTGTCGGGCTGCTCGCCGGACGCGTCGCGCTCGAACTGGTGGACAGTCTGCTGCCGGCCAATCTGCATGGTGTCGAGGGGCTCGGCGACATTGCGGAAACGCAGGGGCCATTCGAGTTCGCAGCCAGGCTGCAGCAGCTCAAGCGTCTGGCCGCCGAGCGTGCCTTGGGGCCTACGACTGCTTCCTTGGTGCGCGAGGCCGAGAGGCGAGGCATACCCGCGGCGCGGATTGACGACAGCAGCCTCGTGCTGTTTGGTCACGGAAAGCATCAGAAGCGCATCCGCGCCAGTTGCAGCGACCTCACTTCCGAGATTGCGACCGAGATCGCCTCGGATAAGGACCTGACCAAATTCCTGCTGCAACAGGCCGGCCTGCCGGTGCCACGCGGGGAGCTGGTGCGATCGGCGCAGGACGCAGTCGCGGCGGCAGCACGGCTGGGCTACCCCGTGGTCACCAAACCACTCGATGGCAATCATGGAAGCGGCGTCAACATCGGTCTGGCAACGGAAGACGAGGTCCGCTGGGGCTTCGAACAGGCGCGAGAACACAGCCGTAGCGTTATCGTCGAGCAGCATTTCGTCGGCTCGGACCACAGGATCCTGGTGATCGGCGGAAAGGTGGTGGCGCTTGCCGAGAGGGTTCCGGCCCATGTGGTCGGCGATGGCCGGAGTTCTGTCGCCGAGCTCGTCGAGGAGACGAACCGCGACCCGCGGAGGGGAGAGGGCCATTCCTCGGTATTGACTCGCATCGAAATCGACGAATGTGTCGAGCATTTCCTGTCAAAATCGCAGCTCACCCTGGCGAGCGTTCCGGCGCCGGGTCAAATGGTGCTCTTGCGGCCCACCGCCAATCTCTCCACCGGTGGGACCGCGATCGACCGAACGGAAGAAATCCATCCCGAAAACGCGCTGATCGCCAGGCGGGCGGCACAGATCGTCGGTCTCGACATTGCCGGGATCGACTTCGTCTGTCCCGACATCTCACGGCCGGTGAGCGAAACCGGCGGCGGCATCATAGAGGTGAATGCCGGTCCTGGCTTTCGCATGCATCTCGAACCCTCGTCGGGGCGCGCCCGCAACGTCGCACGGCCCGTGCTCGATCTTCTCTTCAAAGGCGGCAAGGACGGCCGGATTCCGATCTTCGCGATCACGGGAACCAACGGCAAGTCGACCACTGCCCGGATGCTGGCGCACATCCTGCAGGCGAATGGCGCAACCGTCGGGCTCACCTCGACCACCGGCGTCTACCTGAACGGCGAACGAATCATCACAGGCGATTGCTCAGGCTTGCAGAGCGCCAGGATCGTGCTGCGCGAGCCGGGTGTCGATGTCGCGGTGCTGGAATGTGCGCGCGGCGGGATCCTGCGCGAAGGGCTTGCCTTCGATGCATGCGATGTTGGCGCGGTGCTGAACGTCCACGGCGACCATCTCGGGCTGAGGGGCATCGACACGATCGAGGACCTGGCGGAGGTGAAATCGGTCGTGGTCGAGTCCGTCCGCCGCGGCGGATGGAGCATTCTCAATGCCGACGACGTCCATACGTCCGCAATGTCGCGCGATGCCGGCGGCAGGACCTGCTACTTCTCGCTGGCGAGCAGGAGCGAGTGGCCCGGTTTCTTGCGCAGCCACCTGGCGGAAGGCGGCCGCGCCGTGACGCGGGAGCCCAGCAGCGACGGCTGGGACATTTTCATCCACGAGGATGGGGAATCGATGTTCCTGATGAGCGTCGACGAAATTCCCGCGACCTTCGAGGGTTCGGCCGAATTCAACGTTGCCAACAGCCTGGCAGCCGTCGCCATGGCGCATTGCCACGACGTTCCGGCGGCAACGATCCGGGCGGCGCTGGCCGAGTTTGGCACCTCGTTCGAGCAATCTCCCGGTCGCCTCAACGTCTTCGACGGGCATGGTTTCCGCACGATCGTCGACTATGCGCACAATCCGGAAGGGCTGAAGGCGCTCGGAAAGCTCGTTTCCCACATGAGGCGCGGCTATCAGCGCACGATCGGCTTGGTCGCCATACCCGGTGACCGCCGCGATTGTGATATACGCGAGATGGGCGCGATCGCTTCGCGGATATTCGACGTCATCGTCTTCAAGGAGGATGAGCAGGAGCTGCGCGGCCGAGCCCCCGGAGCGATCGCCGGCTTGCTGCGGGAAGGTGCCTTGAACGCCGGCTGCGCCCCAGGCCGCATTCACGCCGTCTGTCCCGAGAAGGAGGCCGTCGACGTGTGTCTCAGGCTTGCACGGGAAAACGACCTTGTCGTGCTGACCGTCGACGACGTTGAAGCCGTGTGGCGGCAGGTAACCGGCTTCGGAGGCGCGACGCCTTCGAGGGGAGGGCCCGATCAGACCCATATTCGCCATCTGAGGGCTGGCTGATGTGGTCGCTGATCCTGCACGGCGGCGCCAAGGAGATCGATCCGCAAGAGGAGGAGGCGCATCGCAACGGATGCATCGAGGCGCTCGAGGCAGGTCGGGCCGTCCTGGCCGGCGGCGGAACGGCGGTCGATGCCGTGGAAGCTGCCGGTCGCGTCCTCGAGGCCGACCCGACATTCAATGCGGGATATGGAAGTGCCCTCAATTCGGACGGCGAGGTCGAGATGTGCGCTGGCCTGATGGAGGGCAGGGACTTCAATGTAGGTGCCGTCGCAGTGATCAAGGGCGTGCGCCATCCAATCAGTGTCGCCAAGGCCATGCTGCATGAGGAGCCGATCCTGCTGGCGTCGGAGGGAGCCCGGCGTTTCGCCGCCGACAAGCAGCTGGAGCTTTGCGATCCGGCGGATTTGATCACGCCGCAGCAGCGCGACGCCTCCAGCAAGTCTGAGGCGAAGGATACGATCGGTGTGGTTGCCCTGGATCAATACGGGGACATCGCCGTGGGCACTTCGACCGGCGGACTGGACGGCAGTGCTCCCGGTCGTGTGGGGGATTCTCCGCAACCCGGCTGCGGCTATTATGCCGACAACCGGTTGGGAGCCGTCGCCTTCTCGGGAGACGGTGAGCATATCGCGCGAAAGGCTCTCGCGGCCCGTGTCATGCAGGCACTCTCGGCGCGGCAGGCATTGTCTTCGGGACAGGCTGAAGGCGGCCTGGAGCAGGTGCTGAATCCCGCGCTCAAGGAAGTCGAGGCGATCGGCGGCGAAGCCGGAGCCATCGTGCTTACCGCGACCGGCGTGTCTGGATGGGCGCATAACAGCAGGGAGTTCGCAGTCGCTTTCATGACCAGCGAGGACAACCACCCGCACGTTTTCCTGCGCAAGAAAGACGTGGGCAAATGACCGACAAGAAGAAAAAACGATCCTCGAACTGTAAAGCCGGAACGCTCGTCATCATCGGCGGCCACGAGGACCATGATGGCGATCGTGTCATCTTGAAGGAGGTAGCGAGCCTGGTTCCGAACGGCCGCCTGGTGCTTGCCACCATCGCGTCTCATGAGCCGGATGGCTATCTCGAGAAGTATCAGAGGTCCTTCGGTGAGCTGGGCATCAAGGATGTCATCGAGCTCTACGTCAACGACCGCCTCGAGGCAGCTCATGAAAAGAAAATAAGTGCGCTTGCAGACGTGAGCGCGGTGTTCTTCTCCGGCGGCGACCAGCTCCGCATCACCAGCCAGATCGGCGACACGCCCATCGACGAGCGGGTGCACGAAATCTATGAAGCCGGAGGCGTCATCGCCGGCACCTCCGCGGGCGCGTCGGTCATGAGCGACACAATGATGGTGAAGGGGCCGAACGCAGCGTCCTTTCGGATCGGCCACATTCGCATGGCGCCGGGACTGGGCCTGCTGCCGAACGTCATTATCGACCAGCACTTTGCGGAACGTGGCCGCATTGGGCGGCTCATCGGGGCGGTGTCGCAGAACCCGCGCGTCCTCGGCATCGGCATCGATGAAGACACCGCGATCGTGGTGAAGGGCGAGATGTTCAAGGTCATTGGCAGCGGCGCTGTCTATCTGGTCGATGCAGCCGGCGTGACGCATTCCAACATCGCGGAAGGTGAGCCTGATGCCGCCCTTTCCATCCATGATCTTAGGGTTCACGTGCTGAGCTCAGGCGACGGGTTCGATCTCGCGCTGCGACGGCCGGTAGGGCTTCCGTAAGACTTCGCCACACTCAAGCTGATGGTGCGGCGCGGTCCGCGTACCGCGAAAACCGCATATATGAAGCAGTTCTCCTATTTGAAGTCGCCCAACCAGAATTGTCGCGTTGTTGCGGGCCCGGCAGGATTACAGACGGCCTCTCGTCGGCTCGAATCCCGCAAAGCTGAAGACCTTCGCTCACCCGGCGTTCTGCCGGGCTAGCCCCGGCGGCGACTGGCCTGAATGGCAGCAAAGGTTACCGGACGAAACCCCCATGCGTCGACGCCGACATCATGCTGGCGCGTCATCGGCTTCAGACGACCGTGCGAATGACCGTGCAGGTTTACCGATCTCTTGCCGATCTGGTTCCAGGTGCGAAAAGGATAGTGGCAGAGAACCAGCAAGCTGCCCTCGACAGGAAGCTCCATGTAGTGGTGCACGCTCGCCCAGGCCGGGTCGCCAACGGTGGCAGCGCTGTCATTGTTGCCAATTATCAGGTGCTTGGACCCGTTAAGAGACGACAGCAGTGAAGACACGGTCTCGGCTGGACCCTTGGCGAAATCGCCGAGGTGCCAGACCTCGTCGTTCGGGCCAACGGTTTCGTTCCAAAACGCAACCAGCGCCTGGTCATGCTCTACCAACGAGGCGAAGGGACGCCGGTCGAGGCGCAGAATGCGCGGATCGTTGAAATGCGTATCGGAAGTGAAGAAGATCATGCGCCGCGGCCGGCTGCGACGCGCGATTGGCGATCGACTCTAACTGCCGGAGCGCTCTTCGGCTTCATCATCGATCCCGATCGGGGCTTCCCTGAGCATCTTGAGTGCCTCTTCCTTCGTAAGGCCGCACTTGCGCGCGAAGTAGAGCGCTTCGATCGCCTTTTCGCGATCCGCCGTGGATTTTGCGTGCTGTTTGGGCTTTTTGCCCATCGTTCTCTGCCACCTTCCGAGCCACCAAACCATCACAGTGCCGCGTTGTTCCCGTGCATCGGCTGACCTGCCGGACTGCGCGAATGCCGATGTCGCCGACACCCCGCGAGCCCCGGACAGCGCGTATATCAGCCGGCTCGCGACAACGGTGGAGCGACTCCAACCCCGACAGCGTGAATTCAAACGAAAGCCCGCGCCGTGGGAGGGGCCGGCGCGGGCGATCGGGCTACCGATCTTGCAGCGCGGGGGTCGACCGCTGCATGGCTCGAACTGTGCAAGCGGGCATTTGTTCCGGGCCGCATGCAAAGCATCGGCGTTTCATTGCATCCTGGGGGACACAACCAGCATTTCGCTTCAGTCCTCCGCCGATGTGGGAGGATGAATACCGCCTTGCGCTAATTCGTCCGCCCTGGACACGAAACCAACCGCGCATTGAGCGCGTAGCTTCGGCGATTTAAAACACCTACACTGGAATATTTCCGGGCGCATGGAACATCTCCGGTCGTTGATGTTTAGGCCGGAATGACGATGATCTCTGTTCTTACAATGATTTACTCTCTCGCCATCTTTATCGGCGCGAAGCGGCGCAACCTCTTGGTGAATGCGAAACTCGATAGAGCTTTGCGCAATATGGCTGGCGCAGAACTGAATCATCGTGGCCAGTAAACCGCAACAGCGCCGGTTCCAGTTCACAGCCAGTGTCCTCGCAGCCGCTACCTCGGTTCGGGTGGCAAGCGGCTCGGCAGGACTGCAAGGGCCGCCCCCTCTGGGCTGGCTGGTGCGTGGTCGATCCGATTTAGTCGATGGGGGCGGAGCACGCTGGCTCGAATTGGGGAGCCACGTCCACGATCCCCGCACCGGGGCACGCACCTTTAGGTCCGGCCCACGCGAGTGGCTTCGGAGGACCTATCCATGAACGATGATGATCCTATAAATTCGCTCGCCAATGCAATTCGTCATCGCAGCGCAATTTTGTTTGTGGGGGCGGGGGTATCGATCAGCGTCGGACTTCCGTCTTGGGAGAAGCTCATCGAGCGAATGGCAAAGGAGCTCGGCGTCGACGATGAATTTTCCACGCGACGCGATCGTTTTCAGACCTTGGCCGAATACTATCGGATCAAGCATGGCAGCATCGGACCACTTCGCAGTTGGATGGACAGAAACTGGTCTGTCGCCAAGGAACGGATCGAGAAATCGGAATTGCACCGTCTCATCGTGACGCTCGATTTTCCCGTCATCTATACGACGAACTATGACCGGAACCTGGAACTCGCTTTTGAAATCCACGGTCGAGAGTACGTGAAAGTGGCCAACGCACGGCACGTTGCGCAGGCCCGTCGAGGCGTAACCCACATCGTGAAATTTCACGGCGACTTTGACGAGGACTCTTCCCTTGTCCTCACCGAAACCGACTATCTTGACCGCCTGTCCTTCAATTCTCCCCTTGATGTCCGCTTTCGCTCGGATGCTCTCGGCAGCACGATCCTGTTCATTGGCTATAGCCTCTCCGATCCAAACATTCGGCTGCTGTTGCACCGGCTTTGGCAGACCTGGCACCGGTCTGGATATGAGAAAGATCGTCCCCCTTCGTTCATCTTCATGCCCAGCCGCAACCCTGTGGAGGAGGCCGTGCTTGGGCGCTGGGGTATTTCGGTGCTCGTTGGCACAGGTGATGATCCTGAAGCCGGTCTGACGGATTTCCTCAGGCGTTTGGTGGAAGCGGTGGCGGTGACCTGAGGCGCGCTCTCTGGTGGACTGCAGTCGGGTTTTCTCAGGTGCGCGATGACCGACGCACCAGGCGGTGGCCGACAGGCGCCAGATCGGCGACTGTTGGAGCCACGACTTCCACAATCAATCCCGCCGCTCTCATCTTGGCGTGAAGTCGATCTCCGGCGTCAATTGCCGGCAATATGCACAAACCAGGTCAATCGTCGTTTGCACATCATCCAGGCAAACAACTTCGGACGGGGTATGCATGTAACGCAAAGGCACGGAGAGCACCCCACTTGCGGCGCCGCCGCGGTTCTGCTGCATGACACGCGCGTCGGTAGGGCTTGAGCTGCCCACCGCCTGAAGCTGATAAGGTAGGCCCTCTTTCTCGGCCACCGACTTCAGCAGTTTGAACACCACCGGGTTGGTGTTCGCGCCTTGAGTGATTGCCGGCCCTTTCCCAAGGTCCAGTTTGCCCTGATCCTCGGCGCGAGCGCGCGGATAGTCCATTGCCACGCCCATATCGATTGCGAGGCCGGTTCGAGGCGCGATATTGAACGCCGAGGTCATCGCGCCTCGGGAACCGATTTCCTCTTGAACCGTACCCAGGATATAGAGCCCCACGCCGGGGTGAACGCCTCCCTCCTCGGAGAGGCAGCGCAGGACCTCGGCGCCGATGAGGAGGCCAACCTTGTTGTCGAACGCTCGTCCGACAGCAAGGTTGCCCTGTAGCGCCGCAAACTCGCCGTGGATAGTGACCGCGCTGCCGACCTCTACGACCTTCAACGCTTCCTCTCGCGAACTCGCGCCGATATCGATCCATAGTTCCATCAGCGAGGGTGTTTGAGACGTGTCAGAGGCTTTGAAGGTCTGGATTGCTTTGCGACCCACGACCCCCAGGATCGGCTCTTTGCCGTGCACCCAGACACGCTGGCCGATTTCAGTGGCAACGTCCGTTCCACCTATGGTGCTGAAGAACAGAAAACCGTCATCGTCGATGTAGTGGACGATGAAGCCGACCTCATCCATGTGCCCGGCATACATGAAGCGCATAGACGCCTCAGGATTGATGATCGCTGTGACATTGCCCATGACGTCCGTCGTCAACCTGTGGGCATACGGACGAACATACTCGCGGAAAAGCTCCGCTACAGGTTGCTCAAAGCCGCTCGGCGACGGGGTCGCCACAATTTTCTTCAAGAACTTGAGTGATTCATCGCGCATGAAGCTGACTTTCACAGTTCATGGGTGGAGGGCCATTCGAGCATGGTCATACTCGTCGGGCTTCGCGCCAATTTTGGCCTTCTTCGGTGCGATCGCCCGCGAATTGGTCAGCCCAAGGCAGGTTGTGGAGCCAGGCTTCGCGCCGGGGGGTCCAAAGCTCGTATGCCGGGAGAAGGTCGTTTGGCGCATCATCGAGAGTGCCGATCATGATCTCGGCTTCGTCGTCGCGAAGGTTCACCACGCGCGACCCGCATGCCGGACAAAAACCTCTGCCGTTGAATGCAGCAAGCTCGCCCTTGCACTGGTAAGCCGACCGCGGCCACACGGCAAAGGCACTGTAGGTGCTGCCGCTGGTTCGCTTGCAATCCTGGCAATGACACAAGCCAACGCGCAACGGCGCGCCGGTAACAACATACCTCACAGACCCGCAAAGACAGCCGCCGGTCCGCTCTATCTTTTCAACCTTGCCGTTCATGGTCGCCGGAGCCATGAGTGAGGGAAGCGTGTTGGACTCGGCTCTGCCGTTTGCATCCGAGGCGTCAAGTTAATCGGCAATGTCTTCAACAAGGCCTAACTCCAAAGCTCTGGCTGCCATCAGGTAGCAGTTGGTCAAGGCATGGTCGCGCAGCTCTTCCAGCGATGTTCGAGAACCTTGGACGAGATCGGCGAACCCTTCATTCTCGAGTCGCTCTGCCGTTTCCAACAGCGCAAGTTGTTCGCGAACGATCTGAAGACAGCTTCGAATTGGTCCATTCAGAACCAAGTCTTTCTCAAGCCTTCTTTCATGAATCAGCAGGACTGCTTGCGGGCAAAGGAACCTGCAGGCTTTCGGGAAAGCGGCAAGGACCGTTACCCCGGCAGAGTAAACCGTATTCTTGCCAATGATGTAGCCGTTGCGGCCCGAGTGTTTCAGAAAAAGTTTGAACTCTAGAGTTAGACGTCGCGCGCCGTCGGCGTCGCCTCCGGGCGTGTCGATTTCAACGTAGAGATCGTCTTCCCCGGAACGCACGGTTTTCAAATCGTCCAAGGCTTTGGTGACGACAGTGTCATCAATCAAGCCGTGTATACGCAAGTTTGGATCGAACAAAAGCCGGTGAAGGTCTGGAGCGGGCGGCGGGGAGACGGTGTGTTCGGCTGACTGGGGCAACAGGTCCATATAGGCATCCTCATTATGGGGGCCGAACTTAGTTGGTACCCTTTTGTTCCCTTGAGGGAGTTCGAGCGGTGGTGATCACAGCCGCGTCTCTCGGCGGCTGTTGAGCTCCCTCTTGCATTGCAGATCGTTTTCGCACCAGGCCCGGTAGAGGCACCTCAGCCGCTGGGTTGGCTCCATGGGCATATCGGGCATTTGCCGGAGCTGACGCAGTCGCTTTGCTGACATCTGCCATGTCCGGGGCCAGTCCTGTGGACGGTTGAACTCGACGGCCTCAATGGTTCCCGGCTGCTGCCTTCCGGACCCCCGCGGTCGGGCTGTTTTTCCTGGCCGTGCCATTTTTCCGGGGGGCTGAAACAAACAGCTTTGTTGGCAGTTCTAGCGTCCGGAGCACCGGCTCCGCGCGGCGCGGCCGAGCGGCCGGGGCTGTCCGGCAGGAGGTCCAGCAATGTCTCACGATATGCAAAGACGATTTGCAACGCGCTTGATCGCGGTTGCGCTGATGCTCTCGGCCAGTGGCGTGGCGCCTGTCCTGGCCCAGGATACCCCGACCGACTTCACGGCGATCATTCAGCAGAAATTGCCGGCCGTGGTCGCGATCACGACCCGGGAGGTTGTCCAGGACCAGACGACGGCGGGCGACTTTACAAGTCCGTTCGACGGCCAGGGCCTCGGACCCGTTCAGCCACAGGTGAGGGAGGCGCTTGGCTCCGGATTTGTGATCAGTCCCGACGGCTATATCGTCACCAACAACCATGTCGTTGCCGATGCGACAGAGATCCATGTCGTATTTTCCGACAAGGAAACGGCGCCGGCGCAATTGGTCGGCCGTGACCCCGCCACCGATATAGCGGTGCTGAAGGTCGACCCGCGGCCCAACATGACCACGACCAAATGGGGTGACTCGGATGCAATGCAGCCGGGCGCATGGACAATCGCGATCGGCAGTCCCTTCGGGCTCGGAGGGACAGTCACTGTCGGCGTTCTGTCGGCCCGCTCGCGAGACATTCAAGCCGGGCCGTACGACGATTTTCTCCAGACGGACGCGTCGATCAATCGAGGCAACTCGGGCGGTCCGCTGTTCAACGCACGTGGCGAGGTGATCGGCGTCAACACCGCCATTGTCTCGCCGTCGGGCGGCAGCATCGGGATCGGATTTGCGGTGCCATCGCGCACCGCCCAGAGCATCGCCGACCAGTTGATCCGAACCGGCCGGATCGAGCGCGGCTTCATCGGGGTCCGCCTGCAGGACATCACGCCGTCGCTGGCTGAGGCCCTCGGGATGAAGGATGACAAGGGCGCGCTGGTTGCTTCGGTTGAGCCCGGCAGCCCGGCGGAGAAGGCCGGCTTGAAGCCGGGTGACGTGATCACCCGGTTCAACGGCAAGGGCATTGAGGGTGTCCATGACCTCACGCTTGCGACGGCTAGCCAGAAGCCTGGCAGCAAGGCCACTCTGACACGGAGTAACGGCGGCAAGGACCAGGAGATCGCGCTTGTCATCGGTGAGCGCAAGGATGCGGAGGTGAAGACCGGCGCTGTTCCCGACAAGAAGTCGGCGGCCGAAGGCCTCGGCCTATCCCTCAGCCCGATTCCGGATCAGGCGCGTCAGCAGCTAGGCATCAAATCAGGAACGACCGGCGTCTTCGTCGTGGAAGTGGTTCCCGATGGCCTTGCCGCCCGGAGCGGATTGCAGCCGGGCGATGTCATCATATCGGCCAACGATCGCCGCGTGACGGAGCCTTCGGATATCGTCGAGGAGTGGGCGAACTCTCGCCGGCAGAGCAAGCCCATCCTGTTTCGGCTGGAAAGGCAGGGGCAGTCCGTGTTCGTGGCGGTCGCCGGGAAATGACCGTCTCCAGGACGGCCATGTGACTGCACCACGATCCGCTTGCGGATCCGCTCCAAAGGCGCCGGAGCCCAGGTGCAACGGGGAAGCATCGCCGCAGAAAGTTTGCGGGATGCGCTCATTGGCCAGGCGCGCAACGCGCACTTTTTCTGCAGCGTCAGAGCTCTTTTGAGCTCGTCGTGCTCGAGTGTGCTCCCCATCTTCAGGCAGTTTCGCGCCTTGCCGTAAGCCGTGCCTGGAGAAGGACGACGACGAGCAAAAACAGCCCGCGGATCACCGACTGCCAGTAGGCTGACAGCGAAATCCAACCCATGCCGTTTTCGAAGTTCAGGACGTTGAAAAGGATCCCGAGCAACAGCACGCCGGCCAGCGTGGTCAACACCGAGCCCGAGCCGCCGGTCAGCAGCGTCCCGCCCACGACCACGGCTGCGATGGCAAACAGCTCCCAGCCGACGCCCTCGATCGGCTGGCCTGCGCCGAACTGAGAAGCGAGGACGACGCCGGCGAGCCCGGCCAGGCACCCGCTTGCGACATAGACGAGAAATTTGACGCGGTCAGTGCGCAGCCCCATCAGCCGCGAGGCATCCTCGCCACCGCCGATGGCCAGCACCGTCCGTCCCGTGCTGGTGTAGTTCAGGACCACTGAGCCGACGGCATAGGCAACCAGGGCGATGACTGCCGGAATCGGGAAAATCCAGAAATTCCCTTGGCCGATGGCGGTGAAACCCGAATCGTAAGACACCGAAACGGTCTGGTTGCCGGCCAGAAGCAGCGCCGAGCCGCTTGCGGCCAGCATGGTGGCAAGCGTGGCGATGAATGGCATCAGGTTGCCGCGTGTAACCAGGAGCGCGTTGATCAGCCCGGCTGCCAGGCCGGCGCCAACGCCCGCTGCAAGGCCTGCCACGATGCCGTGCGGGCTCGCCAGGGCTGACGCGACGCTGCCCAAGGCGGCGACGGAGCCGACGGACAGGTCTATGCCGCCGGTCATGATCACGAAGCACATGCCGAGCGCGACGAGCGCGAACATCGAGTTGTAGCGCAGAACGCTCATCACGTTGAAGAGGCCGAGGAAGCGGTCGTAGCGCAGGAATCCGAACAGGACGAGGGCTGCAAGCGCGATGACGACACCGTAAGTGCCGATGATGCGAACCAGTCTGGCGCTGTTCATGGATTACACCCGGTGTTGCTGCTGCAGCCAGACGGCGAATGCGATGATGCCGGCCTTGACGACGAGCGCAGCGGCGTCGGGTACGCCATTGGCGAGCAGCGTGTAGCGCACCAACTGGATGGTCAGTGCGCCCAGCAGGGTGCCGATGATTGTGGCCTTTCCGCCACTCAACAGCGTGCCGCCCACCGCGACCGCCGCGATGGCGTCGAGTTCCATGCCCAGCCCCACGAGATTGGCGTCGCTGGAGGAGTTGATCGCAATGACGACGAGACCGGCTAGCCCCGCGCACAGGCCGCTGATCGCATAGACAGCGAGCTTGATCCTCGATACGGCGATGCCGGCGAGTTCAGAGGCCTTTTCATTGCCGCCGACCGCCAGGATGCTTCGCCCGAACACCGTGCGGTGAAGGGCCCAAGCGGCCACCGCAACCAGCACGGCCATGATGATGACCTGCGCGGGAATGCCGAGCGGGCGGGCAAGTCCGATCCACTGGAATTGCGGCACGCGGAAGGTCTGCAGATTGCCGTTGGTCATGACCTGCGCGATCCCGCGCCCGGCGATGAACAGCACGAGCGTTGCAACAATAGGTTGGATGCGGAAACGCGAGACCAACCAGCCATTGAACTGCCCGAACAGGCCGGCGACGAGGATCGAGGCAATCATCGCGACGGCTACCGCCAGATAGATGTTTCCGACCGGGAAGATCGTGCCCATGAAGATCATCGGCGCCAATGCGCCGGAGATCGCCATCAGCGAACCAACCGACAGGTCGATGCCGCCGGTGGCGATCACCAGGGTCATCCCCACCGCGACGATCACAATCGTGCAGACCTGGGTTAGGTTGACGTTGAGTGTCTGCAGCGTCGCGAAATTGCGCGTATAGGCAAGGTTGAAGACCACCAGCAGCACAAGCGCGATCACCGTGCCGTAGCGCGCCAGGAAACCGAACACATCAAAGCGGCGGTTTCCAGCGTCGTTGGCTGCGGATGGTGTGGCCAGATCGCTCACGCTGCCTCCTTCGCCGCGCCGCCATGCGCCATCGCCGCGAGCACGTCCTCCTCGTCGGCTGCCTGGCCTTCCAGTTCGGCCACCCTCACTCCTTCGCGCAGCACGAATATGCGGTCGGCTCCTTCCATCACTTCCTCGAGTTCCGAGGAGATCATCAGCACGCCGAGCCCGTCATCGGCAAGCTTGCGGATGAGGCGCTGGATCTCGGCCTTGGCCCCGACATCGATGCCGCGCGTCGGCTCATCGAGAATGAGCAGCTTCGGGTTCATTGCCAGCCAGCGGGCAAGCAGCACCTTTTGCTGGTTGCCGCCCGACAACTCGCGGACCTTCTGGTTAGGCCCCGAGCATTTGATGTCGAGTTCACGAATGAAGCGCTCGACGATCTCCTTCTGCCGGGCCTCGTTCAGGATGCCATTGCGGCTGATTTTCGGCAGCAGTGCCAGTGTTATGTTCTCCGCGACGGTCATTTCCGGCACGATGCCCTCGGCCTTGCGGTCCTCAGTGCAGAAGCCCATCCCTGCGGCGATGGCATCAGCGGCACGTGCGGGATGGTAGGACGCGCCCTCCATCGTCATCTCGCCTGCGCTCCGGCGGTCGGCGCCGAATACGAGGCGGGCTGTTTCGGTGCGGCCAGCGCCGAGCAAGCCGGCAAAGCCGGCGATCTCGCCGCGGCGCAGGTCGAAGCTCACGTCACGGACCAACTGGCCGGCTGCCAGCCTTTGCGCGGTAAACAGCACATCACCGATCCTCGACCGATCGCGTTCGCCGAACGCGGTCGCGTGGCCTTCGACGGCTGCGACGTCGCGGCCGAGCATGGCCGCGACCAGCTCCAGCTTGCCGATGTCGCTCATCGCCGCGCTTCGCACCGTGCGGCCGTCACGCATGATCGTGACCCGGTCGCAGACCTCGTACAACTCGTCGAGCTTGTGGCTGACGAACAGAACGGAGACGCCGTCGGCCTTGAGCTGACGGATAACGCTGAACAAGACCGAGACTTCACGCTCGTCCAGCGAGGAGGTCGGCTCATCCATGATCACGAGGCGGACGGAAAAGCCGATGGCGCGGGCGATCGCCACCATCTGCTGCGTGGCGGTGTTGAAATCGCTGAGCGGGCGGCGCACGTCGATGCCCATCGAGAAGCGGCTGAGCAGGCGCTCGGCTTCCGCATGCATCGCGCTCCAGTCGAGCAGGCCGCGGCGGCGCTTCTCGCGTCCAAGGCAGATGTTCTCGGTCACCGAGCGCAGCGGTACGAGATTGATCTCCTGGTAGATGGTGCTGATGCCGCTGACCTGCGCCTGATGCGGAGACCCAACTTCGAACGGCTTCCGTTCGAACAGCACCTGCCCCGCATCCCGGCGGTAATAGCCGGTGAGCACCTTGATAAGTGTCGATTTGCCCGCACCGTTCTGGCCGATGAGTGCGTGGATCTCGCCCGGAAGAACCTGGAGCGAGGCATCGGCCAGGGCAGGGATGCCGGCAAAACGCTTCTGGATGTCACGCATGTCCAGGAGCAGCGCGGCTTGGTCCGGCTGAGCGGTCATCGTCAAACTCCCAAACCCTACCCGCCGAAGCGGGTAGGGCAACTGGAAAGAAAGTGGATATCAGAACGCAATATCGAAGTCTTTCTTCGCGTTCGTGGCGTCGAAGAAGGCATCCTCGTTCTTGATGAACGGCGGGATCTTCTTGCCGGCCGCATAGTCGGCCATCGTAGCGAAGGCCTTCGGCCCGAACAGCGGACTACAAGCGCAGATAGCGCCGATCTTGCCGTCAATGATCGCCTGGACGCCTTCCTTCTCGCCGTCGATCGACAAGATCAGCACATCCTTGCCCGGGGTCTTGCCGGCTGCTTCCAAAGCGGCGATGGCGCCCAGCGCCATCTCATCATTATGCGCGTAGATGATATCCGCATCAGGGTGCGCCTGAAGCAGCGTCTCGGCGACCTGCCGGCCCTTGTCGCGGGCGAAGTCGCCGGACTGCGACGCCAGGATGGTGAACTGCGAGTGCTTGGCGATGAAATCGTCGAAGCCTTTCTTGCGGTCGGTAGCGGCCGAGGCTCCGGTCGTGCCTTCCAGCTCGATGATCTTCGACTTGCCATTGGCGTTCTTGACCAGCCATTCGCCGACGCGGGTCGCCTCCTCGATGAAATCCGAACCGATGAAGCAGACATAATCCTCGCTCGGCTTGGCCATGGTGTGATCAACGTCGCGGTCGACCAGAAACACCGGTATGCCGGCATCGCGCGCGGCAAGAATGACCGGCACCAGGGGCTTGTCTTCGCGGGGCGGCAGGAAGATTGCGTCGACGCCCTGCGCGATCATCGAGTTCACGTCGGAGGCCTGCTTGGCCGACGAACCGGCGGCATCCGTGTAGACCAACTGATGGCCAAGCTTGGCGGCTTCGTCCTGCATGCTCTTGGTCTCGGCAAGACGCCACGGATTGTTGCTTTCCGTCTGGGCGAAACCGACCTTGTACTTGTCCTTCTTGGCGAGCGGCGGGAGCGCCGCGAAGGCGCGTGAGCCGAGTGTCAGCGCGACCGCGCCGGCGGCGGAGCCAACCAGTAGTTTTCGACGGGTAATGATCATGCTCTTTCCTCCTTTATTGTCGCTTTCAGCGACTGTGTAATTTCCTCACGATATCGGCCCAGACGGCTTCGGCGATGACGCCGTCGGCAAGCTGGGTCAGGCGCTATGCCGCCTCCAAAATAAAGTCGGCGCAGCGGTCGCCCAGCATCATGGCGGGCGCCGCCGTATTGCCGGCATTGATGTTGGGGCAGGCCGACATGTCGGCAACCCGCAGATTGTCTATTCCGCGCACGCGCAGCGCCGCGTCCAGCACCGCCATCCGGTCGCTGTCCGAGCCCATCCGGCATGTCCCGGCCGGATGGTAGTTGGTCTTCACGAAGCGCTTGCAATGCTTTGTCATGGCTTCGTCGCTGAGATCATCCTGGCTTGGCACGGCAATGGCCTTGACCCGATCGGCGAGCGGCTTGGTCTGAAAAGCCTGCAGGAAATAACGCTGGCCGGAGATCATTTCCCTCATGTCGTCGGGATGTTTAAGGAGGTTCGGCGAAACGATCGGCATGTCCTTCGGATCCGCCGAACGCAGCCTCACGAAACCGCGCGACTTTGGCTTCACCACCACTGTCGTCACGGTAAGCCCATAGGTGTTCTCGACCAAGGTCAGGATATCGCGGTCCAGATAGACGTGCGGCACGCAGAAGGCCTGGATCGTCGGTTCGCCCTCGGGATCGGCCGGATTGACGAAGGCTCCGGCCTCCACCCCCGCTGACAGGATCGTGCCGGTGCCGAAGAGCTTGAAATGCAGGCCGTTCCTGATCATCCGCCAGCCTTGGCCCTGCCTGAAATAGCCGTATGGGCCGTTTGCGGTGGCGATGATCGGCACCTCTGGATGGTCGATCAGGTTTTCGCCGACCCCGGGCAGGTCGGCGACGCAGGAAATGCCGTGCCCGGCAAGCGCCTCGGCGGGGCCGATGCCGGACAGCATGAGCAGTTTCGGCGAGACGAGGGCACCGGACGAGACGATCACGTCGGCATCCGCATGGACGGTATGCTCGGCGCCCGACGCATCCGAGTAGATGACGCCGGTGACCCGACCTTTTTCGATCAGCAGCCGGCTGACTGTGCAATTGAGTTTCAGCGTCAGCTTGGGATCATTCGTCAGCGGCTCGATGAAGGCGTAGGCGGCGCTGCTCCGCTTTCCCCGCCGGTTCATGAACTGGTAGAAGCCGACCCCGCGCTGCGACGGTCCGTTGAAGTCATGGTTGTACGGCAATCCAAGGCCTTGGACGGCCTGGACGAACCAACGGGAAACATCATCGATGTGGCCTGGATCCGAGACCAGCAGCGGACCTTCGCTGCCATGCAGTTCGCCGCCGAGGCGGTTGTTTCCCTCCATGCCGGTGAAATGCGGCAGCACCGCCTGCCAGTTCCAGCGTACGCCGGCATTGTTGCCGCGCAGCAGCTCGTCCCATTCCTCATAATCGGCCGAGCGGCCTCGCATGTAGACCTGGGCGTTGACCGAGGTGCCGCCGCCCAGCACGTTGCCTTGCGAGATTTCATGGACGCGGCCGTCGAGATGGGCCTGCGGCTCGGTGCGGTGATAGCGCATGAATTTCGAGCCGTTGATCATCTTGAAGATGCCGGGCGGCATGTCGAGCAAGGGATGATGATGGGAATGGCCGGCCTCCAGCAGCAGGGTTCGCCGTCCCGCTTTGACAAGCCTTGCCGTCGCGACGCAGCCGGCTGCTCCGCCGCCCACCACGATATGGTCGTAGGACTGCGTCATGCTTCCGGCGCCTCACGGCTTTCGAATGTACCGCGGACATACTCCCAGGCCGCCGAGAGGTGGTTGAGCAGCGCCCGCTCGGCGCCGTCAGGATCTCGCTCAATGATGGCCGTGCAGATTTCACGATGGCTGAGGAAATTCACGCGGTTGCGCTCGGGCGACCGTGGCATGCGCATCCAATGCGGCGACAGCCAGGCGGTAAATGCCTTGTGCACGACAGGCAGCACCGGGTTGCGCGCGATATCATAGAGCGCTGCGTGGAACGCCACGTCCGTCGCATAGAATTTCTCGGAATCCGGGATCGCCGCCTCGTTCATCGCCAGCGCCGCCCTCAGGGCTGCGATGTCATCCTTGCGGGCATGGATGGCGGCGTTGCGCGCCAGCGACGCCTCGAGGAAGACGCGCATGTCGTAGAGGTTCTTCACGCCCGCCTGGTCGCTCAGCAGATGTCCTACGATGCCGTCGAGGGCGCCGAGCGCGGCATCCAGGCCAGGCCGGCGCGCCACGGGCCGGAACCGCGGACGCGCTTCCACCAGGCCGCGGCTGGCCAGGCGCGCAATCGCCTCACGCACAACGCCCCGGCCCACACCATACTCGATCATCAGTTCGCGCTCGGCCGGCAGGTAGCTGCCGTCGCCAAGCCTTCCGGACGTGATGTCGGCCTCTATGCCGGCCACCATCGCGTCGGCCGCGCGGGCGGCGAGAATAGCCGCGGGCATCTCAGGACGCTCTTCCGTATCCAGCAAGCCTTTTCCTCCCAGATGGTCCTGTTATTAGAAGGTAAATCGGACCAAAGCACAAGCGGATTGATGCTTTTGTAGGACCAAAAATGACGGATTGGCTTCAGAACCGCTGAAAGATCAGCCACATTGTTGCCAGTCAGCGCTGCCGGTGCAATTATGGTCCGATGAAAAAACGTGAATGGAGCGCAGCATGAGCCGCACCGAAATCAAGGAAGTCGAGACCCGGCTGTTCCGGGTCCCACTGCGTGAGGTGATGACCGATGCCAAGCACGGCGCGCACACGCATTTCGAGCTGGTCACCGTCACGCTGAGGCTTGCCGACGGCACCGAGGGCACAGGCTACACCTACACCGGCGGCAGGGGCGGCTATGCGATCAAGGCAATGATCGATCACGACCTCGCGCCGTTCCTCAAGGCTCGCGACACGACGCAGATCGACACGATTTACGACGGCATGCTCTGGCACATCCACTATGTCGGGCGCGGCGGCATCGCTTCTTTCGCGATTTCGGCGATCGACATCGCGTTGTGGGACCTCAAGGGCCGGCGTAGCGGCCTGCCGCTTTGGCAGATGGCGGGCGGGGCCGGGAAGAGCGCCAAGGCCTATCGCGGCGGCATCGACCTAAACTTTACCCTCGATCAGCTTTTGGCCAGCATCGATTCCTATCTCAATGGCGGCTTCACCGGGGTGAAGATCAAGGTCGGCAAGGACGACCTGGCCGAGGATGTGGCCCGGGTGAAGGCAGTTCGCGAGCGCATAGGACCTCATGTCACCTTTATGGTTGACGCTAACTACGCGCTCGACGTCCCGCGAGCGATCGAGGCAGCGAGAGCATTCGCCGCCTACGATCTGCTGTGGTTCGAGGAGCCCATCATACCCGACGACTATGAGGGTTACGCCAGCATTGCCAAGGCGACCGGAATGCCCCTGGCAATGGGAGAAAACCTGCATGTCATCGAGGAGTTCGAGCATGCCTTCGCTTGGTCGAATCTCAGCTACATCCAACCCGACGCCTCCAACTGCGGCGGGGTCACAGGCTGGCTGCGCGTGGCGGCGCTCTCACGCAAGGCTGGCATTCCGGTCTGCAGTCACGGGATGCAGGAACTTCATGTCAGTCTCGTTGCAGGTCAGACAAATGCCGGCTGGGTGGAGGCGCATAGTTTCGATATTGACCTTTACACCACCGAGCCGCTTAGGCTTCAGGATGGTTTGGCGATAGCACCCGACGAGCCTGGAGTGGGCGTTGTCTTCGACTGGCGCAAATTGGCGGATTTTCGCCAATAGCGCCCCCTGAACGGCGGCACGGCCGCATGCATTTTGTCCGGATCCTGATTCCTCGTTCCGGCAACGCGGAGAGCCCTTCGACAGGAAGACTTCGACCGTCTGAAGAACGAATTCGCCGCCGCCGCAGCCAGCGGGCATACCGCTTATCGGATGCCACACTTACATTTGTAATTGCAGCGACGCTTCACCGGCTTTAACTCACGCGATCATAGCAGCGACACGACAAATGCAGGCGGCCGCCCGAACACCGGCAGAAGCTGCAAGCATTGGGTGCGCCTGCAGGGAGGCGGCGATGGTTGCAACGCGTACGGACACTGCGCATGCGGTTATGGAGGACTTCATTCTATCGCGGCACCGCTCACTGGTCCGCGAAGTTGGATTTTACGAGGCTATGAGTCAAACCCGACAAGCGATCGCCGCATCGCGCGAGGTGCTGAGGCGCTTTCGCGAACGTCAGGGCGACGACACTGCTCGAGCAAAGAATGCAGACCGTGGTCCTGTCGCCGTGTCAGCCTTCGATGCCGACATCATACGCGCTGCATGCCGAGATCTGATCGCGGAGATGAACGTGCCCGAGTGTCAATGGCGCGAGCTGGCGCGAAGTCTGGTGCGCGAATTCGTGGCCTGCGAGGAGACCGAAGCCGGTTTGGTGGATTGGATCGTCCGCCGGCCAGCGATGACGAAGACGGACGAGGCCGGCCGACCGGAGCCAGCCGGCGAGGCGGCGAATGAGCCAGGAGTCAGTCGACCGCAATCAACGCGAGCAAGCAGATCTCCCGGCGACTTGTTGCGCCGAACTGCGGTGGTCCCAGGATCGGAAACTTTGGCGAGCGGCTTGGACACATCTGATCCTCCTCGTTTTTAGGCGTCCGGCCCCGTGTCCGCATTCGGAGACGAATGCGTCCAGCCGACTGTCTAAGGCAGACGGCGACGGCCATGTCGCGTTGCTCCCGGCCTTCGCTCACAAAGGAGCCCAAGCCGGACGCCAACCAGGCTGCATTAGGCCAATGGGAACAATTTGCGCGGGCCGAGCTTGGGCTAGCGTCGTACAGAGGTGCAAGTATGCAAGATAATTTTGACCGAGCTTCATCCGTCGCGGAGGTTGCGGAATCATTCGTGAGATCCCGGAGGCCGTTCTCTGTCGTATCGACCCGGGATGCGGTCACGATTGTCAGGAAACAGGCAGCTTTTTGCGAGCATACGGATGGCGAGCTTGCGGAGTTGGTGGCGGCAATTGCGGTCAGGCATGGTCGATTGGTCGCGTTCGATCTTGATCTCGACGACACAGGCTTGGAGATCGGTCGCGCAGCATAGCCAACGCCTCACGCAATGAGATAGCCACCGTCAACCGGCAAAATTGCCCCAGTGATGAATCCCGCGAGCGGCGAACACAAGAACAAGGCGGGGCCGGTCAGGTCGCCCGGCGTACCCCAGCGACCCATCGGAGTGCGTTTCATCAATTCCGCGTTGCGAGCTGGATCGGCCCGTGGCGCGGCGGTCATGGCGGTCTCGATCCAGCCAGGCGCCAATGCGTTTACGCGGATGCCATCCCCGGCATAGGCGATGGCGAGCGACTTGGTAAGTTGCACGATGGCGCCCTTGGATGCGGCGTAAGCCGGCGCATGAGCCGCGCCGAAAAACGCGAACATCGAGGCGATGTTGACGATGGCGCCCCCGTTCGAGAGTGCCCCTCGGAACGCGCTCGCACTCCGCATGGAGCCGGTGAGATTGATATCGACCACCGTTTCGAAACCCTGGACAGTGAATTCGGCGGCGCGCAGGTTTACCCCTGCGCAATTTACGAGCGCTGCAACGGATGTGAACTGACTGGAATATCCTTCGACCGCAGTCATGTCCCGGACGTCGAGTACTGAATACGAGACGGGGGTGCCGCATGCACGAGCGGCCGCTACCTCGGCGGCCGTGGCCCCCGTCGCGTGGACGATTGCCCCGGCCCCGGCGAACGCCATGGCGATGCCGTTTCCGATGCCTGTCGTGCCTCCGGTAATGACGACGGTCTTGCCCGCGAAGAAGGGCATCGCCCATATGGAATCGGTCACCAAGATCTCCTCGTTTCGCCTCTGTGGCGGAGCGCGAACTTACCGCAGCGGAAGACAAACGGGCGGATGTCTACCGCACGAATTGATCGACGAAATCGTCCCCGAGACCCACGCTCGCATAGTGGCTTCTGCACATGTCGATCTTGGTGAAAACGTCCTCGAAACCAATCTGCTTGTTATCCTTGTCCAGGTAAACCATGCAGCCGGAGATGTTGAAGAAGGTGATCATCTCGGGCACGTCGCTTGGGACCGTGAGCGTGTGGATTTCACCGGGCGGCTCGAAAACGTAAGATCCGGTCTCTGCCACCCAGTCGTGTTCAAGGTAGTGCCAACGCCCCTTGATCACATAGCCATGCACGGGGGCCGGATGCAGATGACGGCTTAATATCCCGGCCCGGCGTACGCGGAGCAGATTGCACCACTGGCCTTGCATTGTGTTGAGCATAAGTGGTCGGAACCACACGCCCTTAGCCTGTGGGACCCAGACACGCTCGTCTTCGGGGACGGCAGCGATCGCGATCTCTTTCGGTGCCAGGGGATGGGCGGAGCCGTTGAAGGATTGATACATAGGAACCTCTGTCGCCAATTCATTGGAGTCCATATCAGCGCGATCCTAACAACTGGGCCGAGTTCTGCCGAGGCGCAATCGGGCGCCCACGCATTGGGAAAGTTGTCGGCGCGCGCCCGCCCGCTGCCGCGACCGCAAGCGGGAAGGGTTTCGGGATGGTCCGTTGGGCGTCGAAGACGATCAGTGGGTTCCTTCTTGCCTTATCATGCGGCTATCCGGGAGTGCACCGGGCTGGTTCTGGTCTGGAAGCCCCGGTTTCGGACTTCCAAGGCCAGCAAGGCGAGTTCGACCTCGTCCAATCGCGACGGGCGTGCATTTTCCGGCATGCCTTCGGCGGTGGCCAGGTCGATCAGATACTCGTTCCAGGCCCAGTTCTTGAGCACAGCGCGTTTCTCGTCGGGTGCGAGCACCGGGTCGTCCACGACCTCCATCGGAGAGGCGTAGAATGTCTCGGGCTCCGAAAGCGCCGTCTGTATGTGCGCTGCCTGTGCACCGGCGCCATAGCCGTGACTTGCCTGGAGCCAAGCCAAATGCAGCCGCTGCCAAACCAGGTCGGAAAAGGCCTGTTTCTCCTCCGATACATGTTGTCTCCTGATCTTGGCCGGGGAAGCAGGAGGTGCCGCCTGCACCACGTAATTGAGGCCTCGACGCTCGGCATAACGGATCGCCGCTTCCAGCGTCGGAAAGTTCAGTTCAACCTGGGTCAGGGTGTCCCGGCCACCGGTATAGCCCATCAGCGGCTCGATGAACGGGGCTGTGCGGCGTTCGAAGACCAATCGCCAGTCCTTGCGGGGCTTTGCCGAGGTCATGGCCGAGCGGCAGGGCTGGTAGATCCGCGCCGTTGCGCCGTCCGGAAACACTGACCGTCCCATTGACAAAGCCGGCCCGTCTAGACGAGGCCGATTGTCATTGTCCGGCCGGACGGACGTCTTGGTTAGGTTTCTGTTGTCGCTGCTTTGAACTGTCTCCATTGCCTGTCCCTCCCGTTATGAAGGGTCGCACGGGCAGCGGCCGTAAGGGCCGCCACCCATACTGCATCCGTCAGTTCTTCCCGTTGATTGCGATCCGCTTGGCCTTCGCCTGCGCCCGCTCGGTCTTGGGCAACGTCACGGTCAGCACCCCGTTCTTGAAGGCGGCGTTGACCTTGTCTTCTTCAACCTCGTAGCCGAGCGGAATGAGGCGCTCGAAGCGACCGTAGAAGCGCTCGGAGAACTGCCGGTCCTTGTCCTCGGTCTCGGAACGCTTCTCACCTTTAAGCTTGAGCGCCCCATTTTCCAGCAGGACTTCTATGTCGCTCTCGTCCAGGCCAGGTATTTCCGCCGTGACGCGGACTTCCTTGTCCGTGTCGGAGATTTCGACATTCGGCCAACTGGCGGCGAAAGAGGGACCGAAGGCCGGCAGTCTGGCGCCAAAGCTGCGGAAGGCGTCATCGAACAGCCGGTTTACCTCCCGGTGGAGGGAGACGAAGGGGTCTCGATCTCCGTCGGGGAAGAGACTGGGCGCCGAGTTTCCGTTGCCCCGGCCCCATGGGATCAAGTCACGTACGCTCATTGTCTTTCTCCTTTCGTAGGTCTCTGAGTCGGGCGGGACGCCCGGCTCAAGCGAAAGCCTTCATGGTGGATTGCTCAGGCGGCCAGCTTGTCGGTCTCGACCTTGGGCGCCTCGATCTTCGGCATGGGAGCCCCGCTGGAGATTTCGATCTTGCGCGGTTTCATCTCCTCGGGAACCTCGCGCTTGAGATCGATGCTCAGCAGCCCGTTCTCAAGGCTGGCGCCCTCGACTTTGACATGATCGGCCAGTTCGAACCGACGCTCGAAAGCGCGCCCGTTGATGCCGCGGTACAGATACCGGCCGTTCTCATCGCCGGATTGCGACCCGCTCACAACCAGCATGTTGGGCTGGTGGGTGACGGTCAGCTGGTCCTGCGGGAAACCGGCGACCGCCATCGTGATGCGATACTGATCATCATCAACCTTGGCGATATCGTAGGGCGGCCAGTTGTCGAACGAGGCCACACGGCTCGCACATTCAAGCATGTCGACCATGCGGTCGAAGCCGATGCTGGACCGGTATAGAGGGGTAAAATCGAGGTTTGTCTTCATAGCCACATCCTCCTTGAGCAACATGGACAACAGAAGGCGCCAAGAGCCTTGCCGCCTCCTGGTGTTGCCGGCCCCATTGGGCGGCCGGCGACCATCATTTAGAATCGCGACGTGCACCTTCAAGAGGAAGAATAGGAAAATTTTCATCGGCAATCTGGGCGAACGCACCGATGCCACACCCCTCCCGCCGGCGGGGTCACTCGCCGACGGGTCCATGGTGCAAGAACAACTACGTCGCCCTTAAATCCGATCGACGAATGGTACGAACGCGGCCACTGCCGCGCTGTCACTGCAGTCAGGACCGGCACGCTCATCCGATTGATCCAACTGTTGCAACGCATCCATGATCGTGTCGAAGCTGACCGGTTCACCCGCTCCCGGCAGCATGCGAAGCGCTGGCACGGATTCTACGGCGCAGGCATCCGATGCCCATGACGAAAGAATGGCGCGCTTCTCCTGAGCGTCCAGGGCAACATCGGCCAAAACGTCGTGGGGATGTTTGAAATGCCGCGCCGGATGCAGCAAGCGGTCCAGAAAACGTTGGGGGGCCACGAGTTCAATCGATGCAAAATAGGTCGAAATGGGTCCTTCCATGGATGGTCCTCCGCTTCAGACAATCTCATGCGAGTTTGGCGGCTCTCGCCAGCGGCTGTCGCGATCACGACCAGGCAGATCATCCAGGAACGACGCTCAACGACTTTCCCTAGGTGATGTCGATACCGAGACTCATCGTCCGGCACCCTGGGCGGCTCGATCACGACCGAAGCGAACGAGCCGTTCGCGATCGGGGGTGGCGATGCTGCACTTCCCCAGATGTTCGGAGCATAGCGAGGGCTGCGGCCTTGGAGCGGCGAGGGGACTTGCCTACATCGCACAGGTCGTCGATATGGAGGTCGATGAGTTCGCCGAAGGCTTCAGGCAGGCTATACAGTCTCACTGCGATCGACTTGGTGTCGGTGCCCCAGCGCCGCGCATCGTCGCGTTGCAGGAAGGTCTCGCTGACGCAGCGTGTGCGGTAGGTTCTAAGGTTCTGATGTTAAACAGAAGCTGAAAAATCAAGAGCATAGACTGGCCATTGCACCGATGATGGATAGGGAAGATAGATCAATAAAATCAAATATTTATGAGGGTTCGTGTGCAAATACTGCACACGCAAGTTCCGCTTCTCTTCTTTTTTCGTTCCTACGAGGGAGCTGCCGAAAGGCCTTTTCGGACCCTCTTTTGCCGACGATACTATCCGCTCCAATGCGAATAAGCATCAGTGGAGGCAGACCACAAACCCTGGCCGACGTTGAAGTCAAAACATCCGGGGCGGCCTTCTTCTTGTCGGGGTCGATCACCGGCAGTGGCGCAGTCGGCTCATGGAGCGGGGGCGACAGCCCAATTCATGACGAGATTGCTTTGACCAACGATCGGCCTGTTGCGACCGACGCATGGTCGATACCCACAACAGAGAACGATGCGACCAGAGATTTCACAGTCACCCTGTCCGGCTCTGTCATCAAGGCCGTGGGCATCTCGTTCCAGTAAGGATCAGCCGGCGATTCGCCATTCCAAGGCCAAGCTAAGGGCACCTAGTGGGCCATATCGCGCAGAGGCTTCTTGCGCTTCGGCGGCACATAGGCCTGCACCAGCCTGACCTTGTCGATGTCGACCGTGACCGGCGGTCCAGTATAATTGTCACCTTGCCGCCTTCCTCGTCGACATAGGTGACGTTGCCGACGAGTTCGATCTGCTGCCCGCGCTTCACCTTCGTCGTGCGATCGAGGATCGAATGGGGGAAGTTGTAGCTGTGTATGCTGACGCTGACGTGGTCCTCGTCGACCCGCCTGCGCACTGTGGCCGTTATCGCCACCTCGTCGCCGATGCCTATTCCCCGAGCCATGACAGGATTCTGGAGCGGACAGCTTTTTAGTCGAGATGTAGCTAATATACGGCGCAGCCCTTGGCGGACTGACGGGCGCCACGGCCGAATCTGCCTATTTCCCAGCCGGCCAGGCCTGGCGCGTAGGCTGACTACCAAGATATATACGCTCATGCTAATATGAGGGCACCACACCTTATGAAGTAGGCAAAGGTGGAGCATGGTCAACGAGTCGGTGACAACCTACGTTGTGAGCGTGTTTGAAGCGCCGAACTGGCGCACGGTGCTTACGACCAACGACAAGGCTAAAGCCTTGGCCTGGGCGAGAGAGATCGGCGAAAACGTGCAGGTCGAGGAGATCACGCCGGAGCCAAAGGGTGCTAGCGCTGAGTAAAACGGCTGGTTGCTGCTGGGCGGCTGGCCGGAAGGACCGTTATCCTGCCGGAATTGATCAAGCGCGACCGTGACGAGTGCTGCCTTGCCTTGCAGGCGGCTCACGTCGCGTTTGCCAAGACAGGGGAGCCGGATTTGCAAATTGCCACGCCTAGGCCGATACCGAGGCCGAGGAACAGCTTACCTGCCGCATCGATGGCGAAGGCGCGAGCAGGGCGCCACACGTCCTGGCTAGGTTCTCTGAGGGCGCTGGCGATAGATCGAAGATCGCTTCCATGACCAGATTCTAGATCCAAATCGCGAATATGTGCGGCGGGTTTCTCGCAACAAAAACGGGCGCTACTTCTTCGTGATCCAATCCAGCAAGCCGGCTTCGATCTGCTCACACCCGACAAATTCGCGTACCAAGCATTCAGCAACAACGCGCCACTGACACTCGGGCACGTCTGCATCCCTGACTAGGTTTTGAAATGCGGAGCGGAGAACGTCGGCATCGAACCCCGATATGCGCATCGGCGCGAGATCGTCCTCGTCTTCGAGCACCTGGGCCATATCTTCGCGGTAGCGTTGCGAAGGCGCTTGAGCAGTTCGCGCGACTCTTGGATGGCTTGCCGGGTGTGGTCCATGTGGCTGCGGAACGCAGCTGTTCCGGTCATCGACCGGCTCTGCAACTGAAAGCTGGTTTCCATCACCGCACGTGCGGTTTCTAAATGCTTTATTAGATCCATCGCGGCCTCCCTTCCGGCGAAGGGAGTTATTTACTCTCTTTTTAGCGAAGGAGGTTCAAAGGTACGGTTTCGTACAGGGGAGGCCCCGGCCTAATCAGCCAAGATTGAGCGTGGTCGGCGCTGTCGGGGGCAACGTTACAGTTGGGTGACGTGACGGTGCCGACCACACTGGAGAGTGGCATTAACCACACCCCGATCCTACCCGCAGAATGACAGCGCAGCAATTAAGCCTGATGGTCTAATCCGCGCTGCAACCATAACCCGATTTAAACTCGGTCCCTTCCCGAGTGCCCGTATGAGTTTGAGCTGTGAAGCACCTGCGCGGCGAGGAGGACCTCCGCCACGCCTCACTGCAGGACTTCCGCGAGGAGAACTAGCCCGGAGGCTTCTCCCGCGGCTGTGCCGGTCCTGTCATGTTCGGCTGGATGAATGGCGCCCTCTTGCCGGTAATGGTCTCAATCGACTTCAACAGCGGTCGATGGACCTCACGTAGAGCTTGGTAGTGCTCGCTGTGATACGCCAGGAGCGGCCCGACGATGCTCTTGTGCAGCGCTTCGGCTGCCGCGATGAAGCGCTCGATTTCAGCCCGGGAAAGCTGTTCGGAAGGTTTGGTTCTGGCCATTGGCGATCTCCGCTTGAGGGGGTCGCCGCAACGAGGACTACAATCCTACATGCCGGACTGCCTCACAATAGGGCTCGCTGGCCTACTTCGAGGGAAGCGATAGGACCAGCGTCAGCATGATCCTCATTGCCCCCGTCCGCAAGCGGCCACCGAAGACCCTATTTCCTCAGCCTATCTGGTCTCGGCAAAATGACGCGCGAAGCTCCCCTGGAGCCTTGCGGAATCTTCGGCAGATACCCTCTCTAGTCTCTACTCAGGAGCCGAATGCTGGTATCGCGACGCAGTTCGGAATCGGCGCGATCGACGCCTTCAACCGTGATCGCGATTGTCCCGTTCTCAATTCTTGCAATCCATCCCTTTGCCTTCATGTACCAGAGATGAAACTCCAGATGCTCTGGTGGACAGCCTAACAACCGTTCGATTTCGACGTCGCCAATGCCCGGATTGCCGACATCCTGGCGGCGCTTCACATAGAGCAGCGAAAGCAGTTTGGCCTGGACCAAAGCATCCTTCTCGACCCCTTTGGGGTCGCTTGCCTCCTCGACCAATTTAAGCCGCTCACCGGCATGCTCTCGATAGGAGATATCGTACTGGGCGCGCTTAACGGGATCCCTCAAGACGTTGTGTGCTTCTACTATTTCGCTGAAGCGGGCTTCGTTACCAGTTTGCTGATTGTCGGGATGATAGCGCATCGCAAAGTAGCGGAATATTCGCTCAAGTGTCTCCGAGTTGGCGTTTGGGCTGATCTCCAAGAGTTCGTAGTAATCGACGAACAATGCGCTGCTCCCTCAAACATCGCTCGACAGCCGCGGGGGCCGACCGCCTACATGGCGATGCAGTGCCCTCACTCGTCGAGTTCATATACGGACAATACATTGCGCCCGGGGTCAAGATGAGCGGGAGCTAGTGGACGTCAGCCAAGGCGGCTCCCGCGCGGGGTGCAACGAAAATGGCCGGGGCCGCAGTGGGAGATTGCCTGATCAGCGCCGGCCGGAGTTCGGGGTAGAACTCAATGCCGAAGCCGCCTGCGCAGCCAAGGTTGGGGTTTGACCGCGCCGTCCTATAATGGGACAGCGCGGTCAGGCGGTTTCGTCATCACGCGCAATTGCATCTGGTCGATCGTTGCGACGATGGCAGCCGCCAGCGCTTCCGCCTCATCCATGAGCCCCGGCCCATAGAGACCGTTCACCGCTTCCTCGCTAGGCAGCACGCCGGGCGGGCAGTGGTCCTCGATTGTGCGCCGGATGAGCGTCAACGCTGCCCGGCATTCGTCGGCTTCGATCTTCATAACCATTGAAACATGCGTTTGAGCTAAAATGTTCCGGAACCGATTTCGGGCTCGCGGCTTGAGACGGTGAGGGAAGAACACTAGTCATGCCCATCAGACGAAAAGCCGTGGATGCCGGGATCCTTAAGCCTGCCGAATTGGCCTTGCTAGGGCGCGTTTTCGAGCAGCTTAAACTCGTCGACGACCAATCACCCGATGCGCAGGGCCGGTTGGCCTCTCGGATCATTGCCAACTACATGGCCGGGATAAAAGATGAGGCCGAACTTCTCTCGCTTTCGAAGCAGCCGTTAGGGCGGTAAGGTCGGGAAAGCTAGAGCTTCACCAGCCGCACAACATCAAGCGCGACCGTCACCACCGGGCCACCCAGGCTGACCGTTACGGCGTCCTTCTCGACCCGTGTGACGCTGCCGATCAGTTCGACGGTCTGACCTTTGACCACCTTCGTGGTGCTATCCCGAACGGAATGCGGAAATCCGTAGGTCGGTATCGACACGCTGATCCTGTCGTCAGTGACGCGTCGAATAATGGTGGCGTCGATCGCCACCTCATCGCCGATCTTGAGACCACTAGCCATGCACTGGAGTCTGGTGCGGCCGTCTCAGGGGTCAAGTAGCGGAACCTAATATGCGCTTTGAACTTATCGGCTGATGAGCACACGCGGCATCAACTTTCTCGATCGGTGGATGGCAGAGCACCTGCCCAACGCAATGACTGATGATCCAGTGGCGGTTAGCGACCTCGCTGACGAAATGATGAAATCTGCGGAGCGTGAGGGAATCGGTGCCGACGAGATCAAGGAGGAGGTCGGCAGCGTCTATGAGGTGATCTTGGAGGCGATGCACCACCGGGAAGGCAGCTTGACCGAATAACCTGCCGTCCAGGTCCAGTTAGGAATAAAATCCTTTGCGGCGACCCCCTTCAACGGAGATCGCCATGCCCAAAAGACTCTCGCGACAATCTGGCCGGGCATCCCATGTGCTGCAAGTCGACCAAACTGACGGCATCAACGCGAAGCCGGCGGTCGCGGCCGGCAGCCTTGCAATCCGAGCAGGCGAATAGCCCTCATCTGTTCGGCCGATGTGCCGGGCAAAGGAAGGCGCCAATTTGCAAATGTGATCCTCCCCGGGTCACACCGCCAAACAGCCCCTTCAGCTAGTCCCTGAGTGGGCTGTTCTAAGCGCTCCACCGGCTGATTCCGGTGGGGCATCTTGCTTATCCAGGCCTCAGCCAGGCGGCGCGTCAATATTTGATTTTTCTCGATTCCATAGGGCCAAGCCCATCCGACACACGTCTCGCAACGTCCCTGACCAAATCATGGATCGCACTCGGCTCATGCGCCGCGTATGCCGCGAAGAATTCCATCGACTGTGCGACCTGATAGATCTCGCGGAAGTTCTGGGACATCAGTTCGTCATTATCGTCGAATGGATTCAACATGACATGTTCCATTCGCTCTACGGCGCCCGGGAACCTCGCGACGTAGGCTTTTAGGAATTCCTCGATCTCTTCGTCGCGGAAATGCTTGCCCATTGTCTCCTCACCAAAAGGCGCTAGCGTAACGGCATATAGGCGCTCATGCCGGCCATCACGAGGCACGCGGCCACACCCACCATGTCCCGCTGCCGGTAGCGCCAGACACCGTGATGAATGATGACGGCGCTGACCTTCCTCGATCTGGAGCGCGTGTCATGACCGCCCTTCGCGTTCTAAAGCCCATGGGATGCCCGCAGGGAACCGACGCGCGCATATGGCGCCAGTCCGTAGAAAAGCGCCTGAACGACCTCCTAGACCGTGCCATGAGCCTGTAACGGCACTGGATCTCATGCAGACTGATTGCGATCTGGAGGAAACGGCAGACGATGAGCCGTCGCTTGGCTGCCTTGATGATCTAGAGCTGGACAATGTCGACGAGGAAGGCGCGGACGCAGAGCCATGCCCGGACACCCACGGTGAAACCGTGATTTGGGGCGAGGATCTGAAATCTCAGGAAGTGCTGGTGGAGAGCGGCCCTAAGATGAAATACTAGGACACCATGTAGCCCTCGACAGGCTGGTCCTTAAAATTGTCTGGAACAAGGAGCCGCCTCTGCGGGTTTATGTCGTGCGCGGTCTTCTCCGGAAAGTGGCCGCTCTATTCAAGGTGAAGAAACCCGCCGCCCTGGGCCCCCTCTCAGCGGCGGGTTTCTCTATTCCGGCGGGTTTTTTCTGTTGTCGCGTTTCTTTACCTGAGCTTTTCAGCGGCGGCGTTTGCCTTGTCCCTGTTGCCCTTGGTTTCCTTGATTATTTTCAAGGCCATATCCTTTGTGATTGCGTGCTTCCGGGCGAAGTAGTTCACCTCGTAAGGCTCGCTGGTGGACACCCTGGCCCGATCTTGCTTTCCCCGATTTGATTTGTTGTCAGCCATAGCTCTCTCCATGTCGCTTCCAAGTCCACGGACCTGCCGATAGTTGCAGGAAAGAATTGGCGCCGCAATCGGGTGGCGCGCGCCTTCATTGGCGAACATGACGGGAACAATCCGCCTTTCCGTGTTGCAGTCATGTTGCAATGACAACAAGGTACAGGACGGGACATGCCCGGTATACAAGGGTTTGCGCGTTACAGAGCGGGAAAACCGATGTAACACGGTTCGGTCGCGGCCTTGTTCGCTAACTTCGTGATTTGCCTGATCAATTGTTTGGCTGGGGTTTCCTGGAAGCTTGTCGAACTTTCTGCGTCGCGGGTCAGCCCGAATTGCGCTTGCTTATGGACTCGTTAAGCCTGTGGTCGGGGGGCTCGGACCGCACCGGCCCACGATATCGCGTCGGCGGCGCCGCACCTATTAGATCGCTTATGGCTGGCTGCTGCTCAACAGGGCGAACGTCTACGACGCCCGCCTTCCGCATGAGCCAGGCAGGACACAGTTCCTTCAGTACCGATTTCGACCATGCAAAGGCAACGCGCGTTGCCGCCTGCCGGTTCCGCCGCCGACTTGGCGCTCACATACCGAGCGTTTGAGTGCTTCCGACAGGTCGAGCCGCCTCAGCGAACAACTCAGCCGCTGCTTGCACCTTATCGGCAGCCTCTTCGACCCGATCGAAGCGCGTCAACACACGACATTGGAGCATCGACAACCGCGCCGCATGGTAAAGCTCGCTGCGCTCGTGACCGTCCAAGTCCAAGGGTTGAAACAGCATCGTCATGGCGAAACCCCTCCCTCCGGTGCCCGGCTCTCGTCGAAGGCCGGGCCGTTAGACTGCGATCAATAGTCGGTGTCATAATCGCTGTTGTCGTCCTGCTGAATGACGACGTGACGGCGGTGATGCATCGGACGGTTGATCGATCCGGTGACCACAAAGTCGCTGGACCGGTGATGATGCCGGCGCCAGGCGCGCTCGCCATTGTCGTAAAACGCCTGCTCGCCACGATGGCGGCGATGGAGACGGTGTCCGTTCCGATAGATGACCACACGGTCGTTATTGTTGTCGTCCCAATAATGGCGGTGGTGATGTCGCTGGGTCTGGACGACGATGCCTTCTTCTGCGGACGCGACCGCAGGCGCAGCCAAGCAAAGCGCCAATGCGCCAAGGATGATAGTCTTCATTTCGAGTTCTCCAAAAACCTAAAACGCCCTTCGGTAAGGAAACTTTGCTCAACGACTTTGGTTCCGGCATCGATCGAGACGTGCCCATGAGCACCGTGCGCAAACTCGCAGCGATCAGACGCCAACTCGCGCAAATAGCGGCGCTCGTCGCTGAGATCGAAACGGAGTTCGAGGATCGGAGTTCTGGAGATTGGGTCGAGACGGCGGTTGCCGCCGAGGCTCTCGGCCAGAAGATCGGAAAGGTTTCGGCCGGCGCGTCGGCGGCAGATGGAAAGCCGAGGTAGCGGCTATGCGGGAATATTTTCGGCAAACGTGACATACGCGACGGGACGCATCGCGTTTGCGATGGACATAATGGCAATGAACATCGCTGCCAAGACATCTCGCCCTTCGAAAATGGCCAGCGCGGCTTACTTCAGATCAGCACTGAAGCTCCCGAGACCGACCTCGGAATTCGTCGCGGCGGAAAATGCCTACCGCAAAGAGTCCGGCGCTCGGCGGAGTCTGAGCGGCAGGCTCGAAGCACTGAAGATCGAAGCCAACATCGACAACCCTTCCAGGGCGAAGATTCCGACGCCCGGCACCGATTCCTTCAAGGACCAGACCGGCGGCGGCCGGTACTTCGAGAAGATTGGGGTCACCAGTGCGCAGCCGGCCGTTACAACTGCAGGTCCAAACAGCCGGACATGCGCCGATTTCAACGGCATCACCAGCCAACTGATAGGCGCGAGCATCTCCAATTTCGTGGGGCTGTCGTCCGGCTTTGTGATCTGCTCGGGCTACATCGATGCCATCGACACCAACAACACTGGCGCAGGCAACGCCGCTAACAATGATTTCCTGTGGAGTGACGACGCTGGTTATTGCAAATGGCACTTCTATCCGGGGGCCGATTGTCCAAGGATCGAATTTCGTGTCGTACCCTTGGCAGGTTGCCAGTACTGCCATTTCGACCGGCGTGCCTGTGGTGACGACATGGCGCCACGAAGGCGGGAGCCTCTATTCTCCGTCAATGGCGGCATCGAGGCGTCCGTGGCGTCGGGTAATACCATCAAAGATTTGACGACGCGCAAGATGTGCCTCCGCAAATCGGTTGGCGGCTATCTCGACCGCAAGATTTTTGAGGTTGCAACGTTCTCGACGGCACCGAGCGCACCCGAGAGGGCCACCGTCATTGCCGATTTCATGGCCCACATCGGTGCAGTCTGATGGTTGCGGCAACCTTCTGCCCATGATGTGCAACCAACCGCGATGCGCTAGTTTATGAGTTTGAAGCCTGCGACTAGACCCAGCTGCGTTTAATCTGGGCAGTGTACAGCCCTTTGTTTGCCACGTTGTCCCAGATGTAGAACACGGCGACAGCGGCAAGGATCAACAGAAATATTCGCATGATCTGCGCCTCGGTAAGGTGGTTTGCCCACGGCGCCTTAGGCGAGTTGAAGGTTTCGGCCCGAGTCCGCGCGCATCCTCAACACCAGCAGGCGCGTCGCTGCGAATGGCGTCAAAACAATAAGCGCCATCGTGGTGTTGACTAAGAGCGACAGCAAACAGATCGAGCTTTGGGCGTAGCAAACGGATTCCATGACGTTCCCCTTTTCCACCGTTACTGGTGGCCTCCGTTCGGCAAGAATGATCCTGGTTCACGAGAAATACAAGCAGTTGCTAATACGTTGATATTTCCCCTGGGTTGGGGCAACGATGCGAAATCGACGCCGGTCAGTTGTTTGGATAGCGATTGCCCTTGTCCTGGCGGCGTTGGCGATCACGGCGGCGATCATTGGCTTTCAGAATGTACGGCGCGCGTCACCGATCATGGTCTCGGCTGTCTCGTCCTTTAATAGTGGCGGGCTCGTCCCTGGCCCCACGGCTAAGGCGCCCTCGAAAAACCTTGGTGCTGTTGCTGCCGGTCGGGATATCTGGCTCGAAGTCTCATGGAAATTTTTCGGGGAGTTGCGGACGCTGGATACCGTCACTGTCGGCGACGTTCCGGCAAGGCGCCTGGTGCGCAGTCATGATGTGCCCTCAAGCGCCAATTCCGAGATCTGGTTCATATCAGCCGGCAGCGGCGACATATTGTGCCTTCCATGAGGAACTCGAGGAGCGCCGACACCAGCCACTCGGCGCTGTCCCTGTCCAGGGTCCCGCGAGACTCGGCCGGGCTCGCATCACCTCGCCGGTCGGTGCGAGCCCACAATCGCGGCCATCTGGTCCGCTGCTTGAGCTTGGGCTTCATCAGAATGAAGGGCGACATGGTTCATCCGAATGTAGAAATTTGCTCTGGGGGGAGGTGAGAATGAGGCTACCAGGAAATGTGTTGGCTGGGAGAACGCCGAGGTGCAGTGCGGTCCGCGAAAGCGATCAATGAGGTTGAATGCACAGAACGTGCCGCCAAGACAGCCAGGTTGAAATCGCTACGCTTGGCTCAGATCTTGCCAGAGGCCGACCCGCACTTTTCGTTCAACGAGGAACTCGACTGCTCGGTACTTGTCGCGGTGCTGGCTCGGGAACCGCATAACTATCCAAAGCGGCCCGAATCCCATTCTTTCCGGCGGCTGCCCCTGCGACGAGGCCTTTGATCTCCTCAAGCAGCGCCGTTAGGCTTTGTCAACAATCGGCTTTTTTCGCCGTGGCGAACCCGCACGTGCTCGGCGTCGACAGTCACCAGTGGCCGGAGGCTGACGGTTACCTTGTCGCCGTCGATGCGCGTGACCGGGCCGACTGAAGCCGATCACGGCCTTCGAAGTCGAATCGACAACCGAATGCGGGAAGCCATAGGAGGGAATCGTCACGCTCATGCGATCGGGTGTCACCCGGCCCGGGGCGGGTGCGGTGTCAAGGATGAGAGGTTGCTAATAAATGAGCGTCCGTGGCCTGAAGTTTCTCGACAAGTGGGTAGCCAAACAACTGCCCATTGTGGCGCAGGGAGACCGCATCTCGGTTGGCGACTTGAAAGACCAGTTGATGACAGCTGCCGAGAAGGCCGGCATTCCTGCCGACCAGATCAACGGCGAGCTTGAAAGCGTCTTCTATGGATGGATAGCGCTAGCTGATGCGACATCATGCTACAGCGATATTTTAGAATCAGCTAATTGCGCAATCGCTAATTGATGAAATGCGTGAGGAATGTATTTTCCACAGGGCGATCTGGACCTACATCGAAGCCGGTTCAATTTGGACCGCGCTCGGCTGTGCGGTCCTTGCGCTGATCGTTCTGCAAGTAGGGTACGCCGGGCCGGTCGTTTGCTTGATATACTGGCGATCTCGGAAGCGGCTGACTCGACTAGTCGAATTTCGGTCGCGGCTCAAGAGAACGTCGACGGCATCTGATACCCCGCGACCGTCTCGGCACGGTCACAACCTCTTTCTCACTGGCCTTTGTAAGCCGAACGCCGGCCTTCCGCACCTTTGCCGTCACAACAACTGCCTCGCCTTTGTTCTGTTCGGCAGAGCGAACCGCGAACCATTCGGCGATGTCGCGGTCTATAAACAAATACCCCACGCTGCCCCAGCCGCAATCAAGCCGCGAGCCCAACGGGGCAATCTCAATGTTGAAGAATATCGCCGCTTCGGCGGATGGCGAAGCTTTGCCTACAAACGTGGTCTCAATGCTGTGGCCTTAGGCAGCAGTTTTGCCTCGCAGTGCCGCCAGCAAGTGGGCCTACAACGTGTTTGCGGTGACAGACACCTACCCCGAGCTTCGGGCTGAAAGCCTTATCATTGATCCAGACGCGGAACTGGAGGACGGGTGCGTTGTGGTCGCTGTGTTTGGAGGCGGTCATCCGCAAACCGTGAGGTGGCGCAACAATCACGGGCGAGGCTATGGGGGCCGCTTTGCCGCCAAGGGAAGTCTGGAGGAGACGTTCCTCTCGATTCCATGGTGTGCGGACGAGGGCCATCTTCTTGCATTCGCATCCTCGGCCGGGTGTTCGGCGACCGGCGGCGCTTCCCGCGCTACAGAACCTGGAACGATCCAGTTTAATTCTCGAATAATTTGGCTCGCTGACTCACGGTGGTGGGCTTTTTTGTTGCTCAGCCCCAACGTCTCGACGCCGGGCTGCGGAACGCAAACATCGTGATGTCGTCGCGGGAAATCCCGATGTCGCTGAGCATGTCGTCTGGTGACTGGCTCAACTCGTCCGTTGCCTTCAACAGCGCCTTCTGCTCGGCTCGATGACGGACCCAATCGGCAAGGGGCCCAACTGCGACAAGAGGAAGATTCACAAGCATAGGAAGGTTCACAAGCATCGGACCACTCCCTTTACCGCTGCAGGAAACTGCACGTAGCCTACGCCAATACGTCGATGCGTCTGTGACAAACCTCACAGATCGATCCGAACGGGCAAAAACTGCCCGGATGCCTGACGGTGGCGGGCTTCTTATATATTAGCAATGCATAAAATTCGAGAAGGTCCATGGCATGGTTGTTAGCAAACTCGCTGCTATCGTGCGATGCAGGGCTCGGTGGATGGTGTGCTGGAATGCGCGGGGCTGGATGGATCAAGGGTCTGATGGAAGCTGACGCTCGCGATCTGCGGAGCGAGATCAGTCGGCTCCAAATAGACTTGATCGCTGCCGCCAACTCTCAGGGTAAATCCAGGCTGCATGACGTCGCGCACACACTGCGATGCCACAAGGCGCGGCTGGAACGTCTGGAGGAGTGCCTCGCTTCAATGACGTCGAATGTCCGGCCAGAGACATCCGCAACCCCGCCCCATGAAGGCCCGCCGTAAAAGGCAGCTCATCATTTCCGGAAGAGAACTCGCTGCCTCACAGTGGCGGGCTTTTTATTGCTCAGCCCCTACGTCTCGACGCCGGGCTGCGGAACGCAAACGCCGTGATGTAGTCACGGGAAATCCCGATGTAGCTGAGCACGTCGGTCTGGTGACTCGCTCAACTCGTCCGTTGCCTTCAACAGCCCCTTCTGCTCGGCTCGATGACGGCCCCGATCGGGAAGGGAGCAACGGCGACAAGAGGAAAATTCACAAGCATAGGAAGTTACAAGCATCGGGACCACTCCCTTACCCGTGCAGGAAACTGCACGTAGCCTACGCCAATACGTCGATGCGTCTGTGACAAACCTCACAGATCGATCTGAACGGGCAAAAACTGCCCGGACGCCTGGCGGCGGGGGCTTTTCTATTTTGCCATCGGATCACCGAGCGCAAGCCAAGTGACTTCACCGGTGGCTGTACGCACCAAGTACCACGTCTGAGCGGTCTGTCGGTCGAGCAAGATGGTCCACCTCGCCCGTCGACAAGGCCGCCATGCGAGCGGCACGATCTGTGATAAAGATGAATTCCACCTCGTTGAGATAGGGCTTGCCGGTTTTGAAGTAGTTTGGATTGCGCTTGAGTTTCGCCGAAACGCCTGGCTGGAAATTCTCAAGGACGAAAGCGCCGGTGCGAACCCCTGAAGCCCAGTCCGCCTTGCCGTCCTTGGCTGGCATGATGACCAGATGGTAGTCACTCATGATGTAAGGGAAATCGGCGTTGCCGCTCTTGCGCGTGAAGACCACCGTTTCCGGGCCGTCCGCCTTGATCCTGGCGACGGACTCCAACAGCGACTTCGCCGCCGATTTTGTGTCCTTGCCCAAGTCTTGCAATGACGTCACGACGTCACCCGCCGTCACAGTCTTGCCGTTGTGGAAGGTTGCGCCTTTGCGCAGCTTAAAGGCCCAGGTCTTGGCCCCGTCCGAAGATTCGAAGCTCTCGGCGAGTTCCGGTTGGACATTGCCTTTGGCGTCGACCTCAGTGAGGCTGTTGGATAGCGAGCCCGAAAACGCCGTTTGTGTGAACGTGTCGGGGTAGCCGGCCGGATCGATTGACTCCGTCGTCGCGCCGTGAGCCATGCCGAGCTTGGCGAAGCCGCCCTGCATCGGTTCGGCACGCGCCCTGGCGAGAAGAGCGTGTCGGCGGCGGCGACCGTCAGGCCTGCGGCTATTCCAAGATGAATGAAGTCGCGGCGGGAAACTTTGCCGCCACCGACCAGGCTTTGCGCGATACCAAGCTTGTATTCAGATTCTGAGATTTGACTCTCCCATTGCGGAGTTCTCCGCGTTATTTTTTTCAAGCACCGCGAACAAATCTGCTAGTTGGCTGCGGCCATCTTTCTTCCAATTTTTCCAATCCCAATCGGCTTTTGGGCCAATCAGGCCGTCACATAGATGCTGCCGGCTTCGACGGTGACTGGAAATGTGCGAGCGCGAATGGATGGATCGACCAAGGCTTCACCTGACTTGATGTCGAATTCCCAGCCATGCCAGGCGCATCGGACGATCTCGTTTTCGCGATGATAGATGAATTGCGCTTGTTCAACGGGCGCGGTTGTCCCGCATTGCGGTCCTTCGCAAAGTGGAGCGCCGCGGTGCGGACAGACATTCAGCAGCGCGTGGAATGAATCTCCGATGCGGAAAATCCCGACCGAAAGGCTTCGGATCTTGGCGATAAACGGAGATCCTGTTTCGATCTCGTCGACGCGGCAGATATATGTTTTCTCGGGCATCGTATGCTTCCTCAGGCGGCATTCGCGGCTTGCGCACGGGGGATGCGTGCGTAGACTTCCAGCGCGTTCAGTCCCATGATCTTGCTTTTCCACGCAGGAGGGATTTGCAGCGTGTTGGCATCGTCGTAATCCCAGTGCGGATAGTCCGACGCAAACATCAGCGTGTTTTCCCCGTCCATCGCTTCGAGCGTGGACCAGAGATGTTGGACATTTGCAGGCTGCTCCAGCGGCTGCGTGGAAAAGCGAATGTTGCGCCGGCAATATTCCGAGGGCAGCATCTTCAGCCATGGCGTCTCTTTGCGCAGCGCTTTGTAGTCGGCATCCAGGCGCCACAGGACCGACGGAACCCAGGCGACACCGCACTCGATGATCACGAAGTAGAGGTCCGGCCACTTCTCGAAGACGCCATGGGCGATCATGCTTGCCACGTGCGACATCGCCGACATATGCAAAATGGCGTGCGTTTCCCAGAAGAATGTCGTGGGCGCAGGCGCAATGGCAATTGAATTCACGCCGCCATGCCCGCCCAGATGTATGGCGAATGGCAACCCTACTTCAGCGCAAGCTTCGTAGATCGGATGGTAGAACGGGTCTCCATACGGCTTGACGGACCCTTGGGAAGCGAGAACCTGGACCATGCGCGGATGACTGCCCAGACGGCGTATCTCGGCGGCAGCGAGCTTCGGATCCTGTGGTGCGATGATGATCGAACCCATGAAACGATCGTCTTTCGGCAACCATTGATCGATCTGATAATCATTGTAGGCGCTGACCAAAGCGCTGGCATAGTAAGGATTGGCGAGGGTCGACGCCTCGATCGGCTCATCGCCGGTGAGGATCGCCACGTCGACTTTGTACTTGTCGAGGTGCTTCTCTTTCATGATGAGATAGTTGTCGGCTTCCGTCTTCGGACGGACGTCCTTGCGGGAGAAGTCCTGCGGATGAAACCAGGGGCGATGGCCATGCGGAAATGCGCCAACGGGACCTGTTTTCTCGCCCTCGGTGAACATGTCTTTCCACAAGCCGGAAAGGTATGGCGTCAACACAGTGGCGCTTGACCAGTAATTGTGACAGTCGCAATCAACTATGAACACTTTGTTCCGCTCCGTGGCCCGTCCCGGCGGTGCGCCGGCCGATCATCTGGTGCAGCTTCCCCCTTGAGTATTGGTTGATCAAGCTTATGGTAGCCAGGAATATGATCGAATTTTTCGATCGGGATTTCCATGCAGCTTGATCACATCGAAACCTTTCTCGACATCATCGAATCGAGAAATTTCAATCGCACCGCAGATCGGTTGGGCTTAACCCAATCGACAATCAGCACCCGCATCAAGAACCTGGAGAGCGCAATCGGATCTGAACTGTTCCAACGCGGACGCGCCGGGGCAGAGCCGACTGCCGCAGGGCGCCGGTTCGAAACCTACGCAAGATCTCTGGTATCCACTTGGTCGCAGGCTCGCCACGATGTTCGGGCCTTCAACCGTTTCGAAGGCACCTTGCGCGTTGCCGCCCAAGTGGGCATGACCCGCTCAGTCCTGCCCGGGTGGGTCGAAACCCTGTGCCAAGCACTTCCGAAGTCCTCAATCCATGTCGAGTCGGATTATTCGAACCAGATGGTCAGCGACCTCAGCATGGGAAACCTGGATATCGCAGTGCTTTATGCCCCCCGCTACTTGCCTGAGATCGCATACGAGCACCTGATGGTCGAGGAATATGTAATGGTTTCGACTGCCGCCAGAAAACTGTCGGACGTCGATCCCGACACCTACATCCGCCCAGGCTACACCGTCGTGCTGGAGAAAACGCACGCAGAGATGCTGGCTCAATTGGCGATCTGCCGACTTTCGACCGGATCGGAAGCTCTGGCGGAGATCATGCTCCGGCGAACGGGCGGCACTTGCTATATGCGCAGCGATGATGCGCGCAGGTTTACCGGTGAGCTTCCATCGTTCCTGGTCGAAGGAGCGCCGACGTTGCACCAGCCAGTCCATACGGCGATACTGGCACGCCGCAAACACGAACCGATCATTCGCAAAGGCATCCGTGCTCTCCATCTCGCCGTAATGTCGCTGGAGGTTTAATCGATATTCCCGATCATAGCGCTGGAATAATATTGCTGTTCAGCGGGGTAAGAACTGGCATGTTGCTCGACCTAACGCCGAGCCGCACGATGAATGCATACGCTTCCATCCAAGCCTCAGATGTCGGTGCCCACCATGCGTCAGCGGCGATGGGCACAAAAGACGCGAGATATAGTGCTCTGCCGTCGCGTGATCGACGAGACGCACGATGTGAAAACATTTGTTCTCACATCTGCCGCTGGTCGGATGTTCTGCTTCAGCGCGGGCCAGTATGTTCTCGTGCACCTCAGGATCAACGGCGCCGCAATAACGCGCGCCTACTCGGTATCGTCACCGCCGACGCGACGGCTTGATCTTCAGATCACCGTGAAGCGAACGCAGGGCGGGCTCACTTCCAACTGGATCCATGACCATTTGACGCCGGGCAGCGAGATCGAGATGAAGGGCCGCTCGGTTCGTTCAATCTGGATAAATTGCCGTCGGAGAAACCTGTTTTCCTTTCGGGCGGGAGCGGCGTGACTCCGATCATGTCAATGCTGCGTGCGCCCGCGCAGACGACAGGGAGATCCGCTTCATTCACAGTGCGAAAACCCCAGGCGACATCATCTTCCGAGCGGAACTGGAAGCACTTGCCGCTCGCTTTCCCAATGTTAAAGTGACTTTGGTTTGCGGCCAGGGAGGTCCCGCTTGGACGGGTTCAACCGGCCGAATTGATGGTCGGATGCTGCTGAGCCTGGTTCCCGATCTTCACAAGCGCACCCTTTTTGCCTGTGGGCCCGAAGGGTACATGAAGACGGCACGCGCCTGCCTTGATGCAATAGGATTCCCGCCGGCGCAGTATCACGAGGAGAGTTTCGGAGGCAGCAATGGTTCGCGGCCGAAATTGGCTCGGCGATTTCGTCTTCGGTCCGTTTTGTCCGCTCGGGTGTGGAGCATCGCTGCGCGCCCGGAGAGACCCTGCTGGACGCGGCGCGGAACTGTGGCATCTACATCCCCGCTTGCCAGCAGGGCGTTTGCGGAACCTGCCGAATAGCCAAACTATCTGGCGAGGTTGCCATGGACGATTTAGGCGGACTGAACGCTGAAGAGAAATCGGCTGGCTATGTCCTGGCATGTTGCAGCCGCCCGCGAGGGACGGTTTTGCTCGACGCTTAACTCGGCGTTGTTGACTGTTGAAGATTCCGTCGGCGCACGCATCGGCGTCAGGGTCTAACCCCAACGAGCTGGCGCCGGCGCCGTCGAAGTGGGCATTAGAGGGAGCGCCTGAACGTCCGCTTCTCACGCCTTGACGCTCGGAGCTGCCAGTCCGTTATCGGCCCCCAAATGAGACGTTGGAAGCATTGAGGGCAGGGGACAGTTCGTGGCGCAAACGAGGTAGCAGCTCCGAGTAGTCATCGCTGTTCGCGAAACCGTCGATTCCTGGACATCGCAATGTCGCGTATCGATTAACGCGCTATCTCGGCTCGCGGACCAATTCAGGTACGCGCCTGACATTAGCTATTAAGCATAGATCCGTGCGTCCCGGAAAGCGGACGCGGCACGATCCGGGTTAGGCGAGTAAGATACGCTCGATGACGGCGCCGCGCGCGGAACCGTCGAAACAAGGATGAAGCTGTTGCTGGAGTCGAGCGGGCATTCACGCGGCCATTGCCGGAGCAGATCGGCGCTAGGACGGCCCAGCAGCCTTTGTCGCGGGGGGACACTTTGCGGCGGGCGGGCCGCTGGGCCCAACCGGTGAGACTCAGCGCCGGCCGGCAAACAATATACGCACGCCTGCCAATGCCAATAAATCATACAGACGGAGGAAGGAAGCGATCTAACCAGCGATCGCCATTTCCGATGCCAGCGCCTATGAGACCTAAGCGCAGCTTGCCGGCCGCAGCATGGTCCCAATTTGGGACGAATAGTTTGGCACCCATATTGCACCCACATCTTTCGCCGGCTGATCCCCGGTCCTGATCGCGTACTCTGATCAGGTGTAGGGCTCGCCGGGCTCGAGGTAGTTGGGGTCTTCGCCCGGCGAGTTGTCTACCAATGCGCAGTCACAGCCACATGGTGACGCCATACTCCGAAATGCCGCAAGCATTCCGCAGTTGTGCATCGCCGACCAAGGTCCGATCGGTATGGGACTTCAGTCGCGCAAAAGGCCGATAGGGTCTGCGACTCCGAATTTTTTGTTAAATTTCATACGCTTACAAAGATATTCGCAGTCGTCAGTCGCTCATTGCAACAAGCATTTATCTAAAGTTCCTTCAGTCGGATTAGGAAACTCTTATAAGCCGCTCTATAACGAGTCGGCGAGGTGACTATTCGCCTGAGGAGGTACCATGACATCCCGAAAAACCCTTTTGGCGGCGCTTGCCGTGCTTGCGCTAGTGACCGCTCCTGCTTCCGCTGGCGCGGGTGGAAACGGTGGTGGTCACGGCAATGGTGGTGGTCACGGCAATGGCGGTGGTCACGGCAATAGCGGCAAGTCCGGCAACAGCGGCGGGAAGTCCGGCAACAGCGTTTCGCACGGCAAGTCGGCATCGGCTCACGCCGGAAAGAAGGCCTCGGGCGAAGACCAGGTCGCCGTCGACGACATTGAGGTCGCCGCGACGCCTAAGGACAAGAACATTCACGCCAAGCTTGGCCGGCTGAACTCGCTGCAGCGCAACATCAACGCTTATATGAACTCCAAGAGCAAGAAATTCGCCGGCATTCAGGCTTATGTGACAGCTTCGGTCGCCGCCAAGGGCGCCCAAGCCGCGGTAGATGCCGCCCAAGCCGAAGTCGACGCTTTGAACGCCAAATTGAACGACCCGAATACTCCGGCCGACCAAGTCCCGACCCAGGAGCAGATCGATGCAGCGCAGGCGGCGCTCGATGCGGCCAATATAGCGGCGGCCGATGCTGCTGCCGCCGTCCCATCGCTGGATGACGCGCTCGCCGATATGGCTAACAAGCCGGTCGACGCCGATGTCACCGAATGGGCCAACGGCGTGCTTGCCGAGAAGATCGACGAGATGGCTTCCAAACAGGATCCTGCGCCAACGCCGTAAGACCGGTCACCGCTGAAACGATCCTAGTCGAACGTGCAAGCCGCCGGGTCACACCCCCGGCGGCAGGGCGACGACGAGCTTGCCACCGAAATACCGTGTTGAGGAGATGGCATGCGATGCCGTGACGGCCACCCACACCGTCAACGCGAAAACTCCGATCAGGGCGGCGCGCGAAGCGACGGAACGCGACGTCATTCTACCCCCGGCCACATCTCGAATACAGCTCAGCCCGTAGGGCGGTCCATACCCGGCTGGCCGACGGCTCACGCTGGTTTCTTGAAACGCACCATGCCGTCGACCTCGATGCGCAAGTTCGACTATTGACCCGGACCAGGGTTCTCTCGGTCTGGTTTGGAGCCAAGGGTGAAGCAATACGATTTCCTGGACGTGGCCGCTTGAGGCATTTGTCGCGTTCAAATCTGCCTTCGCCAAGGGCCGCTATTTCAACAATCACATCCGCAACTAACTATGCATTCCGACTCGCCCAAGATCCGACTCGCCCAAGAAAAGGCTGCAGGCTCGTTGGACGATTAGGGAGGTACTTTCCGAAAAACGGCCCGCGCTGATCGAAGGGCGCGCAGGCCGGACCGTTGCCGCCGGTCGGCAGCGGGAGGCATCTTCCGGCCGGTGCAAACCGGCCTCTCCCGGCACAATTAGCAACCTTCGGCAGTCGTTTTCATCTGTCCAGGGGCTGCGGACTTGGCACTGGTGTCATCCTGTTGACCAGGAGCGGCCTGCTTGGCACTGCCACTCTGCTGGCCCGGCGCACAGTCCTTCGCTGAGTTCGAATTGGTTGACTTCGTTGTGGTCGAATCCGTGTTGTTATCTGTCGTCGGCATCGTTGTGGTAGTGGAGGAGCCACTCGACGTTGTCCCTGTTGTCCCTGTCGTCCCCGCGAACGCAAGCCCGCTGGAAACAGCCATCATGGCAGTGGCAAAAAGAAGCCGTTTCATTCTTCATCTCCTAATGACAACTAATGTCCCTTCCATTCGATAACGGGGGATGCGAAGGATCGGTTCCAATGCGACCTTGTGTTGACCGGCAGCTTTGGGGCGGCCGTTAGCGGACTGGCAGCCTTCAGGCGGCGGATCTTCGGTAGCTGACATTCCGGCTAGCGCGGACATCGCCTTCCCCATGGGCAGAAATTATTCTCCTGGGCCCGCCCACGTTTCTCTCAAGCCTCCGATTTCATGGCCGACAGGTTATCACGATGTGTCTGAAGGTGCAGAAGCTGATCGTCGCCCCTTGGTTGTGCAGCCCTTCAGCCGTGGGGCAACCTCCCAACACCCCTGAAAAAGGACTTGAAGTCGTCCCGCACCAGAGCGAACGTCTTCGCATGATCGGGATAACACGGCGGTCCCGAGACACCTGACGAGTTGAGGAATGGGACTTCTCGCAAATGCCGCGTCCCTTCCATTGGCGTCAGTCAGCCCGCTTTGCGCATTTCATGAATGGCTATAATGAGGTGGGCGGTTTGATGAACTCGCTCGTCTGCACCGCAGAATTACCAGAGATGTCCTGGACGGCCGTTCGCCGTGGTACGGAAGCGCGCGGGACTTATGGCTCTGTCTTTTCTTCGAGCATCGTGCCGCTCGCCACACCGGATCAGAAGGTGATGAGGGCGTCCTGCATATCTACCAGCCAGGCCCCGCGCGTTTCTCGTTCGCCGGGCTTTGGGCTTACAATTCCAATCTCGACATAACCAACTGCACAATCATCACAGAGCCTGCCGCAGACGCGATGTTGCAGTTGCATGATCGGCAGCCTCTCAAATGTCGAAAGAGATGGAGCAGCGTGTAATTCGAGAGTTTCAATCGCCATTTCTGGGCAAGGAGAAAAGGCGCTCGGAGAGCTTGCTCTTGAGGAACGCCTCCTGGCGTAGATAAACAAAAGCGCGCCATCGTAAGGCAGCGGGGCTGGAGCCCGGCAAACTTCCAAAGGTTCAAGGGGATACCGTTCCCGATGCTCTCGTGTCTGGCGGTCTCCCTCAAAGCGTCATCGACCGCCCTTCAGATGAAACACCGCCGTCTCGACAGGTAGGCTCGGCAGGGTTCGTCGGCGACGTTGAGATGGACGTGACCGACCCGAACGCGCGGGTCGATGGCATATTTTTCGACGACGCTGGCGGCGTCATTGGGATTGATTGATCGTTCATGGCCTCCGCTCCCTTGCTGGTGGTGTTCGAAACGTTCTTTGATCATCTCGCTGCGCTCTCGTCGTCGGCGCACCTGGTGCAGATGTTCGACAGCTCCGTGGTGCGCGCTCATGTCTCGGCGGTAGGGGCAAAAGGGCATAGGCGATAACATAGGTATTGCCCTGCGGAATCGGGTGGGATTCTAACTGCGATGACACACGATTGCTTGCAGACGACGGTTGGGCCGAGACGATTGAGCTTCTCGGCGGCGAAGATTTGCTTACGCGGAGCGCCCGCGAGACGAAGGCGTTCCTGCGTCCGCGGGGCGTTCGATCGGCGCCCGATCTGTTGCGCATAACGCGCGGCGGCTTCTCGACCAAAATCCATCTGAAGACACCTAAGGCGTTCATTTGGACAGCGACCCATACTTGGTCCGCCGGCTCATGCTGGCGGGCTTTTTTGCGTCAGTCGGGAACATCCTCGCTCTGAGGCTGTTCGGTCACACCCGGCTCGTTCTTCAGCGATTCCTGCCGGTGACCAAGATGTCCTCTCCACTCGTCATGGTCGGCCCGCGCAGCCTCGGAAGCAGGCGCGGGCCTCATTCGCGGTCATTGCTGTGTTGTCGGTGCGCAACCGCTTCTTTGAATGCGCGTGCTGCTGCATCGCAAGCGACACGTGAGGAGCCGTTCGCGGACAAGATGATTTCGGCTGCCTTCACGGTCAAACCATGTTTCTCGGCGAACTTTGCGGCTGTGTATGCGAGTTTTGTTTTTTCGCTACTCCCCATTTCTGACTCGATATATCTCTTGCGCCTCGTGCAAGCTCTGTCGGGCCTGTTGCAGTGATTGATGCAAGTTCGCCAGCAATTCGTCGGCGTCGGCCGTCGGACTGCCTTCGTGATCCAGTAAGCCGACGATAATATCCTGCTTGGAAACGATGCTCTCGTTGTGAACGAGTTGGCCCATAAAATACATGAGCCGGCTCTGTGCCGGTGTGGGCATGGGCCTTCTCCCTGGTCGGGCGAAAGCCTGATGATCGCTCCCAAGCGCCTCGTGCCTGTTTGTTTTTGATTTTTCGAGGCGACGCAGCAGTGTGCGCTCGTTAGCAGGCCATGGCAACCGGCCAGGCAATTGCAGCATCCACGCTGCGCACGCCGCCCTGACCGCGCGTGCCGGTCCCCTGGCGTCGCTCGGCCGCTACTTCAGTGTTTCTGGTTGACAATCGTGGCCGGCGCACCGCATTTTCGGCTTGAGGGACAAACTTGGCGATCCTGATGAAGAAGACTTATCAGAAGCCTGAATTAAAGAAGCGCGAGAAGCTCTCGGCCGTAACGGCTGTGTGCACGCCATCAACCTGCACCGATGAGTGAGAACCTTTAGACCGGCGCTTTGCCGAAATTCGCTAGAGAGGGACTGCAGTGAAGAAAGAATACAGCAAGCCACTACTGAATAAACGTGGGCGTCTCAGCGCAGTGACGGCGCAATTGGGACCCAGTGTTGAACCCAGAGGAGCCTAGGCAAAACCACGGCCCTGCAACAAAGCCAGTTGGCTTCGGCGGCGGGCTTTCCGTATCTAGGCGCCGAAACTTATATTCGCATGCGTGTCACAACGAGCCAGGCGGTTTCCGTGCTCGGTCTCCGCACTTCAGGGTCGCTGAACCCTGCCTCTCGCAAGGCAGCAATGAGCTCATCCGGCTCGCGAGGTGTAAAAATGTCGGCCGGCATGTTCATCCGGTCCATATGCGTCTTCGGGAGGAAGCCAAGCACGACGCGGCCGCCTGGTTTGAGGACGCGAGCGAGCTCTGCGGATCCAGCTCTAAGGCTTTGCCAGAACTACGCTGTGTGGACGCTGAGAGCCTTGTCGAATGTGCTATCCGGCAAGGGCAAGTCCTCGACTAGCCCGACTCGGAACTCGGCTCGTCCGGCGCGCACTGCATCGGCGAACCGGCGGCAGGCAGCGTTCACGACATCCTGCGAGCGATCAACACCGCAAACGAATGCTGCCCCACCGAGAAGGTGCGGCAGTAAAACGCGCCGCCGAAACCGACCTCCACGGCACGATCTTCCAGGACCAGTTGCAATTCATCGAGAGCGTAGCTTGAGCCGAGCATTGCCCCGGTTCATTCCGGCCCGGACCAGCCAGCCGCCGATTCCGGTCGGGCAGGACAGTGGTTTCGCTATAAATCGTGGCGCCATCCAATCTCACCCGTATTCGGGTCATCTAGCCACCATGCGCCTAGAAGCGGCCGCCCCACAAACGCTGCTTCGATAGCGATGACCAGTTGGGTTGTGCTGCGCTCTTAGGCGTCGAATTCCAGCGGCTGGTGGTCCGGTTGCTCGTGCCACATCACTCGGCGGAAATCGCGACGGCCTACCTTTTGCGCGCAAATGGGGCGCGCATAGAAATGCTCTTCCCAGTCAGGTCATGTGGCTTGCCGGGGATGGGCGGTCCGAGGTCGGCTATTCTGGTCATGCCCGACCGAACCCGTCGCAGCGGCAAAAGTTCCGGAAAGGCGTGCCTGTTGCCCGATCGCCGGCTCGCATTTTTTGTACCCTATATTCGCGGCTTCCATTAGCATCCTCTCATGGCAACACTGCGGCACGGCGTAAGGCGGGAACCGGATGGGACGTGGACGGTATTCGACGTGTTCACCGGGCTGCCGGCTATTGTAGCGGGCCACCCATCTGTCGACCTTCCCGACATGGAGTATGCCGAAGAGCTGGCGGCCATCCTGAATGCCAACGACCTAAAGCAGAGGCTATCTCACGGAAGGTTCCCGGGAGGGTTCGCCTGACTGAGGTGTGATTCGCCCGGCTTCGTACTGCCCATCCAGGGTGGTTCGTCCGATCCGAACAACCATTGTTATTGAACTGCCGACCACCAGGGTCTTAAATCGACTTGCCATTGCTTTTCGTAGGGAGGATGTGATGAGCAACGTGGTGCCAATCCGCAAGGCGTCGCCTCGCGTGGAAGTGGTCGGAGCCAGTGGCGAATGGGTCGTGCGCATCATAGAGACCGACCAGGAAATTACACGCTCATTCGGCCTGGAATCGTTTGCGCTGTCCTTCGCTGAAGGCCAGCGGATACGGCTACATCTCGACAAGGTTGTGCGGCTTTAGGACCCTCCTGCGGCTGGGTAACCTCAGGGCCGCGACGGTGATGGCCCATGGATGTGCTTGAACAGGAGATTGCCGATCTCCTGCATTGCCGTCATATCCGGCTAAGCCGCTAAACGGAGACTTCACCGCAGACGCTGCCGAGCAGCGGGATCAACACGAAGCTGTCATCCCGAAACTTGCTTACGGTGGTGATCGTGAAATCTTCTGCTCGACAAGCCACACCCATGAGGAGAATGCTTCCGCTGTCCGAACTCACGACCTGGCAATTTGGCGCATGAGCGAAGCGCGATCGACCCAAGATACGCGTGTGTGCGGATCTAGGACTCCTGTCGAGGCTCAATAGCGGAACAGCCGCGCAGCCATGTGGCTCCCAATCACGGACGGTCAGGTTGCGGCCCCAAAGCTGCCGGTCAGCAATGCGCCTCCATTGGCCGTAGTATGACGCCGCGTGAAGCACATGCGAGGCGAGGAGGAATTGCAGCACACCTGTTTCGTCTGGCAGGTCGGACTTCATCGAATCGGAATGGGTTTTTTACACATTCGTTTATCTATTCGTGGTTTCTAATACATATGGCATCCAACGCGTTCACCCGGATTTGGTTTGCTTTGAGCCGCCTAAGGCGCGCCACGAACGGTAACGTTGCCGTCATCGTTGCCTTCACCTTGCCGGTCGTGGTTGGCGGCGCCGGCCTCGGTGTGGAGACATCCTTCTGGTATTACAGCAGCCTCAAGCTGCAGGCCGTTGCCGATGCCGCGGCCTATGCCGGTGCGCTCGAGAAAGTCGCGGGTTCCGATAACCCGA
>NZ_JAMYSB010000035.1:0-48697 GCF_040321695.1 Mesorhizobium sp. M0292
CGAGATAGGTGTTCATCGAACGCTCGCCATCGGGGGTGACGAATATCATCGAGCGCGCCGTCGGCGGCTGTCCCTCAAGCGGCCTGGTGTCGAAGGCAACGCCCTGGGCATGGATGTCATGGGCGTAGATCTCGCCGAGCGGGTCGTTCGATACCTTGCCGAAGAATGCGGCGCGGCCGCCGAAGCTGGCGACGCCCGCCGCCGTGTTGCCGGCGCTGCCGCCCGAGGCCTCGATCGCCGGCCCCATGCGGCTGTAGAGCAGCTCGGCGCGCTTGGTGTCGATGAGGTTCATCGCACCCTTGATGATGCCGTTGGTCTCGAGAAAAGCGTCGTCGCACTGGGCGATGATGTCGACAATGGCATTGCCGATGCAAAGCACGTCAAAATCCGGCATCAATGTCTCCGCCTCGGAACCTGCCGGCTTTCTGCCGCGCCCGGGCGGGTCTACAGCATCACCCCGAAAAATGGCAACCGATTTCCATCCTTTGCCGGCCCAAGCCGGCGCGCGCGCCTGGGACGAGGCTCCATCACAGTTCGACCGTGGCCGAAGCATCTGACCGCCGGGTCGCCTACAAGCTTGGCCTCAAATCAGGCGCTGGAAGCACCCGCATGCAAGCAAAGACCGACATGACCACCGAACTGGCGCTGCTTGGCGTGCTGGCGGCCCTGTGGGGCGCGTCCTATACCTTCATCAAGATCGGTGTCGAGACGATCCCGCCGATATCCTTCATCGCTGCCCGCACCTTGATTGCCGGCGCCATCCTGCTCGCGCTGATCCGCTGGCGCGGCCTCGCCATGCCCAAGGACAGCGCGACCTTGTGGCGGTTCATGGTCCAGGCCTGCCTCAACAGCGTCGTGCCGTTCACGCTGATCGCCGCCGCCGAGCGCTCCATCGACGCCGGTCTGGCCACCATTCTCAACGCGACCTCGCCGATCTTCACCTTCCTGCTGACCGCGCTTATCACCCGCCATGAATCCGTGACCGCACGCAAGCTGTTCGGTGTCGGTGCCGGCATTGCCGGCATTTGCCTGATCGTCGGCACCCAGGCGCTTGGCGGGCTCGGCCATCAATTGTGGGCGCAGCTTGCCGTCATTGCCGCCACGGTCTGCTATGCCGGCGCAGCCATTTTCGGCCGCAGCTTTAGGGGACTCGACCCGATGCTGCCGGCCGCCGGCTCGATGCTGTGCGGCGCGGTCATCCTCGTCCCCTTGAGCCTGGCCTTCGACCGCCCGTGGACGCTGTCGCCTTCAATGGCGTCGATACTGGCCTTGTTGGCATTGTCGGTGTTCTCCACGGCGCTGGCCTTCTGCATCTTTTTCCGCCTCATCCACACGCTTGGTTCGGTCGGCACGACCTCGCAGGCCTATCTGCGCGTGCCGATCGGCGTCGGCATCGGTGTCCTGTTCCTCGGCGAAAGCCTGGGGCCGACGGCGTTCTGGGGGATGGGCTGCGTCGTCGCCGGCGTTGCGGCGATGACCATCCCCGCCCGCTCCCGGGCGCTGGCGCGCTAGATCATGATGAGATTTGGTTGAAATCTCATCATGATCTAGCCCTTTGTTGGGGCATGATCTTTTCCAAAACCGGTACCCACTTTTTGGGGTCATGCTCTAAGTCCCGTCCGGAATTGTGCCCGCTCCGGCAGGCTTGCGGCTGACAGGGTCTCCGCCTATGTCGGAGATATTCGTTTGTTCCTGGGGGTGGAAACGCCGTGATCTCCAACGCTGCCCGCGCCGCCTTCAGCCGGCTGTTTTCTCCCGAATTCCGCGCGGTTTTCCTGAAGACGCTGGGCTTGACCGTCCTGGCGCTGGTCGCCTTGTGGTTCGTCTTGACCGGGCTTGTCGATTGGCTGGCGCTGCCATGGGTTCACTCCTTGTTGCCCGGCCTGCCGTCCTGGGCCGGATGGCTGGGCGGCATTATCGCGGCCATCGCTCTTGCCTTCGGGATGGCGCTGCTGATCGCGCCGGTGACGGCAATCGTGGCGGGCCTGTTTCTCGACGACATCGCCGAAGTGGTCGAGCGCACCGACTATCCGGCCGATCCCGTCGGACGCGCCATGCCGGCGCTGCGCTCGCTCGTGTTGTCGGTGAAATTCTTCGGCGTCGTCATCCTGGGCAACATCGTCGCCTTGCTCCTTCTGTTGGTTCCAGGCGTCAACATCGCCGCCTTCTTCATCGTCAACGGCTATCTGCTCGGACGTGAATTCTTCGAATTCGCCGCCATGCGCTTCCGCCCGGAAGATGAGGCGAGGGCGTTGCGCCGGAAATATGCCGGCACCGTCTTTCTGGCCGGGCTGCTCATCGCTGCCTTCCTCGCCGTGCCCCTGCTCAACCTGCTGACGCCGCTCTTTGCCGCCGCCATGATGGTGCATCTGCACAAGGCGGTCGGCGCGCGGGAGAGCGCCGGGCGATAGGCCTATCAACGCAGAAGAAAACCGCGTCCCAATTCGTCATCCGGCTCGACGGTGAATTCCGCCCGGCCCGAATAGTAGGCGCGGCCGCCGACGCGGGCGATGATCGCATCATGCGGGCCGGCCATGGTCGTGCGCGCCACCGCTCCGGAAAAGCGCGAGCCGGCGATGCTTTCGAAGGACCGCTCCTGACCAGGGTTGATCTCACCCTTGGCATGCATTGCCGCCAGCCGCGCGGTGACGCCGGAGCCGGTCGGCGAGCGGTCGACCTCGGCATCGGCAAAGACGCAGATGTTTTTTGTTGCCTCGCCGGAGAACGCATCGTGTCCATCGGTGAGGATGGTGCCGTAGAGGAAAGCGAGATCGGCATGGTCGGGATGCGATAGAGGGAACGCCGCCTTCAGCCGCTCGGTCAGCGCGGTTGCCGCGTCGACGAAATCGCGCACCCGGCTGCGGCCGAACTCCAGGCCGAATTGATGGCAGTCGGCCAGCGCGTAGAAGGCGCCGCCATAGGCGATGTCGAACGCAATCTTGCCGTATCCCCCCAATTCGATTTGTTGGTCATGGGCAAACAGAAAGGCCGGCACGCTTTCGAACGACACCGATCCCGCTTTGCCGTCCCTGACCTCGACCGAGGCGACGACCATGCCGCACGGCGCCTCGATGTTGACGGTGGTGATTGGCTCCTGCTTGACCACCAGCCCTTCGTCGACGGCGTAGCGGCCAAGCGCAATGATGGCGTGGCCGCACATCGTCGAATAGCCCTCGTTGTGCATAAACAGCACGGCCAGCTCGGCGCCGGGCAGGTCGGGCTCCACCAGCAGCGCGCCATACATGTCGTAGTGGCCGCGCGGCTCGAAGATCAGCAGCTTGCGCAAATGGTCGAGGTGGTCGCGCACATAGGCGCGCTTTTCCAGGATCGTGCCTTTGGGAATGTCTGGATAGCCGTCGGTGACGATCCTGAGCGGCTCGCCGCCGGTGTGCATGTCGACGACGGTGAGCGTCATGCGCCGGGACCCCCTAGCCTGAGGATTTGGAAAACAGCGCCTGCAATTTGCCGAACGGGATGGCGGCCCGGGTGAAGCCGAACGTGCCGTCCTGCTGGATCTCGCGCGCCGCGGTTTCCAGCATGCCGAAGGCGAAATTGGTCAGCCACGGACCGAGCGAGATGCGCTTGACCCCGGCCATGGCAAGGTCGGCGATGGTGAAGGCCGGGAGTGCCATGACATTGACCGGCCTGCTCACCGCCGAGCAGACTTTCTGGATGGTCTCGACATCTTTGAGGCCGGGCGCATAGAGCACATCGGCGCCGGCCTTTTCGAAGGCCTGCAGCCGCTTGATCGTGTCGTCGAGATCCGGTTTGCCCCAAAGGAAATTCTCGGCCCGTGCGGTGAAGACGAAATCATGCTTGAGCGCCCGTGCGGCCTCAGCAGCAGCTGCAACGCGCTCGACTGCGTGTGAAAACTCATAGATGGGCTTGTCGGGATCGCCGGTATGGTCCTCGATCGAGCAGCCGGCGAGACCTGCCGCTTCGGCCGCAAAAACCGTCTCGGCGGCACTCGTCGCGCTGTCGCCCTTGCCTTTCTCGAGATCGGCCGACACCGGCAGGCTGGTTGCCGCCGTCAGCTCGCGGCAATGGTGGATCATCGCCTCGAAGGTCACTGCGCCATCGGGCAGGCCGCGCGAGAAGGCAAAACCGGCGCTGGTCGTCGCCAGCGCATTGAAGCCGAAGGAGGCCAGGAGCTTGGTCGTGCCGACATCCCAGGGGTTGGGCATGACGAAGGTCGAGGCGTGCAGGTCGCGAAAGATCTTGCCCTTGTCCATGAGTGCTCCCTTCAGATGCGGAAATGCCGGCAGATACTATCGTGCAGCAATGCACCGGGCAAACGAATGCGGTTGGCTCAGAAGCGTTTGGCGTTCTCTCCTGCCAATTTGTCCAGCGCATCGGAATCCTTGACGTAGTGCAACGTCTTCTTGTCCCAATGATAGGTAACGGAAATTGTGTGGGCTTCAGGCTTGGGCGGCTGGTCGTCGCAGCTCTCGCCGTTGAGCACCGTGGCGTCGGTCACCGTCACTTTGACCGCGGCATAAGGCTGCCCGTCAGCGATCGTCTGGAAAGCAACGTCCTGCTTGCGGCTGTAGGCGCACAGGTTCTCATCGAAGGTGAAGATCATGTCGATCAATTGGAATTTGTCGTCGCGCACCATGATCAGCGGCGTGATCGCGTAGTTTTGGCTTGAATTGAAATGCGCGCTCATGGTGATCACGATGTCGTCGTTCGGCCCAACGGAAAGCTTGCCCGGTTCACGGAAATAGGTGCCGCGGTCGAGCGCGACATTGACGGCGTCGAGCAGCTTCGGCTTGTCTGTGATGTCGTAGAGCGCCAGCACGGCATAGCCTTCGGCGCTGTCGGGAGAGTCGCCGAGGTCGTAGAGCATCGCCAGCCGGTCCTTGCCCCCGGCCTTGATGGCGAGCACGCCGGCGTTGGAGAGGCCCGATGTCTCAGGCGGCGAACCGCCGCCATCCGGTCCCTCGATGTGGCGCATCTCGATCGGCAATCCACCCCGGTAGAAACCGTTGCTGTCACCTGCGAGGCCGGGAATGACCATCCTTGCGAGGTCCAGATAGGTCACATCCATGTGGCCGGGGATGGCGCTGCCGAATTCCGGGAAGCTGACGGCTTGCGCGCCGGCTGCGGTCCAAAGCCACGGCAGCAGCACAAGCGCTAGAGCAATTTCAGGAAAAGTGTGTGCGGTTGTCCGGCCGGAAATTGCAACAAAACAAAAAGATAGAGCGGTTCGCCGTTTCCATGAAACGGTGAAACGCTTTAGGATGGAGCGAAGCAGGTTCGTTGGCATGGGCGCCTCAGGCTGGCCGCGCGGAACCTAACACAGCTTCAGTGGATCGGCACCAGCCCGGCAAGTTCGCGCATGTCGTCGAACAGGACGCCGCCGGCGCTGGCCAGGCCATCGCGGTCGGAATAGGGATCGCCATGATAGGCATAGACACGCATGCCGGCGGCAATGCCGGCCTGCGTGCCGGCAACGCTGTCCTCGATGACGATGCAGTCGGCCGGCGCAAAACCCATGGTCTTTGCCGCATGCAGGAACAGGTCCGGGAACGGCTTGCCGCGGCTGACCATGGTCGAAGAGAACATGGCATGCTCGAACAGCGGCAGCAGCCCGGTCTGGCCGAGCGTGATGTGCATCTTCGAGATACGCGCAGAAGTGGCGACGCAATAGGGAATGCCGGCCGCGCGAACCGCCTCGATGAAGTCGCGCACATAGGGGATCGCCTCGACGCCATGCGCAAACAGATCGGGCAGGCCGGCATTCCAGCGATCGACGAAATCGGCGCCGAGCCGCACCGTGGTCGTCTCTTCGATTTCCTTCTGCACCGAAGCCATGCTGCGGCCGGAAAAATATTTGCGGCAATATTCGAATGTGGTGGGATAACCGGCGGCAACAAACCACTCGGCAAGCCGCCGGTTGGCAAGGTTCTCGGTGTCGACCAGGATTCCGTCGCAGTCGAAGATGACCAGTTTCGGTATGCTCATTCAGGCGGTGCCGGTCGATCCGAACCCGCCCGCGCCGCGCGTCGTGGCGCCGGCCAGCGAGCGCTCCTCAACCGTCACCTGCGTCACCGCGGCAAAGACGATCTGGGCAATGCGCATGCCGCGCGTCACCGCGAAATCCTCGTCGCCGAGGTTGACCAGCAGCACCTTAACCTCGCCGCGATAGTCGCTGTCGACCGTGCCTGGTGAATTGAGGACGGTCAGCCCATGCTTGAAGGCAAGGCCGGAGCGCGGCCGCACCTGGCCTTCCATTCCTTCGGGAATTTCCAGGATCAGACCGGTCGGCACCAAGGCGCGCTTGCCAGGCAGGATCAGCAGCGGCCGGTCTTCCGGCACCGCGGCGCGCAGATCCATGCCGGCGGCGCCGGTGCTTTCGTAAGCGGGAAGGGGAAGTCCATCGCCATGCGGCAACCTGACGAAGCCGACGGTTGGACCGATGACGGAGGAATTGTGGAGGGCTGCGCGCATAAAATCGATCCTATCGGCGCGAACGGCGATTCGGTCAACTCGTCCGCAGGCCTATCAACGGCTTTCTTTCGGGCGTCAGTGTGACCTAGCGCAATTCCACCGGAACGACCGTCGTCTCCTTGATCTCCTCCATGACGAAGGAGGCCGAAACGTCCGACAGCGCCACCTTGGCGATCAGCCGCTGATAGAGCCGGTCATAGGCCTTCATGTCAGCGACGCGGGCGCGCAGCACGTAGTCGAGATCGCCGGACATGCGATAGACTCCGGTGATCTCGGGAAAACCGGTCACCGCCGCCCGAAACTTCTGCAGCCAGTCCGGGTCATGATTGGACGTGCGGATCAGGATGAACACCGAAAGCCCGAGCCCGAGCTTGTCGGCATCGACCAGCGCCACCCGCCCGGTGATGACGCCGTCCTCTTCCAGCCGCTTGACCCGGCGCCAGCAGGCGTTGCGCGACAGCGACACTTTTTCGGAGAGCTGATCGACCGACAGTGTGCCGTCGCGTTGCAGCTCGGCCAGCAATCTTCGGTCGATTTCATCAAATTCAAGCGCCATGTTGGGATGAATGTCCCGAACCACGGCGTTAGACAAGGACAAATTGAGACCGATGAACCTTTACCCCGTGGCAGGATACCCACATCGGGGCTTATCCCGGCAGGAGGGATCACCATGACGACGCTGTTTTCGAAGCTGTTCACCTCTCACCCGGCCAAGGTGGGCGAGACCTATTTCAGCCATATGGCCTTTGCCGCCTGGTTCTGCTCGCGCCTCCTGATGGCCGCTGGTGCGGCACTCGTTCACGCTTTCTTGCCGTTTCTCTTCGAAACTGTGGCAAGCCGAATCGTTCGCGAACTTTATGAACGGACGCACAACAGAGGCTCGCACGCGGTCAAGGAGCCCCAGGCTCACTTGGATCTCGTCTAGGATTGGTTAGAAGCGATGTGCCGATGGGCGGCCTATCTGGGTGAAGCGGTCTTCCTCGAAGACGTCGTCACCGCGCCTTGCCACTCGCTGATTGCCCAGAGCCATTGCGCCCAGGAAGCCAAGTCGCCGACCAATGGAGACGGTTTCGGCCTTGCCTGGTATGGCGACCGGCCCGAGCCCGGCCTCTACCGCGACATCCTGCCGGCCTGGTCGGATCCCAATCTGAAAAGCCTGTGCCGGCAGATCAAATCCGGCCTGTTCCTCGCCCATGTCAGGGCGTCGACCGGCGGCGCCACCAGCCGCATGAACTGCCATCCCTTCATCTCCGGCAGCTGGTCTTTCATGCACAATGGCCAGATCGGCGGCTTCGAAAAGATCCGCCGCGCGCTGGAGAACTCGCTCTGCGACGCCGTCTTCGACCAGCGTGAAGGCACCACCGATTCCGAGCTGCTTTTCCTGCTGATGATCGACGAGGGTCTTGCTGGCGACCCGCAAGGGGCAGTATCGCGCGCCACCGCCCGCGTCATCGAGGCATCGCGCCGCGCCGGTCTGGAGCCAGCCTTGAAACTGACTGCGGCCTTTTCGGATGGAAAGGCGCTGTATGCCGTGCGCTATGCCAGCGACGATCACGCGCCGACGCTGTACACGTCGGTGCGCAATGCCGGCCGTTGCATCGTGTCGGAGCCTTTCGATCGCGAGGGCGGGGAATGGCAGGCCATCCCGCCCGCGAGTTTTGTCACGATCAGCGGCGATGGGATGGTTATTCGGCCGTTCGTGCCGGCAACTGCGAAGCTCGCGCTGGTGGGCTGATCGAAGGAAACAGGGTAGGCCGCATTCCTTCGCGCCCCCCTCAACCGAACCGGTCAGCGCAATTACGATCAAGCGTTCCCTGTCCTAGAAATGCTGAACTCACTTCAAGCCGCGCCTGCCATTTGGCGAAGGCGCCGACTGCCGGAGCATTCGCCATGGACCTAGTCTTCTCCTCGACCGTCGACCTCGCCACCACGATTGCGGCGCGAAAAATCTCCGCCGTTGAGGCGCTAGACGCGCAACTGGCGCAGATTGATCTGCATAACGAGGCGGTCAACGCGGTCGTCAATCTCGAGCGGGAAGGCGCCCGCGAGCGCGCGAAACAGGCCGACGCGGTGCAGGCGCGCGGCGATGGGCTCGGACCGCTGCATGGCGTGCCTTTCACGTTGAAGGACATGCACCAAACCGCTGATATGAAGACCACGGTTGGTTTCGCACCATTCGCCGACTATGTGGCAAAGGCAGACAGTCCGGTCGTCGCCCGATTGAAAGCCGCAGGCGGCATCCTGATTGGAAAGACCAATGTCGCGACGATGCTGGGGGACTGGCAGGCGGACAACCCGCTGTTCGGTCGCACCAGCAATCCGTGGAACCGCTCGCGCACGTCAGGCGGGTCCAGCGGTGGCGCCGCGGCAGCGGTGGCGACCGGGATGACGCCGTTCGATGTCGGCACCGACATGCAGGATTCGATCCGTCTGCCGTCGGCTTTTTGCGGTGTCTACGGGTTGAAACCGACCGAGCATCGCGTGTCGCTGGCCGGCGCCTTCCCCGATCCGAACGGCGCGGCGCGTAGCGTGCGGCTGATGTCCTGCCTCGGCCCGCTGGCGCGCAGCGTGGAGGATCTTGCGCTGATCTACAAAATCATCGCCGGCCCGGACGGAGCAGACACGGACCTCGCGCCGGTGCCCGTAGAGGCCATGCTCAGGCTAGACCTCAAGACATTGCGCATCGCCGTGGCGCCGTCCATCACCGGCTTTCCGGTGGCTGGCGAAATCGCTGTCGCCGCCGAAAGCCTGGCCAAGCGGTTGCAATCAGCAGGGGTGATTGTGGAAGAAGCGAACTTGCCTGAGATCGATCTGCATCACGATCTGGGGCAGGGCGGCGATCTGATCGGCATGATGCTGGAGGCAGCGCAGCCCGAACCGCCGGAGCAGCCAACGCCGATCACCAATTGGTTCGAGGCGCTCGCTCGCCGCGACCGCTCGATCCTGGCCTGGGACAGGTTCTTCGAAACCTGCGATGCCTTGCTGTGCCCGGTCGCCATGACCACGGCCTTCGCGCATTGTGAGCCCGGCACGCCGATCGAAGTCGACGGCAAGGAGCAAAGCTATTGGATGCTACCGGCCTATGGCGCGGTCTTCAATTATTCCGGCCATCCGGCACTCTCGCTGCCCTGCGGGCAAGACCGCGACGGCCTGCCTATCGGCCTGCAACTGGTCGGCAAGCGCTGGTCGGAATCGCGGCTGCTCGGCATCGCCAAGGCGATCGAAGCGCTGACCGGCGGCTTCAAGCGTCCGCCGGGCTACTGAGCAAACCGACCCAACCAATAAGGCGTCAGCAGCGGATCACGCTCGCCGTCGAGAATTTCGCGCGTGGCGAACAGCCCGACCGCCGGCGCCAGCGTTATGCCGGAATGCATGACGGCGACATAGAGACCTTCCGTGCCCTCGGCGCGGCCGATGATCGGAAAGCCGTCGATCGGCGTCGGCCGGTAGCCAACCGTGTGGAAATCAAATTCCAGTTCGTCGGCGCCGCGCAAAGCCGCCTTCATTGCTGCAAACAGCTCGCGCGCCGTGGCGTCGCGATTCTCACCGGGATCGCTCCCCGCGAAATCCGAGCCGGCGATGATGCGGCCCTCCGCCGTCTGGCGCATATGCAGCTTTTCGGCATGCACCAGCCCGTTGAGGAGCTTCTTGTAGGGCTGCGAGTGGACGATCAGACCGGGCGGCGTCTCGATCGGCAGCTTGATGCCGACGGTAGCGGCAATATCGGGCGCCCCGACACCGGCTGCGATCACCACCTCTTCGGCTGGCATCAGCCCATGCGATGTATCGACACCGGCAATCCTGCCATCGGTCTGGACAAGTGCGGTTACAGAACTGGAGAGAACGCGCGCACCTTGCCGTTCTGCGTCGGCCAGCAGCGCCTTGGCCGCTGCGACCGGTTCGGCCACGCCTTCTTCCGCGACATAGACAGCGAATTCCGGCGGCTCGACGAGATTGGGCTCGATTTGCGCTGCGCGCCCGGCGTCGACGCGTTCGATGCCGTAACCCCAGGAAGCGTGCTCAGCCGCGTAGGCTTCGAGCCTGTCGGCCGGCAGATCCCAGCACAGCCCGCCGCACCAGGCGAGCGGCAGGCCGGGCAGCTCGTTTGCCAGCCGCTTCCATTCGGCCATCGCACGGATGCGCAGCCGGAAATAGATTTCGGGATTGCCCCAGCTGGCGTTGATCCAGGCAAAGGAGTTTGGCGTGGCGACGCCGCCGGCACCACTATCGGAAATCACAGTCACCCGCGCCCCGGCCTTGGTCAGGTGCCAGGCGATGGACGCCCCGATAATGCCGGCGCCGATGACGATGACTTCTTTAGCGCTGCTCATACCGGACCTCTCAGAATGGGCTCCTCTGATGCCACCGTAACGATTCAAGCTCAAGTGTGGTCGGCCTGCCGGCCCGAAACTGTCGACAGGCTGGCAATGCGCTGCTAGAAGCCCGCGCCACAGACAGGATTCCAGAAATTGGCTGAAGACATCGAACAGGCGGTATCGCGCCGCCGCACTTTCGCGATCATCGCCCACCCAGACGCCGGCAAGACGACGCTCACCGAAAAGCTGCTGCTGTTCGGCGGCGCCATCCAGCTTGCGGGCGAGGTCAAGGCCAAGAAGGACCGCATCCAGACGCGGTCCGACTGGATGAAGATCGAGCGCGAGCGCGGCATTTCGGTCGTCACCTCGGTGATGACCTTCGAATACGAGGACAATGTCTTCAACCTGCTCGATACGCCCGGCCACGAGGATTTTGCCGACGACACCTACCGCACGCTGTCGGCGGTGGACTCGGCCGTCATGGTCATCGACGCCGCCAAGGGCATCGAGCCGCGCACGCTGAAGCTGTTCGAGGTCTGCCGGCTGCGCGATATCCCCATCATCACCTTCATCAACAAGATGGACCGCGAAAGCCGCGACCCCTTCGAGATTTTGGACGAGATCGAGCAGAAGCTGGCGCTGGACACTGCCCCCATCACCTGGCCGATCGGCCGCGGCAAGACTTTTGCCGGCACCTACCACCTGGCGCTCAACGCTGTGCGCAGGGGCGATGCAGAGAAAGACCGCACGCCGGTCAACGGCCCCGACTCCAACCGCGTCGCCGGCCTGCTGCCGGAAAACGAGCGCGAAGCCTTCATCGAGGAGCTGGAACTCGCGCGCGAGGCCTGCCGACCTCTTGATATTGACGCGTTCCGTGAGGGCCATCTGACGCCGGTCTATTTCGGCTCGGCGCTGCGCAATTACGGCGTGCGCGACCTGATCGAGGCGCTCGGTGCCTTCGGCCCGCCGCCGCGTGCGCAGGAAGCAGACACCCGCAAGGTCGAGGCGACGGAGGAGAAGATGACGTCCTTCGTGTTCAAGATCCAGGCCAATATGGACCCCAACCATCGCGACCGCATCGCCTTCGTGCGCGTCTGTTCGGGCAAGCTCGAGCGCGGCATGAAGGCGAAATTGGTGCGCACCGGCAAGCCGATGAGCCTGTCGGCGCCGCAATTCTTCTTTGCCCGCACCCGCGTCACCGCCGACGAAGCGTTTGCCGGCGATGTCGTCGGCATCCCCAACCACGGCACGCTGCGCATTGGCGACACGCTGACCGAAGGCGAGGAGATACTGTTCCGCGGCGTACCTAACTTCGCGCCGGAAATCCTGCGCCGTGTGCGCCTCGGCGACGCGATGAAGGCGAAAAAACTCAAGGAAGCGCTGCACCAGATGGCCGAGGAAGGCGTCGTGCAGCTGTTTTCGCCGGAAGACGGCTCGCCGGCCATCGTCGGCGTCGTCGGCGCGCTGCAGCTCGATGTGCTGAAGGAACGGCTGAACTTCGAATACACGCTGCCGGTCGAATTCGAGATGTCGCGCTTTTCAGTCTGCCGCTGGATCTCCGCCGACGACAAGGCCGAGACGCTTCGCTTCATTGAGGCGCATCGCGGCGATATCGCCCGCGACCTCGACAACGATCCGGTGTTTCTGGCCCAGCACGCCTTCTCGCTGAACTACGAAGCCGAACGCTGGAAAGCCATCCGCTTCGCTACCATCAAGGACTACCAGGTCCGCGACAAGGCGGCGTAAGGCGCCCCTTTTCCTTCTGCCCGTTTACGCGGAGAAGGTGCCCGAAGGGCGGATGAGGGGCAGCGCCGACGTTGAAGGGTCAATTGGCTCCAACGCGCGCCGGCCGTTCGCATGGCTCAGGGCGTTCGAAGCTCGAAAAGCAAAGCAATTGGCTTTTCGTCCGCTACGCGGCCGCTTCTCACCCCTCCGCAGCTTCCTCGATCTTGGCAATATCGATCTTGCTCATCTGCATCATCGCCGACATCACCCGCCCGGCCTTGGCCCGGTCCGGATCCAGAAGCAGGCGCGGCAGCTGCTCCGGCACGACTTGCCAGGAGACGCCGAACTTGTCCTTCAGCCAGCTGCATTGCGACGGTTCGCCGCCGCCTTCGATGAGCTTGTCCCAGAAATAATCGACCTCTTCCTGGGTCTTGCAGTCGATCGACTGTGACATCGCCTCGTTGAACTTGAATTGCGGTCCGCCGTTGAGTGCCTGGAACTGCACGCCGTCGAGTTCGAACGTGGTCACCAGCGCCTTGCCGGCATCGGCATGGCCTTCGGGCCAACGCAGCACGCTCAGCACCTTCGAATTCTTGAAGATGGAGACGTAGAAATTCATCGCCTCTTCGGCCTGGCCATCGAACCACAGGCAGGTGGTGATCTTTTGCATGTCATGCTCCTCGGGTGTTTGGTTGCGGTTACAGGTGAAGCTGCTGACTTATAGAAATGGTGCCATTCCCTTGCCGTCGTCCAAGGACGGATGCCGGGCTAGCGATCCGACACTGGCCGGCAATCTTTTTCGAAACCCTGATTTTCAGCGAGACTCTGGCGCATTGCAAAAAAGTGGCCAGACCATACTTGCCGGTCTATAAACCCTGCGATCCAAGTTCCGCGCCGCCACGCTCCGCACCGGGCGCAGCCAGCCAGCCAAGGAAAATTCATGCCTGCCTATCGCTCCCGCACCACCACCCACGGCCGCAACATGGCCGGCGCCCGCGGCCTGTGGCGCGCCACCGGCATGAAGGATTCGGATTTCGGCAAGCCGATCATCGCGGTGGTCAATTCCTTCACCCAGTTCGTGCCGGGTCATGTCCATCTGAAAGACCTTGGCCAGCTGGTGGCGCGCGAGATCGAGAAGGCCGGCGGCGTCGCCAAGGAATTCAACACCATCGCCGTCGATGACGGCATCGCCATGGGCCATGACGGCATGCTCTATTCGCTGCCGTCGCGCGAGCTGATCGCGGACTCGGTCGAATATATGGTCAACGCGCATTGCGCCGATGCCATGGTCTGCATCTCCAATTGCGACAAGATCACGCCCGGCATGCTGATGGCCTCCTTGCGCCTCAATATCCCAAGCGTCTTCGTCTCCGGGGGGCCGATGGAAGCCGGCAAGGTGGTGCTCGCCGGCAAGACACAAGCGCTCGACCTGGTCGACGCCATGGTTGCCGCCGCCGACGACAAGATCTCCGACGAGGACGTCAAGGTCATCGAACGCTCGGCCTGCCCGACCTGCGGCTCGTGCTCCGGCATGTTCACCGCCAATTCGATGAATTGCCTGACCGAGGCGCTCGGCCTGTCGCTACCCGGCAACGGCTCGACGCTGGCAACCCACGCCGACCGCAAGCGGCTGTTCGTCGAGGCGGGTCACCTTATCGTCGATCTCGCCCAGCGCTACTACGAGCAGGATGATGAGTCGGCGCTGCCGCGCAGCATCGCCTCGAAGGGCGCCTTCGAGAACGCCATGACGCTCGACATCGCCATGGGCGGCTCGACCAATACCGTGCTGCACATCCTTGCCGCCGCGCACGAGGGAGAAGTCGACTTCACCATGGAAGACATCGACCGGCTGTCACGGCGGGTTCCGGTGCTATGCAAGGTCGCACCGGCCAAGTCCGACGTGCATATGGAAGACGTCCACCGCGCCGGCGGCATCATGGCGATCCTCGGCCAGCTCGACAATGCCGGGCTGCTCAACCGCAACCTGCCCACGGTGCATACGGCGAGCCTCGGCGAAGCGCTCGACCATTGGGACATCTCCCGCACCTCGAGCCAGAGCGTCCGCGACTTCTTTCTCGCCGCTCCGGGTGGCGTGCCGACACAGGTCGCCTTCAGCCAGGACCGCCGCTGGGACGAGCTCGACCTCGACCGCGAGAAGGGCGTCATCCGCTCAGCCGAGACGCCGTTCTCGAAAGACGGCGGCCTTGCCGTGCTGAAAGGCAATCTGGCGCTCGACGGCTGCATCGTGAAGACGGCCGGCGTCGACGAGTCGATCCTGAAGTTCACCGGCCCGGCCCGCGTGTTCGAAAGCCAGGACGCTTCCGTGAAGGCGATCCTGTCCAACGAAATCAAGGCCGGCGATGTCGTCGTCATCCGCTATGAAGGACCGCGCGGCGGTCCCGGCATGCAGGAAATGCTCTACCCCACGAGCTATCTAAAGTCGAAAGGCCTCGGCAAGGCCTGCGCGCTGGTCACCGACGGCCGCTTCTCCGGCGGCACATCAGGCCTGTCGATCGGCCATGCCTCGCCCGAAGCAGCGGAAGGCGGCACGATCGGACTGGTGCAGGAAGGCGATACGATCGAGATCGACATCCCCAACCGCACGATCCGGCTTGCTGTCAGCGACGCTGAACTCGACGCGCGCCGCGCGGCCATGGAGGCGAAGGGCGCCATGGCCTGGAAGCCCGAGGAAAAGCGCAAGCGCAAGGTGACGACCGCGCTGCGCGCTTACGCCGCCTTCGCCACCAGCGCCGACAAGGGCGCGGTGCGGCACGTGCCGGAGTGAGGGTGCGGCGCCGACCCCCACCCCGCTGCTGCGCAGCGACCCTCCCCACAAGGGGGAGGGTAAAGCTCACGGCATCAGCTGATATTCGTAAAGCTTCTGATACAGCCCGCCCTGGTTGAGCAGCGTGCGATGCGCGCCGCTTTCCACCACCTTGCCGGCCTCCAGCACCACGATCGTGTCGGCCTGGTGCACGGTCGACAGGCGGTGGGCAATGACGATGGTGGTGCGCCCGACCGTCAGCTGCTGCAGCGCGTCGCGGAACAGCGCCTCGGATTCGGCGTCGAGTGCGCTGGTCGCCTCGTCCAGAAGCAGGATTTCGGCATTGCGTAGCATGGCGCGTGCGATCGAGATGCGCTGGCGCTGGCCGCCTGACAGCAGCGCGCCATTCTCGCCGACATCCGTGTCGTAGCCTTTCGCCTGGGCGCTGATGAAGTCATGTGCATTGGCGGCCCTTGCGGCGGCCATCACTTCCTCGTCCGTGGCGCCCTCGCGCCCGAGCCTGATGTTGTGCATGATCGTGCCGGCAAACAGGAACGTGTCCTGGCTGACATAGGCGATCTTTTCCCTGACCGAGGTGAGCGTGGCACAAGAAATGTCCTGCCCGTCGAACATCACCCTGCCGCTCTGCGGGTCGTACATGCGCATGATCAGGTTGAGGATGGTCGACTTGCCGCTGCCCGAGGGTCCGACCAGCGCCGTCATCTTGCCGGCGGCAAGCGTCAGGTCCAGTCCCTCGAACACCGGCGCGCTTTCGGGGTAGGCGAAGCTGACATTGTCGAAATGGATCTCACCCGGCCCGGCCCGCAGCGGCTTTGCATCCGGCTTTTCGGCCAGCGTCAGCGGCCGGTCGGCGAGCTGGAACATCATGCGCACGCCGACAATGCCGGTTTCAAGCGAGATGCGTACGCGGGCCAGGCGCTTGGCCGGCTCATAGGCCAACAGCAGCGCCGCGATGAAGGCCATGATGTTGCCCGGCATCTGACCGCCGCCGCCCAGAACCAGGAAGCCGCTGACAAAAACGGCGCCAGCGATGGCCAGCCCCGCAAGCGTTTCCATCACCGGGCTGGTGGCGGCCTCCAGCGTGGCGATGTTGTTGGCGCGGCTCTCCACGTCCGACACGGCCTTGTACATGCGCTTGCGCATGGCGCCTTCGAGGCCGAAGGATTTGACGACGCGCACGCCGATCGCAGTTTCCTGCATCACCTGCACGATCTGGCCGAGCGAACGGAATTCTTGCGAGGCAATTTTTCGGACGCGCTTCAGGATACGATTGACGCCGTAAATGGCGATCGGCCCGATCACCAGACAGATGAGGGACAGCGCCGGCTGCTGCCAGACCATCACACCCACCAGCGCAGCCAGCGTCACCAGATCGCGAACATAGGACGTGACGATTTGGTCGAGCACGCTGCGCGCGGCCTGGGCATTGTTCGTCATGCGCGAAATCAGTTCGGACGAAGAGGTCGAATGATAGAATTCGATGCCTTGCGCGAGAATGCTGTCATAGATCTTGCGCTGCCGGTCGGCGATGATGGCATTGCCGACCCTGCTCATGAAGTAGGCCTGGATGAAGTTTGCGAAGCCCTTGAGAATGAAAATCGCTCCGGTCGCCGCCGCGATCAGATTGACCTGCCCAATCCTCTTGTAAACCACGAATTCATTGGTGATTTCGCGCAGCATATAGGCGCTGGCTGCTGTCGTTGCCGCCACCACCAGCATCGACAGAATGGCCGCAGCGTAGCCAAATCTATGTGCGTGAAAGGATTCCCGCAAAAGCCTTGCGATAAGGCGCTGGTTTTCCGTCGAACGGAAGAAGCGAAACAAATGGCCGATCCCATGCCTGACTGACGAATTTCGGATTCGCCACCGGGGCGAAAGGCGGCTTATAGAGCGAGTTGTGACCGGATGGAACCTTTCGCTGTCGCGGAGACAATCGGCTGCGGCACGGTGTCTTTTGCGCCACGATTGCGGCGACTGATCTGCAGGGAGATGACGACAGATGGATTTCGATCTTGTTGTGCGCGGCGGAACGCTGCCCGACGGCACCGTCGCCGACCTAGGCATCATCGGCGAGACGATCGTCGCCATCGAGTCCGAACTGCATGTCAGCGCCGGCACGGCGATCGACGCCCGTGGCAATCTGATCTCGCCGCCCTTCGTCGATCCGCATTTCCATATGGACGCCACGCTGTCCTACGGCATTCCACGCATCAACGCTTCGGGCACGCTGCTGGAAGGCATTTCGCTGTGGGGCGAACTGAAGCCGCTCTTGACCCATGACGCGGTGCGCGAGCGGGCGCTCGCCTATTGCGACTGGGCGGTCTCGATGGGCCTGCTCGCCATCCGTACCCATCTCGATGTCTGCGACGACCGGCTGCTGGCGGTCGAGGCGCTGCTCGACGTCAAGAAGATTGTCGCGCCCTATATCGATCTGCAACTGGTCGCTTTCCCGCAGGATGGCTTCTACCGTTCGCCGACGGCGCGCCAGAACACGCTGCGCGCGCTCGACATGGGCGTCGACATCGTCGGCGGCATCCCGCATTTCGAACGCACCATGGCCGACGGCACGCGCTCGGTGACCGAATTGTGCGAAATCGCGGCGAAGCGCGGGCTGATGGTCGACCTGCATTGCGACGAGACCGACGATCCGCTGTCGCGCCACATCGAGCAGCTTGCCTATGAGACGCAGCGCCTTGGCCTGCAGGGCAAGGTAGCCGGCTCGCATCTGACTTCAATGCACTCGATGGACAATTACTACGTCTCCAAGCTGCTGCCGCTGATTGCCGAGGCCGGTGTGTCGGCGATCCCCAATCCGCTGATCAACATCATGCTGCAGGGCCGCCACGACACGTTTCCCAAACGCCGCGGAATGACCCGGGTGAAGGAGATGCTGGCGCTCGGCATCCGCGTCGGTTGGGGCCAGGATTGCGTTCTCGACCCCTGGTATTCGCTGGGCACCGCCGACATGCTCGACGTCGCCTTCATGGGGCTTCACGTCGCTCAGATGTCGAGCCCTGCCGACATGGCACGCTGCTTCGACATGGTCACCAATGTCAACGCCGCCATCATGGGCCTCGATCATCTCGGCCTTGCCGTGGGCAAGCGCGCCAGCTTCGTCATCCTCGATGCAGGCAACCCGATCGAGGCCTTGAGGCTGCGTGCCGAACGGCTGTGCGTCGTCGCCAGGGGCAAGGTGGTGGCCGAGCGCACGAAACAGGAGACACGGCTGTCGATCGCCGGCCGTCCCGGACAGGTGAACCGGCGGCACAAAACTGCGTAGAAACAGCCGATTTCCGCCGCTGGTCTTACCGATTTGCCTCGTCAAAGCGACCGCTTGCAGCTAGGGAGCCGCATGGCCCAGTCGCTCGTCCGCACCTTCACTATCAGGAACGCGCTTCTGGCCGGCATCCTCTTGATGCTGGCCGGCGACTTCATGTTCGCGCTGAACGACGCGATGGGCAAATGGCTGGTCGCCAGCTTCTCTGTCGGCCAGGTGGTGCTGATCCGATCCATCGGCGCCTTCATCGTGCTCGGCCCGATGATCGCCAACCAGGGCGCCCGCAGACTGTTCCGGATGGAGCGGCCGGTCCTCCAGATTCTGCGCGTGCTGGCGACCACGGCGGACACGGCGCTGTTCTATGCCGCCGTCGTCTATCTTCCGCTTGCCGACGTGATGAGCTTCTACATGGCCGGGCCGATCTATGTAGCGGCGCTGTCGCATTTCCTGCTCGGCGAAAAGGTCGGCTGGCGCCGCTGGGCCGCCATCATGGTCGGCTTCTGCGGCGTGCTGATCATCTTGAAGCCGTCTTCGGCGGCGTTCTCGCAGTCCTCGCTGTTCGCACTGGTCGGCAGCATTGCCTTCGCCTTCGCCATCATCCTCAGCCGCCGCCTGCGCGGCACCAGCGACACAACGCTGGTCACCTGGCAGACTATCGGCACGCTGCTCGTCGGCGGCGTGATGACCATAGGCGCCTGGCAGACGCCCTCGGCACTCGATTTCGGCGCCATGCTCCTGCTCGGCATCGTCTCCTGCAGCGCGCATCTGATGATTACCAGGGCGCTGAAACTGGCCCCTGCCTCGACGCTGGCGCCGCTGCACTACAGCCTGCTTCTATGGGCGGTGATCTTCGGCCTGGCCTTCTTCGGCGACCTGCCGGGACCGCGCATCCTGATCGGCTCGGCCATCGTCGTGCTCGCCGGCCTGTTCATCTTCCACCGCCAGAAGGTGGTCGAAACAGTCGTGCCGCCGGAGAACGTGCCGAAAGGCGTGAATTGACCTAACCTTGGCGCACCGCCGCCAGATGCCGTAAAAACTCAGGCGTTTCCATCAGCGCCTTGCAACGGGCGAAGCGGCCGTCGGCATAGGCGCGGAAGTCCTCGACCGGGTTGTTGTTGGCAAGCTGGATCAGCCCCCACAGCGTCCACAACAGGTCGCACATCGCCTTGTAGATAACGACGCGGCCGCGCTCGGCCGGTTTCGCCTCGCCGCCGAAATAGGCGCGCATCATCTCTTCCTCTTGCGCGGTGTGGAACCGGCCTTCGACCGAGAGGTCGCCGAGGTCCCAGAGCGGATCGTTCATCCCCGAATATTCCCAGTCGACGATCCACATCCGCTCGCCCGTATCGAGAAAATTCTCGCACAGCGGATCGCAATGGCAGGCCGCAAGCGGCAGTCTATGCGCGGCAAGGGCGGCACGCACGGTGTCGGATTCGCGCACCACGTCGTGGTAGCCCGGCGGCAAGGCGACGTCCTTGGTCGATAAGACCTTGAGATAGTCGTCGATCATCGCAAACAGCTCGAAGCGGAACGGAAACACCGCACCGGACGCGTGCAGCCTGCGGAAGGCTTCGCCGGCGCGGGCCGGGCTGCCGGCGCGCAGCTTGAACTTTTCCGGCGACATCGTCACGGCGCCGGCAACGAAGCGGCTCGCCAGCACGCCTGTCGCGGGGTCGACATGCAGCACCTCGGGACTGACGCCCGCTTTGGCCGCCTCACGCGCCGCCACCGCCTCATTAGCGCGGTTGATATACTCCTCGGTGCCTTTGCCGGGGATACGCAGGCAGATATCGCCGGCCCGAAAGACGAGATTGGTCATCCCGCCCAGCCGCTCCAGCGGTCCGTCGTAGCCCGCTAATGCCGGAATTGCCGCAAGTGTTGCGCGTGCCTCGTCGGTCCCCATGGCTGTTGCCCCTGGCGTGTTATTTCTTGCGACAACGGTTCCACAGTTTTCGCCGTTTGGCTATCATCCGATCGAGGGTGAGCAGCGAGCTGGCGGAGAAACAGCCATGGCGGGCAACAAGGATCATGGCGGGCTTGGCGCCGCCTATGCGGCGCAACGGCCCGAGGACGTCGCCGCGATCTATGACAGTTGGTCGGAAACCTACGATGCCGACATGTCGGCCGCCGGCTACCGCCATCCGACGATCTGCCTGGCCCTGCTCGCACGGCATCTGCCGCGCGGCGCCGCACCGCTTCTCGACGCCGGCGCCGGCACCGGGCTGATCGGCGAGTGGCTGGCCATCACCGGCTATCCCCAGGTCGAAGCGCTCGATATTTCGCAAGGCATGCTGTCTAAAGCGGCGGCAAAGGGCGTCTATTCGGCGCTGCATTGCCTGGCGCTCGGCGGGCCACTGCCCTTTGCCGACAATGCCTATGCCGGCATCGTCTCGGCCGGCGTTTTCACCTCCGGCCATGTCGGCGCCGAGGGGCTGGACGAACTGATCCGCGTCTGCCGTCCCGGTGGCGTCATCGTGCTGACCATCAAGAACACGCTGTGGAACGCCGGCTTTGCCGATCGCATCGCTGCGCTCGAGGCTGAGGTCAGGGTCGTTCGTGCCGAGGAGACTGCGCCTTATGTTTCGATGCCGGGCGAGGCTGACACCGTGCCCAGCCGCGGCCTTGTACTCCGTGTGAGCTAATCCAGGTTTCGTCTACGCCTTGATCCTGCTCATCGAAGAATCGTACATCGGTTCGAGATGAATGTTGGCCGGCGTCCGTTCCATCGCGACCACCAGCTCATAGTCCCCTGAGCTGAGAAAATCGTCGCTGACGCCATCGGCGTTGCGGACATAGCCATAGCCGATGTTCTTAGCCAGCGTGTAGCCATAACCGCCGCTGGTGAGATAGCCGACCGGTTCGCCATTGCGCAAAATCGTCTCGCGCCCGACCAGCACGATATCGGGATCGTCGACCGTGAAGCCGGCAAAGCGTTTCTTCAGGTCGGCGCCGCTGATCTTTTCGAGCGCCCGCCGGCCGACGAAATCCGTGTTCTTTCTCAGCTTCACCGCCCAGCCGAGGCCGGCCTCCAGCGGCGTGTCGTTGGGTGTGATGTCGGAGCCCCAGGCGCGATAGCCCTTCTCCAGCCGAAGTGATTCCAGCGCTCGGTAGCCGATCGGCCGGATGCCGAGCGGCTTGCCGGCGGCCATCAATGCGTCGAAGATTTCGCCGGTGGCGGCGATTGGCACATGCAATTCCCAGCCGAGCTCGCCGACATAGGTGACGCGCAGCGCCCGAACCGTATGACCGGCAATGGCGATCTCGCTGACATGGCCGAACGGGAAGGCGACATTCGAGACATCCGCGTCGGTGACGGCCGAAAGCACATCGCGGGCGCGCGGCCCCATCAGCGACAGCGTGCCGAAATCCTCGGTGACATCTTTCAACGTCACGTCGAGGCCCTTGCCGACATGGTCGCCGATCCAGGAGAGATCATGCGTGCGGAAGCCGGTGCCGGTCACGATGTAGAATTTGTCTTCGGCGAGCCTGGCCACCGTCAAATCGGCCTCGATGCCGCCGCGCGTGTTGAGAAGCTGCGTGTAGGTCAGCCGTCCCACCGGCTTGGCGACATCGTTGGCGCAGATCCAGTCCAGCGCCTTAGCCGCATCCGAACCCGTCATTTCGTATTTGGCGAAGGAGGACTGGTCGAAGATGCCGACTTTCTCGCGCACATGCCGGTGCTCCTCGCCGACCGGGCCAAACCAGTTCTGCCGGCCCATGGAATAAATGTCTTCGGATGTGGCGCCCTGCGGCGCGAACCAGTTCGGCCGTTCCCAGCCGAGCTTGGAGCCGAACACCGCGCGGTGCGCTTTCAGCCGCTCGTAGAGCGGCGAGACGATGCGCGGCCGGCCCGAGACGTACTCCTCATGCGGAAAGCCGATCGTGTAATGCTTGCCATAGGCTTCCAGCGTGCGATCGCTGACCCATTGCCGGTCGCGGTGCAAATTGGAAAAGCGCCTGATGTCGACCACCCAAAGGTCGAGCGGCGCTTCACCATCGACAACCCATTGCGCCAGTACCCAGCCGGCGCCGCCGCCGGAAGCGATGCCGAAGGCGTTGAAGCCGGCGCCGACGAACATGTTGGCGCATTCGGGCGCGACACCGAGGATGAAATTGCCGTCCGGCGTAAAACTCTCCGGCCCGTTGATCATCTGCTTGACGCCGACCGTCTCCAGCGCCGGCACGCGCGCGATCGCCTGGCTCATATGCTGTTCGAAATGATCGTAGTCGTCGTCGAACAGGCGGAACTCCCAGTCATCGGGGACATCGCCGCCGGGCAGGCCGGTCGCCCAGGCCTGCGGGTTCGGCTCATAGCCGCCCATCACCAGCCCGCCGACCTCTTCCTTGAAATAGGTACGGCGGTCGGGATCGCGGATTGTCGGCGCGTCGGTCGCCAGCCCGTCGACCTTCTCGGTGATGATGTACTGGTGCTTGACGGGTTGCAGCGGTACGGAAATGCCGGCCATCGCGCCGACCTGGCGCGCCCATTGCCCGGCACAGTTCACCACCTTGTCGCAAGCAATGTCGCCCTTGTTGGTCTTCACCGCGGTGATGTGCCCGTCCATCATGTCAAATCCGGTGACGCGGACATCCTCGAACAGCTTCGCGCCATGCATGCGCGCGCCCTTGGCCAGCGACTGCGTGATGTCGGAGGGGCTGGCCTGCCCATCGGTCGGCAGCCAGGAGGCGCCGACCAGGTCGCTGGTCTCCAGCAGCGGCCACATCTTTTTGACCTCCCCCGGCGACAGCAACTGCATGTCCATGCCGAAGCTCCTGGCCGTCGTCGCCAGCCGTTTATATTCGGTCCAGCGGTCGGCATTGGTCGCAAGCCTGAGGCACCCGGTCATCTTCCAGCCGGTAGCGAGCCCGGTCTCAGTCTCCAGTCCCTTGTAGAGCTCGACCGAATATTTGAGCACGCGGGTGATCGAGGCCGACGAGCGCAACTGGCCGACCAGCCCGGCCGCATGCCAGGTCGAGCCCGAGGTCAGCTTGCCCTGTTCCAGCAGCACGACATCGGCCTTGTGGTCGCGCGCCAGGTGATAGGCCGTCGAACAGCCGATAATGCCGCCGCCGATGACGACGATGCCGGCATGTGTGGGCAATGTCATGACTGGGTCCCGTACTTCGTGCGGTAATTGTCCAGCGCCGCGTCAAGCCGCGTCAGGTTCTCTGCGGTGTAGGCGACGTAGTCGATGCCGGGCGCGTCGAGGTAAAGTTCGGAAACCATGCTCCACATCGCCTCGCGCAGCAGCGAGGCGCATTGCATGGCGGCGTGCGAGCGGCGGATCGCCTCATCCGGCTCGCGCATGAAATACGCCGTGAGGAAAGTGAAGGACTCCGCGTCGCTCATCTCGGCGTTGGAGGCAACGCCGGCAAGATCGAACATCGCCGTGTTGAAACCGGCATATTCGAAATCGATGAGCCACAACCTGTCGCCATCGTCGAGGATATTTGCCGGCAGAAGATCGTTGTGGCCAAATACGATCGGCAGCAGCTTCTGCGCCCGCTCCAACTCGTCGGCCAGAGCCAGCAGCCTGGGCAGCTCGTCGCGCTTGCGGCTGCCGCCTTCGCTCAGCGTTCGCGCATAGTCGCGGATGACATGGAAGACCCAGAACATGAAGCCGGCGCCGGAGATGTGATTGGGCATCTCGCGATGGAACCCGCGCATAAGCGCTGCGACGCGGCCGATATTGGCGCGCACGTCCTCGGCGACATAGGTCTTCGCGCCGAGGAATTCCGTGACCATGATGCCGGGTTCGGAATGGTGGACCGCCGGCGCGAAGCCTGCGGCGTGCGCCGCGCGGGCCGTCATCACCTCGCGGTCGCGAAAGACGTGGTGAAATGGATAGTCCTGGCCGAAGCGCACGACATGCCGCCCGGCCGCGTCCTTGACCAGATAGTTGGCGTTGCTGAGGCCGCCCGGCAGCGGCGCAATGTCGATGCTGCCATTCCAGCAAGGCAAGGCCCGGATGCGGTCTTCAGCAGTCACGGGGCCATCCCTGACTTTTGCGGAGCTTCGATAGGCGCCAAGCGCCGCGCAACGAGCGTTGGGAAACGCAAAAAATCTCGTCGGTGCGGGACGCAGGAACTCCTATCCCGCGCCGCACCGACGAGCCCCTCTGGCCAGGTTTTAATACCCGGTCTCCGCCCCCGCGGATCAGAGAAACTTTTGTGCCAGTTCAAACCCATACGGTCTGGCCAGACGGTCCGGTCCGTGAATTGCGGCTCTGCCATCACCCTCCCGTGGCAGTTCCGAAGCTGTCACGCCGTCAATGTCACGCCAGTGCTGCCTACCTGTCAATGAAATGTTGTGACTTTTTTTGGGTGTTTTGCCCGAAACCACGAGCAATTCCTTTAAAAACGGCGGCATTGCCCTAAAACCGGGCAGGCCGCAAATTGAGGAAGCCAGATGATCCATTCGAAACGGCATGGCGAAATCCTCCGCCTCCTCAAGGAAGAGGGCACCGTCACCATTGCCAGCCTCGCCGACCGGCTGGGGGTTTCGCTTGAAACGGTGCGCCGGGATGTCAAGCCACTGACCGGCAATGGCTCGGTGCTCAAGATGCATGGCGCCATCGGCCTGCCGTCGATGGCCGGCGAAGCGCCGTTCGAGCGGCGCATGCGCGACAATGCGGAGGCCAAGCGGCTGATCGCCCGCATGGTCGCTGCCACCATTCGCGACGGTGAATCGGTCATGCTGGACACCGGCACCACGACCTCGTTCCTGGCCCGCGAACTGCTCGGCCACCGACGGCTGACCGTGGTCACCAATTCATCCGACATCGCCCGCACGCTGGCCACCGTCAACGGCAACAAGGTCTATATGGCCGGCGGCGAATTGCGCAGCGATTCCGGAGCCGCCTTCGGCGCCTCGGCGATCGATTTCGTCAGCCGCTTCTCGGTCAGCCATGCGGTGATTTCGATCGGCGCCGTCGATGCCGCCGCAGGCCTTGCCGACTACGATCTGGAAGAGGCGGAGTTCGCCCGCATGGTGCTGTCGCGCGGCCAGCGCTCGCTGGTCATCACCGACCACACCAAGTTCGGTCGCCAGGGTCTGGTCCAGGTCTGCGGCTTCGACGGTTTTTCCGAACTCGCCACCGACCAGCCGCCGCCGCGCGACATTGCCTCGGCACTTGCCGAGGCTGGAGCGCGCCTCAGCATCGCTGCGGCCTAGCCAAACACCAGCGACTGGCGCGCCGCGATCCCGGCCATGCCGCCACCCGATACCACGAAGGCGATGTTGTGCATCAGGCGCGCCGCGTCGCCCGGCCGCAGAAGATGTCATTGTGGGGGAAGAATTTCTTTTTCAATCATCCCGCTCTTCGCAATGTCCATGCAACTTGGCAGCCGCAAACAGCGCCTCGTCGAAATGCGGGCCGGGCGAATCGCCCGCATCAGCAATGAGGCCACCATGCTGCAAACGATGCCTTGTCTTTCCTGGACGCTTGCGCGCTCCGACCTGGAAGCGGACCCGGCTTGGCCGGACATTCCGCAACTTTCCGCCGGCGACGGTGTATGACGGTGTATAAGGTGTCCAGGATCAAGAACCTCAAAACCTATGACTGGCGCTTCGCATGACTGATCCACTGTCGGCGATCCTGGGCTTCGGCCTGCTCGGCGTCGCCTGCCTCGCCTTCACAGAAAAGATCCTGCCGCTGCCGCCCTCGCATGTGCTGCTGCTGTTCCTCGGCATGACGGCAGCCCCCGATCTCCCGGCGCTGGCGATCCTGCTCCTGGTGACGACGCTGTCCGCCATCACAGGCTGCCTTGTCTGGTATAGTGTGGGCCGTCGGATCGGATTGGATCGCGCCGACAGGCTGGTCCAGCGTTTCGGCAAATATGTCTGCCTGCGCTATGCGACCTACAGCAAGCTTGGTCAGGCCTATCGCCGCCATCATGTCCGGGTCTCCTTGCTGGCGCAGTTCATCCCGACGGTTCGCAACTATCTGCCGATCGCGGCCGGCGCGCTCCGTCTTCCACTCTTGCCCTTCGCGGCGGCGACGCTGCTCGGCGCCACTTTGTGGAACACCGGCTTCCTCGTCACCGGCTACCTTATGCGCGGCAGCGGCCGGGATTCCTATGCCATCGGCTTTCGCATCATCGTCATCGTCCTGGCGCTGGAGACGGCGTTCATGCTCGCGCTGCGCTACGCTTCAGCCTGCCGGCGGCGCCTCGGATTCCGCTGACCAGGAGGCGCCTCAAGCCGTATGGGTATAAGGCCCGCCTTCGGCTTTCCTTCCCCGTCGCGCCGGTGTTTAGTCCGGCCATGGCTTTCACCATCCGCCAGCTGCAGTTCTTCATTGCCGTCGCCGAGCAAGGCACGGTGTCGGGCGCCGCACAAAACCTCTCCATCTCGCAATCCTCGGTCACCGAGGCGATCAAGGAGCTGGAGAGCGATCTCGGCGTCGAATTGTTCGAGCGCCATCCACGTGGCCTCAACATTACCCACAAAGGCCACCAGTTCCTGCGCCATGCGACCAAGATCCTGGCCGACGTCTCCGATGCGCGCCGCGCTTTCTCCGACGACCAGGTGGTGGCCGACGGGCGCCTGCAGCTCGGCGTCACCTCGCTGGTCGCCGGCTATGTGCTGTCCGATCTGCTGGCGCGCTACCGCCGCGCCTATCCCGGCGTCGATGTCTCGGCCATCGAGGACAATGGCGACTATCTGGAACATCTGCTGATCGGCGGCAAGCTCGACATTGCCGTCATGGTCACCTCCAATTTGCGCGACCGCACCGCGCTGCAGTCGGAAATCCTCGAGGTCTCGGCCTACCGGCTGTGGGTCCCGCTCGGCCACAAGCTGGCCAGCGCCGACATTATCGGCATAGGCGACATTGCCGGCGAGCCGCTGATCATGCTGACCGTCGACGAGATCGAGGAGAACACCGGCAAGCTTCTGGCGGCGATCGGCGCCAGGCCGCATGTCGCCTTTCGCACCCGCTCGGTCGAAGCCGTTCGCAGCCTCGTCGCCACAGGTGCGGGCGTGGCGTTGCTGCCCGACCTAGTCTACCGGCCGTGGTCGCTGGAAGGCGACCGCATCGAATCGCGCGACATTTCGGGTTCCCTGCCGGTCGTCCAGGTCGGCATGGTCTGGCGCCGAGGCTCCGGTCTGCCGCAGGCGTCGCGCGACTTCATCGGCCTCGCCCAGTCGCAGCGTATGGTACGCCAGCAGCGTTGATAGGGTGCGTGGTTATCTATCGGAAAAACCGATATCGCGTTTCTGATAAATGAATTTGCGAAACCGGAATTTTCCGAGCACTTTTCATGTCAGGGAGAAAGCCGCCATCAGAGCGGCAACGTGCCATCGGATGAACTGACGCTTTTCAGCCTGCGGCTGACCGCGGCGGCGACTCGCTTCGCAGTCAGGCGCCAAAATGGGAGATTGACGATGAATTCATTCCTGAAGACGTGCACCGCCTTGACGGTCGCGCTGACCTTTTCCGGTCAGGCCGTCGCCCAGGTCAAGGAACTTGGCAAGGGCGAAGGGGAGGTCAGCATCGTTGCCTGGCCGGGGTACATCGAGCGCGGCGAAACCGACAAGGGCTATGACTGGGTGACCTCCTTCGAGAAGGAGAGCGGCTGCAAGGTCAACGTCAAGACCGCGAACACCTCCGACGAGATGGTCTCGCTGATGAATGAGGGTGGGTTCGATCTAGTCACCGCTTCGGGTGACGCATCGCTGCGCCTCGTTGCCGGCAAGCGCGTGCAGCCGATCAACACCGATCTCATCCCGAGCTGGAAGGCGGTAGACGACCGTCTGAAGGATGCGCCCTGGTTCACCGTCGACAAGGTGCATTACGGCGTTCCCTATCAGTGGGGCCCGAACATCCTGATGTACAACACCGATGTCTTCAAGGAAGCGCCCAAGAGCTGGAACGTCGTCTTCGAGGAAATGAACCTGCCGGACGGCAAGTCCAACAAGGGCCGCGTCCAGGCCTATGACGGCCCGATCCACATCGCCGACGCCGCCAACTATTTGATGTTCCACAAGCCGGAACTCGGCATCAAGGACCCGTACGAACTGAACGAAGACCAGTACAAGGCAGCGCTCGAGCTGCTGCGTGTTCAGCGGACGCTGGTCGGCCGCTACTGGCATGACGCCGCCATCCAGGTCGACGACTTCCAGAACGAAGGCGTCGTCGCTTCCGGTTCGTGGCCTTACCAGGTCAACACGCTGGTTGCCGCCAAGAAGCCGGTCGCCTCGACCGTGCCGGAAGAAGGCGTCACCGGCTGGGCCGACACCACCATGATGGAGGCCGACGCCGCGCATCCCAACTGCGCCTATATGTGGCTTGAGCATTCGCTGTCGCCCAAGGTGCAAGGCGATGTCTCGGCCTGGTTCGGCTCGCTCCCCGTGGTGCCCGCTGCCTGCAAGGGCAACGAGCTGCTCGGCGAGGAAGGCTGCAAGACCAACGGCTACGAGAACTTCGGCAAGATCAAGTTCTGGAAGACGCCGGTCTCGAAGTGCGCCACCCAGAACGACCAGTGCGTGCCTTACTACCGCTGGGTGTCCGACTATATCGGCGTCATCGGCGGGCGGTGAGCTCCCTTAACCCTCCCCCCTTGTGGGGAGGGTCGAGCGCAGCGTCGGGGTGGGGGCAGCGCTGACGTCCGGTGCTAGTCACCCCCACCCGCGGCTTCGCCGCGACCTCCCCCATCGAGGGGGAGGTGAAGTGCCGTGCCCGCTGGCCTGATTGGTGGCGGCAAGAGCTATTTCGACGAACCACAAACCGGCAACAGACGGACAGCCCATGACATCGGCCGTTTCCTTCCAGAAAGTCTCTCGCCATTTCGGCAGCGTGCGCGCCGTCGATGCGGTCGATCTCGACATCGTGCCCGGCGAGTTCTTCGCCATGCTCGGTCCGTCGGGGTCAGGCAAGACGACCTGCCTGCGCCTCATCGCCGGCTTCGAGCAGCCGACATCGGGCTCGATCTCGATCTTCGGCGACCGCGCCGAGGGCGTGCCGCCCTATCGCCGCAACGTCAACACGGTGTTCCAGGACTACGCGCTGTTCCCGCATTTGAACGTGCTGGACAATGTCGCCTACGGGCTGATGGTCAAGGGCATCGCCAAGCCGCAGCGGCAGAAGGCGGCGGAAGAGGCATTGTCACTGGTGCGGCTTCCCGGCTATGGCGCCCGCCGTCCCGGCCAGCTCTCCGGCGGCCAACGCCAGCGCGTCGCGCTGGCCCGTGCGCTGGTCAACCAGCCCAAGGTGCTTTTGCTCGACGAGCCGCTCGGCGCGCTCGACCTCAAGCTGCGCGAGAACATGCAGGAAGAGCTGAAGTCGCTGCAGAAGGCGCTCGGCATCACCTTCGTCTTCGTCACCCATGATCAGGGCGAAGCGCTGTCGATGGCCGACCGCGTTGCCGTCTTCAATGACGGCAAGATCATGCAGATCGGCACGCCGGAAGACATCTACCAGCGGCCCAGGACACGCTTCGTCGCCGATTTCGTCGGCTCCTCCAATGTGTTGCCGCCGGATTTCGTCCAGCGTTATTCCGGCCAGGACCGCTGGGGCAGCCTGCGCCCCGAATCGATCCGCATCGGCAGCATTGCGAAAGGCGAAGGGGTTGCCGCGCGCCTGGTCGGAACCAACTATCTCGGCGCCACGACCAGGCTGGCGCTCGACGCCGACGGCTTGAGGCTGCACGCCATCGTGCCGGCCGGGACAAAGCTGCCGGCGGAAGGCGAAGCGGTGGTGCTGACGTTCAACCGCGAGCATTTGCATTTGATGGACGAGCCGGCATGATTGAGGTTTGCGCCAAGCACCCCCCTCTGTCCTGCCGGACATCTCCCCCTCAAGCGGGGAGATTGGCTGTTCCTCCCGGTTTCGCCAATCTTCAACGTTGGGGATTTGGCGAGGCAGCGAAACTGCTGATCTCCCCCCTTGAGGGGGAGATGTCCGGCAGGACAGAGGGGGGTGTGAAAGAACCCGGCTTCTCAGGGTTCCTTCAGCACGCGGTCTCCCCATGACCATCGCCGCGCTCAACTCAACCTCCGCCCCCGCCATCCTGCCCGGCAGCGGCGGCGTGCGCGGTGCGCTGTCCGACCTGTTCTGGCGCAAGCCGCAACTGCTGCTGTTCCTCATGTTGGCGCCGCCGGTGCTGTGGCTCGGCGTCGTCTATATCGGTTCGCTGTTCGCGCTCTTGGCACAGAGTTTCTTCTCGATCGACGAATTTTCCGGCCTCATCAACCATGAGTTCACGCTGAAGACCTATGGCGACCTGTTCCAGCCCGCCAATCTCGACATCATCCTGCGCACGGTGACGATGGCGGTGCTGGTCACGCTGGCCTCCGCCGCCATCGCCTTCCCGATCGCCTATTATGCGGCGCGCTATGCCCGGGGCCGCTGGAAGGCGCTGTTTTATCTCGGAATCATGCTGCCGCTGTGGTCGAGTTATCTGGTGAAAATCTACGCCTGGAAGTTGATCCTCGCCAAGGAAGGCATTCTGACCTGGCTGCTGGCCAAATTGCATCTGCTCTGGGCGCTCGACGGCTGGCTGTCGCTGCCGGTTGTCGGCGGCAACTCGCTGTCGGTCTCCGCCACCGGCACCTTCATCGCCTTCGTCTATGTCTGGCTGCCGTTCATGATCCTGCCGGTGCAGGCGGCATTGGAGCGCGTGCCCGGCAATCTGGTCGAGGCGTCCTCCGATCTCGGCGCATCGCCGGGCCAGACCTTCCGCAACGTGCTGTTCCCGCTGGCGCTGCCCGGCATCGTCGCCGGCTCGATCTTCACCTTCTCGCTGACGCTGGGCGACTACATCATCCCGCAGATCATCGGCACGTCGCGGCTGTTTATCGGCCAGGCCGTCTATTCGCAGCAGGGCACCGCCGGCAACATCCCGCTCGCCGCCGCCTTCACCGTCGTGCCCATCGTCATCATGGGTTTCTATCTCTGGGGCGCCAAGCGCATGGGGGCCTTCGATGCGCTCTGACGGTTCGCAATCCGCTCCGCTCGGCCTCAAGATCGCTGCCGCCTGCGGCCTGCTGTTCCTGCATCTGCCGATCTTGTTGATCTTCGTCTACGCCTTCACCACGGAAGAGAAGAGCTTCGTCTGGCCGCCGCCGGGGCTGACCACACAATGGTTCGCCGTCACCTGGAACCGGCCGGATGTCTGGCAGGCGCTGTCGCTTTCGGTCCGTGTCGCCGCCATCTCGACCGCGATTGCCTTGATACTGGGCACGCTGTGCGCCGCCGCCGTGTCACGGACGAAATTCTTCGGCCGCGAGACGATCTCGCTGCTCGTCATCCTGCCGATCGCGCTGCCCGGCATCATCACCGGCATCGCGTTGCGCTCGGCCTTCTCGCTAGCCGACATCCCGTTCTCGTTCTGGACGATCGTGCTCGGCCACGCCACCTTCTGCGTTGTCGTCGTCTACAACAATGCGGTCGCCCGTTTCCGCCGCACTTCCGGCTCAATGATCGAGGCCTCGATGGATCTCGGCGCCGACGGCTTCCAGACCTTCCGGCACGTCGTGCTGCCCAACATCGCCACCGCTCTGCTTGCCGGGGGGATGCTCGCCTTCGCGCTCTCCTTCGACGAGGTCATCGTCACCACCTTCACCGCCGGCCAGCAGCAGACCGTGCCGATCTGGATGCTGGAAGAGCTGATCCGCCCACGCCAGCGTCCGGTCACCAATGTCGTCGCCATGGTCGTGGTGCTGGTGACGCTGCTGCCCATCCTTGCCGCCTATTACCTGACCCGCGACGGCGACCAGATCGCCGGTTCGGGCAAATGAAGAACAGCGAATAGGGAGTAGCGAATAGCGAATAGGGAGATTGCACGACCAGCCCTATTCGCTACTCGCTATTCGCTACTCGCTCCTGACCAAGGAGAACCCGCATGGACACCCAGATGCTGATCGGCTCGAAGTTCGAGAACGGCACCGACACCGAGGAGCCGATTCTGAATCCAAAGACCGGGGCGACCATTCTCAACCTGCCTGAAGCCAGCCAGGCGCAGATCGAGGCGGCTGTTACTGCCGCCGGGCGAGCGTTCGTCTTGTGGTCACGCACAACGCCGGCGCAGCGCTCCGGCTATCTCCTCAAGATCGCCGACCGCATCGAGGCCAACGCGCGGGAGTTCGCGGCGCTCGAGGCGCTGAATTGCGGCAAGCCGATCAACGCCGTGCTCAATGACGAAATCCCGGCGATCGTCGACTGCTATCGCTTCTTTGCCGGCGCGGTACGTTCGATGCCGGGCGTGGTCGCCGGCGAATATCTGCCCGGCCACACCTCGATGGTGCGGCGCGACCCGATCGGCATCGTCGCTTCCATCGCGCCGTGGAACTATCCACTGATGATGATGGCCTGGAAGCTGGCGCCGGCCATTGCCGGCGGCAACACCGTCGTCTTCAAGCCGTCGGAGCAGACGCCGCTGACGGCGCTGAAGCTGGCCAGGATCCTGGCCGAGGTTCTGCCCGAGGGCGTCGTCAATGTCGTGCTCGGCCGCGGCGACAGCGTCGGCAACACGCTGATCAATCACGCCAAGGTCAACATGATTTCGATCACCGGCGACGTCGCCACAGGCAAGAAGGTGCTGCAGGCCGCCGCCAAGTCGGTCAAGCGCACGCATCTGGAACTCGGCGGCAAGGCGCCGGTCATCGTTTTCGACGACGCCGACCTCGGCGCCGTGGTAAACGGCCTGCGCGCTTTCGGCTACTACAATGCCGGGCAGGATTGTACAGCCGCCTGCCGCATCTATGCCGGCAAGAAGATCTACGACAAGCTCGTCGCCGATCTCTCATCTGCCGTCTCGACCATCAAATACAACCAGCCCGATGACACCAAAAACGAGATCGGGCCGCTGATCTCGCGCCGCCAGCGCGATCGCGTCTCGAGCTTCGTCGAGCGCGCTTCGGAACTGAAGCACGTCGAGATCACCACCGGCGGCAAGCCCGGCGAAGGCTCCGGCTTCTATTACCAGCCGACGGTGGTTGCCGGCGCGCTGCAGGAAGACGAGATCGTGCGCCGCGAAGTGTTCGGTCCGGTCGTCTCCATCACCCGCTTCTCCGAAGTCGATGAAGCCGTGAACTGGGCCAATGACAGCGACTACGGCCTGGCATCCTCGGTGTGGACCAAGAACGTCTCGCGCGCCATGGCGACGGCCGCCCGTCTGCAATATGGCTGCACCTGGATCAACACCCATTTCATGCTGACCAACGAGATGCCGCATGGCGGGCTGAAGCAGTCCGGCTACGGCAAGGACATGTCTCTCTATGCGCTGGAGGATTATACCGCCGTTCGTCATGTGATGGTGGCGCATGGGTAGAGGCCGCCACTATCTCTAAAATATTCGCCACCGCGTTTTCTGTATATTAAGCGTGAGTAACCTTTGCGGTACGGCGGGAGTTCACGATTTACTGAATATTCAACCTGAACGAGCAGCCTCTTGCCGGGAAACCGCGCGGCGAGGGGTTTGCGCATGAACACGACCAAGATCAAGCTGGTACTCATTGGCGGCTTCTGTCTGCTGATCGCTGTGTTCGGCGGCAAGGACATGATCAAGAAGAGCGGCTGGCCCGAGGCGCCTGCTGAAATCCTCGCGGTCAATGTCGAATGCGACATGGAATCGACCGCCCACAAGATTGTCTACAAGACCGTCAGCACCGCCACGATCCCGTGCGAACTGGTGGATGCGTTCAAGACGGTCCATGCTGACAAAGAGTGGAAGGTGACCCAGAAATTCACCGGCACCTTGCGCGTCGGCACCGGCGCCGACGCCGTCGAGGCCACGATGGAGCTGAACAAGAACGGTGCCCGCGAACCGCAGGTCGGCGACAAGCTCACCGTCGTCCAGAACCCCGCCAACCCCACCCAGATCGAACACACCGGCATGACCGGCACGCGTTTGACGATCGTCATTGGGGCTGGACTGCTCGGCGCGTTGCTTCTCTATCTTGCTTTCAAACCCCGCCGGCGGATGTCGAGCTCCGCCGTGGCGGGCAACCCTGCCGGAGATGCCGGCGCGGACCAGCGCGCGCGCCAGGCCGACGCCTTGATAGCGGCGGCCCTGGCCAAGCAGGCCACATTGCCCAATCAGCCGGCACGTGTCGCGGCTGCCGGATTGGCCAGGGAAGGGCGGTTTCCCGGGCAGCGGACGAGTTTCGGCCGCCGCAACTGATGGCCGAAAACTGCTGCACCTGCCACGGCTACTCCACGATGCGATAGATGTTCCAAAGGCTGGTGCCCGACACGACGTAGGGCTCCATCTCCTTGCCCCATTTTGCGTGCGCGTCGATCTTGCCGATCTTGGCGAAGAATCCCTCCAACTGGGCAAGGCTTTCGACCTGATGATGCGATTCGACCGTCGCTTCCCGGGCGCCGATCGAACCGGTCATGATCTGGAATTTGAGGTCGGCGATGCCGACCTGAGAGCCGATCTCGCGTTCCCATTTCTTGAGCAGTTCGAGCACGGTCTGCTTGTGTCCGAACTTGGCGTCGATCTGCCATCTGGCGCTGAACATTTTTGTCTCCTCCAGTTATGCGGCCCCAAACCGCGGTTGATCTTTCGCGGTGACCTACTCGTCCCAGGCTTGCACGACGGTCTGTCGCGCAATCCGCCCATTCTTCAGCTCCAGCATCGCCGCGCAGAACACTTTCGTTCCGTCCGGATAGGCGCAGGCCTGGGTGAAGGCGAGATTGTCGCCATCGGCGATGGTGGTGTCGACCTTGTGGGTCATCGCCCGGCTGCAGATGTCGTCCCAGAACGTGCTGATCGCCGCCCGGCCGCGGATCTCGCGCGGCTTGCTCGGCGGATTGTTGCGGTCGATCACCCGCACCAGCGCGTCGTCGGCATAGAAGCTCGCCAGCATCCTGCCGTCCCGTCCTTCGATCGCTTTCTTGATCGCCGCGCCGTCCACGCTTTGCGTCTTTGTCAGCATTTCTTCCTCCATGGCCCGTCGATCGGGCGGTTGATGATCAAGCACTGCCCGGCGCGCACCGCCGGGCGTTTGTCTTTCACTGCGACTTGGCTTTGACGGCTGCGAACACGCCGTCGGTCTGTTGTTTGAAGGTCGCGAAGTCGACCTGGCTGCCGTTGAGCATCGTCGACCAGTGGCGCACGATGGCCGCCATCGCGATCGCTTCCTTGATCTCCTCATCGGTCGCGCCATTGAGCTTGGCGGCCTCGGTGTGGAAATAGATGCAGTACTGGCAGGGGATCTGCGAGGCGACGGCCAGCCCCAGCAGTTCCTTGGTCTTGCCGTCGAGCGCGGTCTTGGGGTTGAGCTGCACACCCTTGATCTCGGCCCAGGCGCCGGCAACCGCGACATCGGGCAGCGTCTTGAACATGTCCGGCACTGAGCCGAGCGTCGCCTCGATGTCCTTGTAGGCGGCGGCCGCCGAGGCATCCTCGGCTCTGGCGGGAGCGATCGTGAACAGCGCGCCAACGCCTGCCGCTATCACCAGCGATTTGATCGACCTGTTTGACTTCAGCATTGCATCCTCCATCCGCAGTGCCTTTCCCGGCGACATCCGCCTGGCCTGCATGGAGAGAATTGGTACGCCTCGACCCCACCTGGCCGCTTCGCCCGAAAGCGCCATGGTCCCTATGGCCCGTCCGGGCCAGCCTGCCTGGCGGAAAATGCCGCTGCCGCCGCCCGTGACGGCAAATCGAGCTTCAGCAATATGTTGGCGACATGACGCTTGACCGTATGCTCGCTGAGCCTCAGCTCGGCGGCGATCGCGGCATTGCTCTTGCCGTCGGCGATCAGGATCACCACCTCGCTTTCGCGCGCCGTCAGTTGAGCCGGCTCGGCGGGTTTCGCCTTGGGGCGGCAGGCCGGCTCCAGGTGCTGTTCCGACGTTGCCTGGACCAGCGCCAGCGGCTCGTCCAGCTCATCCACCGTGACACGCCCGGCATCGATGAAATGCAGGCCGGACCCCGCCGCCAGATCGGCGGCCAGCCGCGACGCCAGAATATCGCCGCGCCCGGCATGGGCGGCGATCTGCATCGTCACCCGTGCCATCAGCCCCACCGGCGGCCCGCGCATTTCGACCTCTCCGACATGGGCGCCCTGGGCGCTTGCAATGCCCATATGTTGCGCCGCATCGCGCAGTGCCGCCGCGCAGCGTATGGCCCGCGCCGGCCCGTCGAAGCGCGAGATCATCAATTCGCCATGGATGCCGGCGACGCGTCCGCCATGACGGCCGACCAGCTGCTGCCAGCTCTCCTGGAAGCGCTCGCTACGTTCGCTCCACATGCGGTCGCCAACCCGCGCCGTGTCGTAGATGCGTGTCGCCAGAAGAGCGGCAAGCACGCGCTCCGCTTCGGCCACGGCACGCTCGCCGGTCAGGAATTCCTCGATCAGGTCGGCCACCCGGTCGACATCGCCGGTCCAGATCGGGTGGTCGCGCCCGGGGACCTCGACCAATCGCGCATTGGCGATCTCTTTCGCCAGGAAGCGGCTGGCGTCCGGGTCGACCCGCGCGTCGTTGCGGCGATGAATGAGCAGTGTCGGTGCGCCGATCGCCGAAAGCACGCCGCGCACATCGATTCCGGCATTCATCCGGGCAAGGGCTGCCGCTGCCGTCGGACTGGCCGACAGCCGCTCGAAGCGGCCCCACCACTGGGTGAAATGCGCATCATCTACCCGGCCGGGAGCGAAGTTGGGCAGTGTGGCGCCCGTGCCCCATTCCGTGCCGGCCGTCGCGATGAAGGCCTCGAGGCGCTCCGGCGACATCACCCATTTGTGGAAATGCGCATAACCGCCATAGAGCGCCAGCGCTCGTGTCCGTTCCGGATAGGTGGCGGCAAACAACATTGCCATCGGCGCGCCTTCCGAAGCGCCGAGCAAGGCCGCGCGGCCGCTGCCGGTGGCATCCATCACCGCGCGCACATCGTCCATGCGGGTTTCAAGGCTGGGCAGGTGGCGTGGGTCGACGCGGTCGGACAGGCCGGTGCCGCGCTTGTCGAACAGGATCAGCCGCGAGAACGCCGAGAGCCGTTTCAAGAGCCTGGCGTAGCCCTCGTCTTCCCAATGCAGGTCGAGATTGGAGATGAAGCCGGGCACGAAAACCAGGTCGAACGATCCCTGGCCGACCACCTGATAGGCGATCCGCACGTCGCCGCTGAGGGCATATCGCGTCTCGATCGGCCTCACGTTGCTATCCCGCCCGGCCAGACGATTTCTGATCGCCGACCATAGCAGACGCCTGGCGGATGCGGCAGCCAAACTTTAGAAGACAGGAATATAGCCCGCGGCGAACCGTGTTCGCCCGCCATTTCTGGGGGAGGCTATTTCTGGGGAGCGGCGCTCTCTGCACCCGTGGGTTGGACGTAGCCGATGCTCACATCGGCCTGCTCCTCGGTCTTCGGCCGCTTGATCCTGGCCGAGGCCACGACGACGAGTTCGTCAAAACCTTCGCCGCCGCTGTCCAGCATCTCGAAGAACTGCCGGCGCATCCTGGGCTCCCAGAACTTGTTGATGTGCTCGGCCACGCCCGCCACACCTTCCTCGCGGGGCCTTGAATGGAAGAAGGCGGCGATCTGGTTGGCCATGCGCACCAGCTTTTCCCCGGTGCTCGTGATGTGTTCTTCGTCATGCGACATGCTGGGCAACTCCCAAGACCACCCGTTTAGGGTGGGTGAAAACATCGAAATCGTCGCCGCGCACCAGCGCCACCAGCGTCATGCCGGCCTCTTCGGCGGTGCGGATGGCAAGGGCTGTCGGCGCCGACACGGCGATGATGAAGGCGGAGCCGATCGCCGCCGTTTTCTGCACCATCTCCACCGAGACGCGTGATGTCACCACCACCGCGCCCGATGCACCGTCAATGCCGGCCTTGGCCAGCGCGCCGGCCAGTTTGTCCAGCGCATTGTGCCGGCCGACATCCTCGCGCGCCATGACGATGCCTTTGCCGGGAATGTAGAAGCCCGCTGCATGCACGGCGCCGGTTTCTGAATGCAGAGGCTGCACCTTGGATAAAAGCTTTACCGAACGGGTGATGTCGTCGGCTTCAAGCGTAAGCTTGGACGCACTAACCTTATCGACCGAGCGCATCGCTTCCTCGATGGATTCGATGCCGCACAGCCCGCAGCCGACCGGGCCGGCGAGCCGCCGCCGCCGCGCCTCGAAGCGCGTATTGGCCTGGTCCTTCAGCCGGATCTGGATATCGATGCCGGCGCCATGGTCCTCGACCTCGATCGCATCGATTTCGTCAGGCAAGGCTATGATGCCTTCGGTCAGCGAGAAGCCGAGCGCGAAATCCTCGAAGTCGGCCGGGCTCGCCATCATCACCGCATGGGTGGTGCCGGCAAAGGAGAACGCCACCGGCGTCTCCTCCGGCACCATGCGGTTGGCCACCGCAGTGCCGCTGGCGCGGTGGGCAAGGCGAGAGATTTGGGTGGTGGCTTGGCGTTTTCGGGTCACGAGGCGCGCCCCTCTGCCCTGTTCGTCCTTAGCAGCAGCTGTGGAGGCTCGCGCCTTTCCTCTCTCCCGTCGATTGGGGGAGAGGTGTCAGGCGAAGCTTGACGGAGTGGGGGTCGACTGCTCGCCAGATAGGCCGGTTTGCCTGCTCTTTGGGTTGTGCGCGACTTTCGACGGCTGCGTGTTGCGGGGCCGGCTTCCCCCACTCCGTCGCCGCTTCGCGGCGCCACCTCTCCCCCCTCCGGAGGGAGAGGAAAGGCGCCATGCGGCTTAAGCTCTCCTTCCTGACGGAGTGGGGGTCGACCGACCGTCAAGATTGAAGCTCTCATTGTCGAACGCCGTGGCAAGACTACTCCGCCGCTTCCAGCTTTGCGATGCGGCGGCTCTGCTCGGCCTGCTCGTTATAGTCGCGCTGCCAGTCCGAAGGCCCGTTGGAGGCGCCGACCTGCACCGCGGTCACCTTGTACTCCGGGCAGTTGGTCGCCCAGTCGGAGAAGTCGGTGGTGATGACGTTGGCCTGCGTGTCGGGATGGTGGAACGTTGTGTAGACCACACCTGGCGACACCCGGTCGGTGATCAGCGCACGCAGCGTCGTCTCGCCCGAACGGCTGGTCAGCCGCACCCAGTCGCCATCGCGCAGGCCGCGGTTCTCGGCGTCGTGCGGATGGATCTCCAACCGATCTTCCGAGTGCCACATGACGTTTTCGGTGCGCCTTGTCTGTGCACCGACATTGTACTGGCTGAGAATGCGGCCGGTGGTCAGCAGCAACGGGAAACGCGGCCCGGTCCGCTCGTCGGTCGCGACATATTCAGTGCGGATGAACTTGCCCTTGCCACGCACGAAGCCATCCATATGCATGATCGGTGTGCCGAGCGGCGCCTTCTCGTTGCAGGGCCATTGCACGGATCCGACACGGTCGAGCAGCTCGAAGGACACGCCGGCGAAGCTCGGCGTCGTTTTTGCAACCTCGTCCATGATCTCGGAGGGATGCTGATAGTTCCAGTCCAGCCCGATCGCACGGGCAAGCTCCTGTGTCGCTTCCCAGTCGGCGTAGCGCGCCTTCGGCTCCAGAACCTTGCGCACCATGTTGATGCGGCGCTCGGCATTGGTGAAAGTGCCGTCCTTCTCCAGGAAGGTCGAGCCCGGCAGGAAGACATGCGCGTAGTTGGCGGTCTCGTTGAGGAACAGGTCGTGCACGACCACGCATTCCATCGCCGCCAGGCCGGCCGCGACATGCTTGGTATCAGGGTCCGACTGCAGAATGTCCTCGCCCTGGATGTAGATGCCCTTGAACGAGCCGTCGACGGCGGCATCCAGCATGTTGGGGATGCGCAGGCCGGGTTCGTCGTCGAGCTTCACCCCCCAAAGGCTCTCATAGATGTCACGCACCGCCTCGCCCGAGATGTGGCGGTAGCCTGGCAGTTCGTGCGGGAATGAGCCCATGTCGCAGGAACCCTGCACGTTGTTCTGGCCGCGCAGCGGGTTCACGCCGACGCCGGGACGGCCGATATTGCCGGTCGCCATGGCAAGGTTGGCGATAGCCATAACCGTGGTCGAACCCTGGCTGTGTTCGGTCACGCCGAGGCCGTAATAAATCGCGCCATTGCCGCCCTTGGCATAGAGCCGTGCAGCACCTCGGATCAGTTCGGGATCGACGCCGGACAGCTTGCCCACGATTTCGGGGCTGTTTTCCGGCAAGGCGACGAAAGAAGCCCAATCCTGGAACTCCGCCCAGTCGCAGCGATCGCGGATGAAGGCTTCGTCGAAAAGCCCTTCGGTAACGATGACATGCGCCAGCGCCGTCAGCACCGCCACGTTGGTGCCGGGCTTCAGCGGCAGGTGATAGTCGGCCTCGATATGCGCCGACTTGACCATTTCGGTGCGGCGCGGATCGAGCACGATCAGCTTGGCGCCCTGGCGCAGCCGCTTTTTCAGCCGCGAGGCGAACACCGGGTGCGCGGAAGCCGGATTGGCGCCGATGATGACGGCGACATCGGTGAAATCGACGGAATCGAAATCCTGCGTGCCGGCCGAGGTGCCATAGGTCTGGCCGAGGCCGTAGCCGGTCGGCGAGTGGCAGACGCGCGCGCAAGTGTCGACATTGTTGTTGCGGAAGCCTTGGCGCACCAGCTTCTGGACGAGATAGGTCTCTTCATTCGTGCAGCGCGAGGACGTGATACCGCCGATCGAGGTGCGGCCGTATTGATACTGGATACGGCGGAATTCCTTGGCCGTATGGGCGATGGCCTCTTCCCAACTCACCTCGCGCCAGGGATCGCTGACCTTTTCCCGGATCATAGGCGACAGGATGCGGTCCTTGTGGGTGGCATAGCCATAGGCGAAACGGCCCTTCACGCAGGAGTGGCCGTGGTTCGCCTTGCCGTCCTTGTAGGGCATCATGCGAATGACTTCGTCGTCCTTCACTTCGGCCTTGAACGAGCAGCCGACGCCGCAATAGGCGCAGGTGGTGACAGCGGAACGCTCGGGCATGCCTTTCTCAAGCACGGTCTTTTCACGCAGCGCATCGGTCGGACAGGCCTGCACGCAGGCGCCGCAGGACACGCATTCGGAGGCGATGAAATCCTCGTGCATGCCGGCGACCATGCGCGATTCGAAACCGCGGCCCTCGATCGTCAGCGCGAAGGTGCCCTGCACCTCCTCGCAGGCCCGCACGCAGCGCGAGCAGACGATACATTGCGCCGGATCATAGGTGAAATAGGGGTTGGACTCGTCGCGGGCGATGTAGTCGACCGCCAGCGAGCCATGGCCGGGCGCGACGCCGTTTTCCTGCTTGACGTGGTTGCGGCCCTCAATGCCGAAGCGGTTCTCGGTCAGGCCGACCGATTTCGCCACAACGTCGAACTCGCTGGCGCCGGTGCCGGCCTTCTCGTTCCAGCCGGTCGGGTGGTCGGAGACGTAAAGCTCCATGACACCGCGGCGGATGGCGTCGAGCCGCTCGGATTGCGTGCGCACCACCATGCCTTCGCCGACGGGGGTCGTGCAGGATGCCGGCGTGCCGCCGCGCCCGTCGATCTCGACCAGGCAGACGCGGCAGGAGCCGAACGAGTCCAGCATGTCCGTGGCGCAGAGTTTTGGGATCTCGACCCCGCCTTCCATCGCCGCGCGCATGATCGACGTACCCTCCGGCACGCTGATGCTGCGGCCGTCGACGATCAGCGTAACCTGCTTTTGCGCCTTCGATTCCGGGGTTCCGTAATCGAGTTCTTCGATGAGTGTCGGGAAGTCGGCCTTGATATTCATCTGCCAGCTCCTATTCAGCAGCCACGCGCGCCGGCGCGGGCTTGAAATCTTCGGGGAAATGGGTGATCGAGCTCATCACCGGATAGGGCGTGAAGCCGCCCAGCGCGCAGAGCGATCCGAACTTCATCGTGTTGCAGAGATCGGTGACCAGTGCCAGGTTCTTCTCCGGCTCGATGCCGGCGGCAAGCCGGTCGATGGTCTCCACCCCGCGTATCGAGCCGATGCGGCAGGGCGTGCACTTGCCGCAGCTTTCGATGGCGCAGAACTCCATGGCAAAGCGCGCCTGCTTCAGCATGTCGGCCGTGTCGTCGAACACGGTGATGCCGGCATGGCCGATCAGCCCGTCGCGCTTCGCGAACTCTTCGTAGTCGAACGGCGTGTCGAACAGGCCGCGCGGGAAATAGGCGCCGAGCGGGCCGCCGACCTGCACCGCCTTCACCGGGCGACCTGTGGCCGTACCGCCGCCGATATCGTCGACGATCTCGCCCAGCGTCATGCCGAACGCCGCCTCGAACAGGCCGCCGAACTTGACGTTGCCGGCGATCTGTATCGGGATCGTGCCGCGCGAGCGGCCCATGCCGAAATCCTTGTAGAAGGCAGCACCCTTGTCCATGATGATGGGCACGGAGGCTAGGCTGATGACGTTGTTGATCACCGTCGGCTTGCCGAACAGACCCTGGATTGCCGGCAGCGGTGGCTTGGCGCGCACCACGCCGCGCTTGCCTTCAAGGCTGTTCAGCAGCGACGTTTCCTCGCCGCAGACATAGGCGCCGGCGCCGACGCGGATTTCCATGTCGAAGGCGTTGGGCGAACCCAGCACGCTGACGCCGAGCACGCCTGCCTTGCGGGCGACCTCGACAGCCTTGTTCATGACAGCCACCGCATGCGGATATTCCGAGCGGATATAGACGAACCCCTTGGTCGCGCCGGTGGCGATGCCGGCAATCGTCATGCCTTCGATGAGCACGAAGGGGTCGCCCTCCATAATCATGCGGTCGGCAAAGGTGGCGCTGTCGCCCTCGTCGGCATTGCAGACGATGTATTTGCGGTCAGATGTCGTATCGAGCACCGTCTTCCACTTGATGCCGGTCGGGAAGCCGGCGCCGCCTCGGCCGCGCAAGCCCGATTCCGTGACCTGTTTGACGATGTCGAGCGGCGCCATGGCCACCGCGTTCTGCAGGCCCTTGAGCCCGCCCAGTGACTTGTAGGCATCGAGCGATAGCGGGTCGTTGATGCCGCAACGCGCAAAGGTCAGGCGCGTCTGCTTGGCCAGGAACGGGATTTTGTCGGGCGCGCCCAGCCAGCGCTTGTGATGCCCGCCGGTGAGAAAGCCGCTGTCGAACAGGCTCTTGACGTCCGATGGCTTGACCGGCCCGTAAGCGACGCGGCCCTTTTCGGTCGCGACCTCGACCATCGGTTCGAGGAAATAGGCGCCGCGCGAGCCGTTGCGGACGATCTTGGCCTCGACGCCCCGTTCAGCCAGTTCCGCACGAACAGCCTTGGCGACCTTTTCGGCGCCGAGCGCCAGCGCGCCGGAGTCACCTGGAATGTAGATGCGCGGGATCATGAGCGTACCTCCCCGACGATCTCTTCGATCTTCTCGTCATCGAGCCGCCCGATCACCTCACCATCCAGCATCGCCGACGGTGAACAGGCGCACAGCCCGAGGCAATAGACAGGCTCAAGTGTAACCGATCCGTCGCGGGTGGTCTCATGGAAATCGATGCCCAACAACTGCTTGACCTTTGCGGCGATCGCATCCGAACCCATCGACTGGCAGGCTTCCGCCTGGCAGAGCTTGAGCACATGCCGGCCGGCCGGCCGGGCACGGAAATCATGATAGAAGGTCACAACGCCATGCACTTCGGCCCTCGACAGGTTCAGCCCATCGGCGATGACGGGCACGGCGTCCTGCGGCACGTGGCCAAATTCGTCCTGGATCTCGTGCAGGATCGGCAGCAGCGGGCCTTCGAGGCCCTTCAACTCCTGGATGATCGCCGCCGTGCGCGACTGTATCTCGGTACTTGCTGGCTGCATCGTCACGCAGCGCCCTCCCTATCGTAGCGATCGATGCATATATCGTCCAAAAGCATGACGCGGTTTTGGAACAACGACATGCCTACGCCGCTTAATCGCTAAGTGCTTAAGAAATCAGAGAAAACCCCTGAAATCAATAAAGCGGTTTCGTTGCACGATAGAAAATTTCTATCGCGCCGATTGATCAGTTATGACTAGCTCAGCGATTGGCGCGGAAATCGTCTGCCAGCGCCATCGCCTCGTCCAGCAGCGCCTGCACCAGCGGCGTGTGCGGTTCGCGCGGCGCGGCGACCAGCCCGACCGTGTGGCTGGCATCCGGTTCGACGATCGGAATGGCCCGGATCGGCTCGGAAAAACCGAATGTTTCCGCCAGGTTGAGCGGCATGATCGACGACCATTTGCCTGTCCGTATGTGGGAGAACAGCACGATCATCGAGTTGGATTCCAGTGTCGGCCGCACCTGCACGCCGGCCTCGGCCAGATGCTGGTCGATGATGCGGCGGTTCTGCATGTCCGGCGTCAACAAGCAGAGCGGCAGCTGGCTGATTTCGGCCCATGTCACTTTGTCGCGATCCGAATAGGGATTTCCGACCGCCGTGATCAGCTGGTAGCGCTCGTCATAGAGCGGCACGCTGGTCACCCGTCCGAGAGGCTCGTTGTCGAGATAGGTGATGCCGGCATCGACGTCGAAATTGCCGAGCAGCGACAACACCTCGATCGAGGTGCGCGACAGGATAGAGAAGGTGACGCCCGGATGCTTCTCGCGAAATGGCGTCGTCAGCCGCGCCACCATGGCGAGGGCGGTTGGGATGGCGGCAATACGGATACGCCCGGACAGGCCATGTCGCGCCGCCCGCATCTCTTCGCGCATGGTCCTGGAATCGCCGACGATGCGACGCGCCCACACCAGCACCTGCTTGCCTTCCGGCGTCAGCCCCTGAAAGCGCGAACCGCGATTGACCAGCATGACGCCGAGCTGGCCCTCCAGCTGCTTGATCCCGGCCGACAAGGTCGGCTGCGTGACGCCGCACGCTTCCGCCGCCCGGCCGAAATGCTCCTCCTTGGCCAGCGCGATGAAGAATTCGAGCTTGTCGATCATCCCATCCGTCCGTTCGTTGCGCGCAAGGTCGGGGAAATTGCCTTTCGCCGCAAGCTCTACCCGCAATTGGCCATGCATCCACATCTTTGGGCCGGCTGGCTGTTTCCCCCGGCCGAACACGGCGCTATGTGGTTGGATGGAATACGAGGAGATCGGACATGCTGGGCTGGTTCCGCAAGCTTTTGCCGCGCGAAGATCGCTTCTTCGACCTCTTTGAACGGCATTCCCGCACCGTGGTCGGCGGCGCCGAGGCGCTGGAGCAGCTTCTGCAGGGCAAGGACATCGATCGCTGGTGCCAGAAGATCATCGATCTCGAGGACGAGGCCGATCATATCACGGCCGAAGTCCTGCTGGCGGTGCGGCGTTCCTTCATCACGCCTTTCGATCGCGGCGACATCAAGGACCTGATCCAGTCAATGGATGACGCCATCGACATGATGCACAAGACCGTCAAGACGGTGAAGCTGTTCGAAAAGAAGGAATTCGACCCGCTGATGCAGGAGATGGGCGGCGTCATCGTTGCCGCCTCCAGGCTGGTTGCCGAAGCGATCCCGCTGCTCAGCAAGGTCGGCACGCACACGGTACGCCTCAACGCCATCGCCGAAGAGGTCATGCGCGTCGAAAGCCGCGCCGACGATCTGCATGAGCAGGGATTGAAGGACCTGTTCAAGCGGCATGGCCGCAGCGATCCGATGGCCTACCTGATCGGCTCGGAGATCTACGGCCAGCTGGAGAAGGTGGTCGACCGCTTTGAGGACGTCGCCAACGAGATCAGCGGCATCGTCATCGAGAACGTTTAGGCAATGGAAGCCACCATCGCCTTTCCCGTGCTGATCGGCCTTGTCGCCGTCGCGCTGTTTTTCGATTTTCTCAACGGCCTGCACGATGCGGCGAACTCCATCGCCACCATCGTCTCCACCCGCGTGCTGAGACCACAATATGCGGTCCTGTGGGCGGCTTTCTTCAATTTCATCGCCTTCATGTTCTTCGGCCTTCACGTGGCTGAAACCGTGGGAAAAGGTATCGTCGACGTCAGCATCGTCACGCCGGCGGTGATCTTCTCGGCGCTCGTCGGCGCCATCGTCTGGAACATCGTCACCTGGATTGCCGGCATCCCGTCCAGCAGTTCGCATGCCCTGATCGGCGGGCTCGTCGGCGCCGGCGTTGCAAAGGCTGGGCCCGGCGCCATCGTCTGGACCGGGCTTGGCAAGACGGTCGCCGCAATCGTCGTGTCGCCGGCGACAGGGTTTGTTCTGGCGCTGGTCCTGATCCTGGCCGTTTCCTGGCTGTTCGTGCGCCAGACACCGTTCGCCGTCGACAGCACTTTCCGCGTCATGCAGTTCTTTTCGGCCTCGCTTTATTCGCTAGGGCACGGCGGCAACGACGCCCAGAAAACCATGGGCATCATCGCCGTGCTGCTCTATTCGCAAGGTATGCTCGGCGGGACGTTCTACGTGCCGCTGTGGGTCGTCCTCACCTGTCAGACAGCACTGGCGCTCGGCACTTTGTTCGGCGGCTGGCGCATCGTCCACACGATGGGCTCGAAGATCACCCGGTTGAACCCGATGCAGGGCTTCTGCGCCGAGACCGGCGGCGCCATCACCCTGTTTGCCGCCACCTGGCTTGGCGTTCCCGTGTCGACCACCCATACGATCACCGGGGCCATCATCGGTGTCGGCGCTGCCCGTCGCGTCTCGGCCGTGCGCTGGGGCATTGCCGGCAACATCGTCATCGCCTGGATCGTCACCTTGCCGGCCACGGCTGCAATTTCGGCGCTCACCTACCTTGCGGTTGGCCTGGCAAGGTGAGGCGGACACTGTGGTGCTTGGAGTCGCTGCCAATCTGCACTATCTGAGCCGCAGCCAAACGCCTTAGGGAACAATGCATGTCCGTCACCAAGGAAATCGTCACCGAGCGTCTGAAGACGGTCAACGGGCCGGACTTCACCGGCAACATCGTCGACCTCGGCATGGTTTCGGAGATTTTCATCGCCGATTCGAAAGTGTTTTTCTCGATCACCGTTCCCGCCGCCCGTGCACAGGAGATGGAGCCGCTGCGCGCCGCAGCCGAGCGTGTCGTCAAGGCGATCCCTGGTGTCGCCGGCGCCGTCGTCGCGCTGACGGCGGAGAAGAAGGGCGGCGGCATGGAGGCTCCGGTTGCGTCGCGTCCCGCGCCCAGGCCGGCACCCCCGGCTGCGCCAGCCGCGCCGCGCCCAGCTCCACACTCTCCAGCCCCGCACGCCCCGGCCTCGCAAAGCTCGGGCAAGCGCGGCGTGCCCGGCATCGAGGCGATCATCGCGGTGGCGTCCGGCAAGGGCGGCGTCGGCAAGTCGACCACCGCCGTCAACATCGCGCTTGGCCTCGCCGCCAACGGTTTGCGTGTCGGCGTGCTCGATGCCGATATTTATGGCCCGTCCATGCCCAGGCTGCTCAACATCCATGGCCGGCCGCAGACCGTCGACGGCAAGATCCTGAAACCGATGGAGAATTACGGCCTTAAGGTGATGTCGATGGGCTTCCTCGTCGACGAGGAGACGCCGATGATCTGGCGCGGTCCGATGGTGATGTCGGCGCTGACGCAGATGCTGCGCGAGGTCGAATGGGGCCGCCTCGACGTGCTCGTCGTCGACATGCCGCCCGGCACCGGCGACGCCCAGCTGACCATGGCCCAGCAGGTGCCGCTGGCCGGCGCCGTCATCGTCTCGACGCCGCAGGACCTGGCGCTGATCGACGCCCGCAAAGGATTGAATATGTTCAAGAAGGTCGACGTGCCGCTGCTCGGCATCGTGGAGAACATGAGCTATTTCATAGCCCCCGATACCGGCAAGCGCTACGACATCTTTGGCCATGGCGGGGCGCGGCGCGAGGCCGAGCGACTCGGCGTGACCTTCCTCGGCGAAGTGCCGCTGGAAATGGGCATTCGCGAAAGTTCTGATGAAGGTGCTCCGGTGGTGGCGTCGAAGCCAGACAGCGCCGAGGCGAAGATCTATCGCGGCATTGCTTCGAAGGTCTGGGACCGGGTCAACGAAGAACGCGGCGCGGCCGAAGCGGCGGTGCCGAACATCGTGTTCGAGTAGCTCGGATATCCCTCCCCCTTGAGGGGAGGGTGGCCCGAAGGGCCGGATGGGGTCCGCGGTGACACGCTCGACGCTATTTCTTTACAAGTCGAGGCAGCTCAACTCACGTTGAGGCAGTTGAGGCGACCCCACCCGCCTCGCTTCACGATGTCCAGCCGATAGATGGGTAACACTTTGAACCGGATACATAGGTGACACTTCTCTCCCCCTATGTGTCCGCCGCAGCGCCAAGCGGATTGGTTGGCGCGGCGCTGCGGCGGACAAGCTTCATGTGCCGTGTGTCGATGATGCCGAGCGGG
>NZ_JAMYSB010000036.1:0-40112 GCF_040321695.1 Mesorhizobium sp. M0292
TCAGTCGCCGCTGCTTCACGCTGAGCTTCCAGGCCCCAAAGCGAAATGAGCGCTGCTCTCTGGTTCGCGGACTAGAAATGCGCTGACGTAGCGCTACTCGAATGCGGGCCAAGAATTCGCGCATCCCGAAAGGCTTGGGAATGAAATCGGTTGCGCCGAGCTCCAGTGCAACCACTTTTTCCGCCTCATCAAGCCGGTCGCCGCTGATCACTATGATAGGAACATCCGATTTTGTCGCCAGATTGCGGACGATCGCAAGTCCATCCTCCCGGCCTAGGTTAAGGTCAACAACCACGAGATCGACTGGCTCACGTGAAAGAACATAGTCAAACTGCTTGCTATCGTGGACTGCGGTTACCTTCAGGGCATGCATCGTGAGATACTCGGCGATGAGGCGCCGCATTGCGGCATCATCGTCAATGACAAGAACATGTTTCAACGGCACACCTTCAATCTTGAATCCCCTTGTCTAAACCTGTTGCCGAGCAACCCTGGGGCACCGACCCAGAACAGCTGCTCCTTGATACCACTCGCCGTTGCGTGCGGCCAATGTGAGGCCGTGCTCGTCCTGTTCCTTTCATCCCCAGCGAATTGACCGCACCAAGGCAGCCCGTGGCCACCAGACAGGTCCCAGCGCCGACATGACCCTGCCGTGTGGTCCTTCGCTTTTTCGCTTCGAGCTCCCCCGTTGGTGCAGGCCTGCCAATATCACTCAAGTTCGACCTCATGGATGCCAAGTTTCCTGCTATGCCCTTGCATCCTGGTCATCCTGGAGTTTGCGGACCTGGATCATCTCGATATCCTCCGGCTCGTGGATCCAGCTCGGACATGGTTGAGCAGCGCGGCGTTTGGCTTGATCGGAGAGGCGGTCGGCGGAAGAAGACCGTGATTCGCTGCAGCGGCCTTGTGCAAAATAGTGTGTCTCCTGCCAAGCCGGCTTCGTCCAAGGTGGCCGGCGGCCTCAAATGCTGTTCGGCGACCGGCAGGTCGCCGGTTGCGGTGAACGTCCGGGCTAACATTTCTCAGTTACTGCAACTCCTCCATCTTGAGCGTGTCACTATGCTTGTCCATTGCGCCGTCGGACTGCGTCAATGACGTGCGGTTATCTGCCGATGGGACTGTGCATGATCCACCCTTTGGCGGCGGCGGCCGAACAGCTGAACGAGGCTCGCACCAGGATGGGCTGCGCCGCCACGTCTTCCCAGTTGACCCTCGCCGCCGCGGATTTGCGCCTTCGAGCCAGCTTCGCGGACGAGCTCGCGTCTCAAGCAATGATCTGAGTATGCAGGGCCGCGCATGGCTGCTCTTTAAGGACCGGCAGCATACCGGCAAAGTTGGGCCGCTTTATCGCCTTAGTCGATTCCCCACGGTGATCCCGAGCCTGAACAAGCCCGCCAAGCTCCCCATTTTGTCCTTGGCTTGGCGCTGACAGAAGTACCGTCCATGACGCCAAAGTCGCGGCCCACACTCCAGGAGCAACGGACGGCCGGGACGAGCAATCCTGTACAGGAGTCATTGTACCAAGATGCTCCGGATGTCGCTGGCTGATCGGGCCCGCGCCACCCACGCATGCGCAAGATGCTCACCACGCTGATACGAACACGGTCTTTGCTTCAATTGAAACCGAAAAGCTGAACTTGAACATCACACAGTAACAAACCTCCCCGATAAGCGCGTGCCGGACAGGGCCAGAACCCGTCCGGCGGCTTGGAAAGGTAGGTGATAGGGAATGTTTATTGCAGCTTGGCCGCTGGCCATCGTCCTGATGACATCCATGTCACTCCCAGCCGAGCCCGCGCCACTTTCTCCGCGTGAGTTCCGCAGCCTGTCGCGCAAATGCGCCCCCTGGGTTGCGCCGTCCACCCTGGCCGCGATTGCCAAGATTGAAAGTGGCTTTGAAACGCTGGTGGCTCATGACAACACCACAGGTGAGCAGCTTCGCTGGATAGACCACCTGGAAGCCACGCGGGGCATCAAGGAACGCCTCGAAGCACAACATTCTGTCGATGTTGGATTGATGCAGATAAACAGCAAGAACTTTGCCATGCTCAATCTCACGCCGGAAAGGGCTTTCGAGCCCTGCGCCTCGCTTTCGGCTGCCGCCCACCTGCTTGAAAGCCGGTATGCCGGCGGCACCACTGCTGTGGCACAGCAACTGGCGCTTCGCCGTGCCATCTCGGCCTATAACACGGGCGACGTCACGCATGGCTTCGCCAACGGTTATGTACGCAAGGTCGAGTCGGCCGCAAAGGACATCTCAAGTCTCCTTGAGAGAACGCTGGAGCCGACTGCTCGAGATATGCCGCACCTTGAGGCACCCGGTCGGAAAGCCGTGCCGCCTCTGCTCCAGCAGAGCCAACAGGCCAATAGAAAGAAGCAGCCCAACCAAGATTCTTGGGACATCTGGGGCTCGTATCAGCCAGACCGCTCCGGGGCCGATCCCTCCGATCCGACAGGCAGCCAGGCTGCGAAAGCACGGGAACCCTCGAACCCGAACAAACTCGTATTCGATTGAAACATGGAGATGCAATGATGACGCCACTCAAGATACTTCGTGCGCTTAAAACGCGTGTTCCTTCGCCTTTTTCCATGCTGCGCATGGCGGCTGAATATGTACCGGCCGCTGCTGCAGGCGCGGCGTGGACGGTCTTCTACAGCGGGCCAGCCGCGGCTCAGGTGACCGGAGGGACGGATCCTGCCAAGATGGTCCAGAATATCTGCACGTTCATACTTGGCCCCTTTGGACAATCACTGGCCGTGCTCGGGCTCGTAGCCATCGGTATCTCTTGGATGTTCGGTCGTGCTTCACTTGGCCTGGTTGCGGGTGTCGTTGGAGGGATCGTCATCATGTTCGGGGCCAGCTTCCTGGGCAAGGCGCTCATAGGCGGCGGCTGATGAGCGACCGGTTGGAAGTGAGCACCCTCTATGTGGCGGCGACGCGCCCCGCACTGTTTCTGGGGGTGCCGCTGACGCTGGCCGGATTGCTCATGATGTTGGCTGGGCTTGTTATCATTATCCTTCAGAACCCGCTCTACGAAATCGTTCTCGTGCCACTCTGGTTCGGAGCACGGCTGGTTGTTGAGCGTGACTATAACGCGGCAAGCGTCGTGCTGCTCTATTTGCAGACGGCCGGCAGAAGCGTGGACGGGCCGGTCTGGGGAGGCGCAAGCGTCAGCGCCAATCCGATCAGAGTGCCGAAACGCGGAAGAGGAATGCTGTAATGTTCGGCGCCAGCGGCCGGACCGAGAGGTCTGGCGAGATCTACCTTCCGTATGTTGGTCACGTAAGCGATCAGGTTGTCCTTCTGGAAGACGGATCGATCATGGCCATGGCACATGTGAACGGTGTGCCCTTTGATTTGGAAGACGCTGAGATGCGCAACTCGCGCTGCCGCGCGTTCAACACTCTCTTGCGCAACATCGCCGATGACAATGTCTCGATATACGCTCATCTTGTGAGACACAACGATGTGCCGGCGCCGGCGCCGCGCCAGTTTCAAAGTGCATTCGCTGGCAGTCTGAGCGAGGCCTACGAGCGTCGTGTGCTGTCGGGAAAGCTCTTTCGCAACGATCACTTCCTCACTTTGATCGTGTCCCCCCGCACCGCAATCGGCAAGATCGGCTTGCGGATTGCCAAGTCCCGCAGACGGAATGAGCACGATCTAGCCACCCAAATGCGGAGCCTGGAAGACCTCTGGCACATCACTGCTGGCGCACTCGGCGGTTACGGTCTGCGCCGGTTGGGCATTCGTGAGAAAGGCAACGTGCTCTTCACGGAAATCGGCGAGGCGCTTCGGCTCATGATGACTTGCCGGTTTCTTCCGGTTCCGATGGTTACCGGCTCACTTGGCGCCTCGATCTACACTGACCAGGTCATCTGCGGGAAGCGGGCGCTTGAGATTCGAAGGCCCGGGGATAGCTCCGTCGGATCATTGTTTTCGTTCCGTGAATATCCGGCGACGACGCGGCCGGGCATGCTAAATTCCTTGCTGTCCGCCAACTTCCCGCTTGTCCTGAGCCAGAGCTTTTCCTTCCTCACTCGCCCACAAGCTCATGCCAAACTAAGCCTTAAGTCCAGCCAGATGACGAGTGCCGGCGACAAGGCTCTCACCCAGATCAATGAACTTGCCGAGGCAGAGGACGCACTGGCAAGCAACGAATTCGTGATGGGTTCGCATCATCTGAGCCTGTGCGTCTATGCCGACAGCCTCAATAGCCTTGCAGATCGCGCAGCAAGTGCCCGCGCACGGCTGGCCGACGCGGGCGCCGTTATCGTCCAAGAGGGCATCGGCATGGAGGCCGCATATTGGTCCCAACTTCCGGGGAACAACAGGTGGCGCACGCGCCCGGGGGCGATCACCTCACACAATTTTGCCGGGCTCGTCTCATTTGAGAACTTCCCAAGCGGTTCCAGTTCCGGCCACTGGGGCAATGCTGTTGCGCGCTTTCGCACAAACGGTGGAACTTCTTTCGACTACATCCCCCATGAGAATGACGTCGGCATGACGGCAATATTCGGGCCCGTTGGCAAAGGCAAGACGACGCTGATGACCTTTGTCCTCGCGATGCTTGAGCAAAGCTTGGTCGATCGCAATGGTGCGATCGTCTTCTTCGACAAGGATCGGGGTGGTGAACTGCTGGTGCGAGCCACGGGAGGGACATATCTTGCGTTGCGCAGAGGCGCTCCGAGCGGCTTGGCCCCTCTGCGTGGACTGGACAACACCTCCGCCTCCCGGGACTTTCTGCGCGAGTGGTTGATGGCCCTGATCGAGAGTGACGGCCGTGGTCCGATCTCGCCGGAGGAAAGCCGTCGGCTGGAACGCGGCATTGTTCGTCAGCTTTCGTTCGAACCCCCTATGCGCTCACTTGCGGGCCTGCGCGAATTCCTATTGCACAGCCCCTCCGAGGGCGCAGGAGCACGGCTGCAGCGGTGGTGTAGAGGGGGGGCGCTTGGATGGGCCTTTGACGGCGACGTGGACGAAGTAAGGCTGGATGCCTCCATTACGGGCTTCGACATGACGCAGCTCCTGGAATATGAGGAGGTCTGTGCACCGGCCGCCGCATACCTTCTGCATCGAGTGGGCGCTATCGTCGATGGTCGTCGGTTCGTCATGAGCTGCGACGAATTTCGATTCTATCTACTCAACCCCCAATTCTCGGCCGTTATCGACAAGTTCTTGCTCACGGTCCGCAAAAACAACGGCATGTTGATACTCGCAACGCAGCAGCCTGAACACGTTCTGGAATCGCCTCTCGGAGCTAGTCTCGTTGCGCAATGTATGACGAAAATTTTCTACCCATCACCGACGGCGGACCGCTCTGCGTATGTCGATGGCTTGAAGTGCACTGCGCAGGAGTTCGAGGCAATCCGCCAGGGAATGGCAATCGGCAGCCGCAAGTTTTTGCTCAAGCGCGATAGCGGGAGTATTGTTTGCGAATTCGATCTTGGGCAGATGCGCGAGTACGTAGCCGTACTCTCGGGGCGGGCCAACACAGTGCGCTTTGCCGACCAGCTTCGTAACCAGCACGGAGACGCCCCAAGTGGGTGGCTCGACAAGTTCATGGCCCGGTACCACGAAGTTCAAGACTGACGGAGGAATATTCATGAAATTTGCCAAACTTGCAGTAACGACCCTTGCTGCTTCCCTTCTGCTTCACGGACAGGCCCGTTCGCAATTTATCGTCAGCGACCCTGTAACAGAAACACAAGCGACCTTAACAGCGCTTTCCAATGCGGCGATCCTTGAGAGGTCAATCGAGACGCTCGCTACCACGATTGAAATGGTGACAATTCTAACGTCGTCATTCGCTGTCACGGGACTGCTAAGCTCACTTAACCAAGGAAATCACTACCCGTCGAGCAATAAGCTGGAGGAGCAGATGTTTGATGCTCGGGCGCCAGCTTCGATTATGGCCCGTAACATTGCGAAGGACCCAAATCGGATAGTCAACGGCACCGATTCAGAAGCGAAACTGTTACAGGGACAAATCGCCGGGGCCGCCAATGCCGCAGCTATTGCAGCCGACACTTTGGGCATGATGGACAAGCGCCTTAAGGATAACGCCGGCACGCTTGGTCAGCTTTCCCGCTCGGGAAATATTATGCAGGCCACCGTGACCAACGGTCTGGTCCTCAAGCAGATTCACGATGCGATGATCCAAAATGTCCAGGCCACGAGTCTGCTGACAATGGCCACTGCACAAGGGAGCCTTCACGCCGTGGAGGAGGCCGCCACGCAGCGTCGCGAACATCAGGACACCGCTAATATGTTTAGCATCCTCCCGTAAACCACACAGAGTTCATCAGGCTCAGCTGCGCTGATCAGGGACACATCAGGCTCACGCCATGAATTTCAAAATTCCCGCGCCATTCACGACTATACACACGATCTTTCATGGGGCCTTCACGTCCGGGCTGCACAAAGTGCTTGAAAACGTGCAAGCGGCGGTCAGTGCGCCTCTGGTTGCGTGTGTCACGCTCTGGATAATAATCCAAGGCTGTCTGGTCATGCGTGGTCAAGTCGATGCGCGCGGGGGTATCTCGCGCGTAATCATGGTGTCGATTGTCGTCGCCCTTATCTTAGGGCAGGCCAACTATCAGCAGTACATTGAAGCGCTCTTCGACGACACGATTCCGAGGTTGGCTCACGACATCAGTGGCAGCGACTTGCCCTTCATCGGAATCCCCCAGAAGCTCGATCTTATGTTTGCTTCAAGCCAGTATGTCTTTCAGCTGATTGCTTCCGAAATTGGGCCTATGAACGGCCAGGACATACTTGCTTTCGAGGGAGCGCAATGGATTTTCTACGGCGCGCTGTGGACAGCGTTCGAGATCTACGATGCCGTTGGAATTCTGACGAAGGTGCTCTTGACGATCGGCCCCCTGGTCCTTGTAGGCTACCTTTTTGATCACACTCGAGACATAGCCACCAGATGGATCGGCCAACTGCTCTCGTACGGGCTGCTGCTTCTCCTCCTCAACATCGTTGCAACGATAGTAATCGCTGCCGAAGCAGTCTCGCTGGCAGCCATGCTTTTGATGATCAAATTCTCGGGCACGACAGCAGCCAAGATCATCGGGCTTTACGAGCTCGACATGCTTTTCCTAGCTGGTGACGCTCTGATCGTCGCGCTTCCGACGATCGCCAGCAGCATCGCCGGTGGCTCTTGGGGAGGTGCGAACCGACCACTTAACAGCCTCAATCGCCACTTTGCCAAAACGGCGGGTGCTTAATCAATCGACAAGCTCGGTGCCAAAAACATGAAATATTGCCTACTTCTGTCAATCCTCGCTTTGGCCGCCTGCAAGACGAGCCATGGGCTTGCGACATGCGCGGGTGCCCCATTCCAACTGAACGTGGGACAATGGGAAACCACCCCTGAGGATCTTCAGGTCCAATGCGCGGAAGAGCCAAAGTGAAAGTTCCTGAACATGCCCTTCTGGTGGAGAGAGAAACGCTAGCCGCCCACTATAAGAAGGTGGAAGCGTTTCAAACTTCACGAGCGAAGTCTGCGCGGCGCCTGTCAAAGGCCCTGATAGCCTTTGCCGCAGCGGCGGTCCTAGGAAATGTTGCCCAGGCATTTACCATTGCTGCCATGGTCCCGTTGGCCAAGCTCGTACCTGTGTTCCTCTGGGTCCGGCCGGATGGGACCGTCGACAGCGAAGTGTCAGTCTCTCGACTGCCGGCAACCCAAGACCGAGCCGTCATAAATGCTTCGCTGTGGGAATATGTACGCCTGCGCGAGGGGTACACAGCAGATACAGCCCAATACGCCTATGACCTCGTATCCAGTTTCAGCGCGCCGGCTGTGCGACAGCAATATCAAGATTTCTTCAACTATCCGAATCCCACCTCGCCGCAAGTCACGGTCGGCAAACGCGGCAAGCTCGAGGTCGGGCATATTTCTTCAAACGACATCAGTCCGGACGTTCAACAGATCCGTTACAAACGTTCGCTTGTTGTCGATGGGCAGATGCCGATAGTGACCACCTGGACAGCTACCATCCGCTACGAGCGCTTGACGGGTCTGCCTGGGCAATCGAGGCTCACCAATCCGGGAGGTCTACTCGTCACTTCCTATCAAAGCTCGGAAGATAGCGTATCGAACCTGGGCTATGTGCAGCCATGACAAAAAGAGCGTTTCTGGCGCTGGTCTGTTCACTCTTCTTAACGATGGAAGCGTCAGCGGAAGACACACCACTTGCCGGCAAGCATGATGCGCGCATGCGCTACCTGGCTTACCGTCCTGACGAAGTGGTGCGCCTGTCTACCGCAGTGGGGGCAACGCTGGTTGTCACATTCGCGGCCAACGAGACAGTCGCAGCCGTGGCCGTTTCCAATAGCAAAGACCTGGCTGCGCTCCCGCGCGCCAACTATCTCTTTTTTAAGGCTAGCCGGATGCTCCCGCCGCAGCCGGTCGTCGTGCTGGCCGAGAGTGAGTCCGGTACACGGAGATACGTCTTCAGTATTTCAACGAGAGCGATGCCAAAACTCGATGAGCAGCAACCTGACCTATACTACAGTGTGCAGTTCACCTATCCTGCTGATGAGGCTGCTGCTCAGAGAAAGGACGCAGAAAGGCGCTCGATTCTTGGTCAGGCCCGGGCGAAAGTGCTGCGCGACGAGAGAGTTCAGGATTTGTTGAATCGGCCCGCCGCAACTACCAGTCCGGACGAAAGCAATTTTCACTACGTCGCAAAGGGCGATCGATCGCTGGCGCCGCTGGAAGTTTTCGATAATGGCTTTACCACCGTATTTGGCTTCGCAAGCAATTCCCGCATACCCTCCCTCTACATTATCAATCCCGACGGCAAGGAAGCCGCTGCCAATTACACGGTCAAAGGAGACTATGTTGAAGTATCCGCAGTCGCCCGGGAATGGCGTCTGAGAGATGGCAATACGGTCTTGTCCATTTTCAACAGGGCTTATGACCCTGTGGGACGAGCGCCAGGGACCGGTACAGTGACACCCGACGTGTGGCGCGTTTTGAAAGGCCCGGCCGATGAATGAAACCGGCCCACAGTCGGGACATGATGTCCATGCCTCAGGATCGATGGTCTCGGAGCCGGCCCGCCGGCATGTTTCGGGATTGCAGAAGTTGGCCGTCGCTGCTCTTGTTCTCATCTCATCTCTATCGCTCATCTGGCTCGGCGGTCGTCCCAGCACACAAGACGAGCCAACTCAGCCAAAACCTCCAATTGTCGCCGACGCCGAGCCATTCCGCCCCGTGCCGATTGAGATTGCTCCCGAAGCTCCAGCACCCGTACAGGCGGCGCAGGCAGGAGATTCTGCGCCATCCACGCCGCCTCCGACGCCAGCTGATCCGCCGCCGGAGGAAACACCAATTTTCGCCTACAGTGGCAGCGGTCAAATGCCCAACGACGGTCAGCGGAGCGAAGACAACCATAGGGATGCTCCCGCGACCTCGCATGAGATTTCAGACGCTGGCGATCTGACGGGGCGATTGAAACCAGATATACAGGAGCCAAGCCGGGCCACACTTTTGCCGCACCCTGATCTCGTGATTACCCAAGGAACGATAATTCCCTGCATTTTGCAAACGGCAGTCGACACAAATTTACCGGGTTATGTGAAGTGCGTCTTACCTAAAGACGTCCGCGGCGCCACCAACAACGTGGTGCTTTTGGATCGCGGGACGACCGTGATTGGCGAGATCCAGCGTGGTCTCCAACAGGGGGATGCGCGTGTCTTCGTGCTGTGGACGCGCATCGAAACGCCTGACCATGCCCTCGTTTCGCTAGCGTCGCCGGGCGCTGACGAGCTCGGCCGCTCCGGAATGCCTGGCACGGTGGATAATCACTTCTGGCAGCGCTTTGGCGGAGCAATGCTCATGAGCGTCATTCAAGGCGCGTTTCAGGCCGCCGGTCAATACGCTGGCAGCTCAGGTGGAGGAAGCGGCATCAACAGCTTCCAGAGCAACGCCGGACAAGCCGTTGACACGACCCTTAGAGCAACGATCAACGTTCCGCCAACTCTGAAGAAAAACCAGGGAGATGCTGTATCCATCTTTGTGGCTCGGGACCTCGATTTCTCAGATGTATACGATCTTAGACCGATCGCCGTGGCGCCAGCCCCCCAACATCGCCAACGCCGGAGAGACAACAATGCGACCGGAGGCTGACCCTCAATTGCGTTTGCTTCTCAACCCTGTTTTGAAATGGCTTGAGGAGCCAAGGACCGAAGAGGTCGCTATCAACCGGCCTGGGGAAGCCTTTGTCCGACAGGCCGGCGTTTTCACGAAACATCCGCTGCCGCTATCTTATGACGATCTGGAGGACATCGCGATCCTCGCTGGAGCGCTGCGCAAGCAAGATGTCGGACCGCAAAGCCCCCTCTGTGCGACTGAGCTGCCGAACGGAGAGCGGCTGCAGATCTGTTTGCCGCCCGCTGTTCCCTCAGGAACAATAAGCCTGACGATACGGCGTCCCTCAAGTCGTGTGACCGAACTCAAGGAAGTTTCTTCTCGCTACGAATACTCGCGTTGGAATCAATGGCGGTCACGAAAGGAGCGCCAAGAGCGGCAGGACGAAACGATTCTTCAGCACTACGACCATGGTGACTTGGAGCAATTTTTGCGAGCATGCGTTTGCGGGCGGCTCACGATGCTGCTTTGCGGACCTACTGGAAGCGGCAAAACGACAATGAGCAAGACTTTGATCAACGCTATACCCCCGCAAGAGAGGCTGATAAGTATCGAGGACACGCTCGAACTTGCAATCCCGCACGAGAACCATGTCCGGTTACTTTATCCGAAGGACCGAGCAAGCGTAGGTGCGGTGACAGCCGAGCAACTGTTGCAAGCCAGCTTGCGCATGCGCCCTGACCGAATATTGCTTGGCGAGATGCGCGATGATGCTGCTTGGGCCTACCTTAGCGAAGTCGTCTCCGGCCATGCGGGATCAATATCAACGATTCATGGGGCGGATCCGGTCCAAGGCTTTAAAAAGCTCTTTTCACTCGTCAAGAGCAGCCCGCAAGGAGCTGCTGTGGAAGACCACACGCTTCTTGACCTGCTGTCGGCTGCCATTGACGTCATTGTGCCGTTCAGTACCCACGGCGACGTGTATGAGGTGGGGGAGGTGTGGCTCGCCGCCGATGCCCGGCGACGCGGAGAGACAGTAGCCGACCTTCTTAACAAGCACTAAGGCTAGAGCACGTCGGGGATCGGTAAGTCGTTTGTGATACGATGGCGTAATTTGTTCAGATTGAACGTCCACTTTGATTTGAGGGAGGTGGATAATGGGAGGAGGACTGGGCGTAGACCTTCGGTCACAAGTCTGAAGTCTTCGGGCGCCCTATCGGCGCGGCAAGTTGCGGCACGATTCGACTGGGTGTATCGAGCGCGTCCGCTGAATTGCGCGGGCGACGCTCACCGAGCTGGTGCCGATGCCTGCTTCAAAAGCGGCATCGACACCCGGCAGTCGTACCCTTGATTTACCTAGCCGCGCTCAATGAGTGTCTTCAAAGCCGCCGAACGTGGTTCGGAATGACCGGTGGTAAATCGGGAAGTGCCATATAGGGAATCCTCCTGGTATTGCCTCCAGGGGGTCCTCTCAATGAACAAAGCCGCAACCTGCCCTTGCGACCTCAGCTGGATGTTGCGACGCAACCCATAGGAGGATCGATGCGCAGAGAAATCGCAGGCAGAGTCGGTGGCATTGTGGGCCCGCCGACCGACGGTTTCAGCCCGTCAACAGGTCTTCACGTGTTCCATCCCCGACTATTGCAGGCGTGCGGCTTGCATGCTCCCGCGATCACCCATCGGAAAGAGCGTTACGAACACTACGAAGAGTTGCGCGACTTCCGCTGTCGCCCCGGTCTTACAGCGGACGGTGACCTGTCCGACCTTGATAGGACGTGAAATGCGAACGCTGCTCATTGATCATCATGTGGATCTTACGCGCGCTGTGCGAGTTGCGCTCGGGGATAGCGGTTTTGCCGTTGATGTAGTTGGCAACCTGGAACAGGCATCGAGGGCATTTTGTTGCGCAACCTATGAAATTCTCCTGCTGGAGTTGGCTCTGCCAGATGGCGATGGCTTGGGCTGGCTGAGACAGCTAAGGAGCAACGGGCATTCAGTTCCAACCCTCATTATGAGTAGCATCAACGATCTCGAGAAGCGGATTGCAATTTTCAACGGTGGCGCGGACGACTTTCTGCTCAAGCCCGTCTCTTTCGATGAGCTCATCGCCAGAATGAGAGCCATTCTGCGCCGGTCGACACAGGTGACCGACCCCATCGTTGTATTTGGCAATCTCAATTTCGATCCGATCGGCCGACAGGTTTCCGTCTCGGGTCATCCTCTGAAGATCGCACGCCGCGAACTATGTATTTTAGAGCATCTGCTTATCCGTGCAGGCCGCATCGTGCCTCGTGCGCAGTTGGAAGATCACCTCTATTCGTTCAACGACGAGGTATCTGCCAACGCGCTTGAAGTCGGAATCTATCGCTTACGTGGACACCTGAGAAGGTCAGGTGCAACGCCACGTATCACGACCATGCGCGGCATTGGTTACATTCTTGAATTGACTGAGGCGGCATCCGCATAGTTGGTCTAAATTGAAAGAACAGACTGCCTGCCCGTCGTCAGGGTGAGCTTGTGGCCATAATGGACATCGCGGCCGCCCTTGACGATGGTGTCGGCATGCGGTTCGAACGGCTCTGTCGCAAACCTTTTTGTAAGCGAGCATGGCAAGAAAAACGCCTCAGTTGTGGAGGAGCACGTGATGTTCAAGGGCCGCCATTTCGACCAGGCTATCGGCTTCAAGTCGCATGCGAACGACGTGGTTATCCTCTCCGGCATCGAGATGATCCACATGATGGGCAAGCGACGGCGAGGTATGCCTACAAGGCTGTCGATCGCTGTTTCGATCTCCTCGCTGCCTGACGCACAGGCCGAAATGGCCGTTCACAACCCCATTTCCAGGTTTGCGACAGAGCCTTTTGTCGGCGTTGCCGGCTTCGAAGGGCCGGTGCGCGCCGAGCGGATCAAGATCACCCCCCGGCCACCTTGCTGCGGCCACTCGCCGAGTACGAAGCGGCGGCCGGAGGGAGCTGGTGATGACGACCCTAGATCATGACCTGCTGATCGCAATCCTGGATCGGCTGAAGTTGACGGCGATCCGCGACCAGCTCGACACGCTCATGTCGAGCAAGATCGCGCAGTTCCCGTTTGTCCGCGAACTCGACGGCTTCGGCTTCGACGCGCAGCCATCGGTCTGCTTCAGCCAAACGTATTCATAGGTATGGGACAGGCTGCTATGTCCGCCACCCACGCCTGCTCCGAGGCCCTCCAGGGCAATGGTCTGAGACCTGGGCTCAAGCCCTTCGGCGAGGAGGATGAGACGCCGCTGGAGCTCGGGTGCAAGCGCTGCCACGCCCGCTCCGAGGCCCCACAAGGCCGTAGCGCAGTCGTCGGGGTCACGAGGCCCCTCGGCCACGACGACGAGACGCTGCTGGAGCCCGGTTGCAAGGGCTGCCACAGATGGCCTGAACCTGAATCCGCCTTTCTTGAGGCGTTGTGACTATCATCGCGGCGACACGCAGCTCTTGATTTGTGTGCGAAATCCTCAGCAGATCCATCGGGCTGAGCCGCTCAGCAATATCAACGAGAATGTCCAGCGGCAGATCAAGGATACTCAGAGGAGGAAACGCTCTTGAGGCTCAGAGCGCGTCTGCTCCACTATAGATCAGGATGATTCACCGGGTCCTTCAACGCCAGCCGCCGGTTCCGATGAGAGAATTGTCCCTGATATCACGCTCGATGGAGTTAAATGGCGAGATGGGCGCCTTGCCACGCTCCTCAATGCCCCTCATGATTCACCGCCTATAGCTACCAACTGAATGAATCATCGTGATTGTCGCGCAGCGGAATCCTCAAGGATCGGGCAGTTCGTAGGGGGCGCCGGTTTGACCAGGTTGAGCCCGCGAATTGCTCGATCGGACAAGATCCTAATTCTCGACCATGCGGTGAGGCTCGAACGAGATCCTCGGGACGCACTCCAGGGTTTCGATCATGTTCGGCACACAAGGAAAGGGCGGCATTGCTGCCGCCCCGTCCGCTGTAAGTTGATAGGGGCTGGATTAAAAATCCATACCGCCCATCCCGCCCATGCCGCCCATACCGCCGCCGCCCATGCCGCCAGGCATGCCGCCGCCAGCTGACTCCTTCTTCGGAGCCTCCGCGATCATGGCTTCGGTGGTGACGAGCAGGCCGGCGACCGAGGCCGCGTCCTGGAGGGCAGTGCGAACGACCTTGACCGGATCGACGATACCCATGGCGATCATGTCGCCATATTCGCCGGTCTGGGCGTTGTAGCCGTAGGTCGCGCCCTTGTTGTCGAGGATCTTGCCGGCAACGATCGAAGCTTCCGCACCTGCGTTCGAAGCGATCTGACGGGCCGGAGCCTGCAGTGCACGGCGAACGATGTTGATGCCGGCAGCCTGGTCGGCATTGACGCCGGTGACCTTGATGTTGGCCGAAGCGCGCAGCAGTGCGACGCCGCCGCCTGCAACGATGCCTTCTTCCACGGCCGCACGGGTCGCGTTGAGGGCGTCATCGACGCGGTCCTTCTTTTCCTTGACTTCGACTTCCGTCGCGCCGCCGACGCGGATCACCGCAACGCCGCCGGCGAGCTTCGCCAGACGTTCCTGCAGCTTCTCCTTGTCGTAATCCGACGTGGTCTCTTCGATCTGCTGCTTGATCTGGGCAACGCGGCCCTGGATCTCGTCCTTCTTGCCGGCGCCGTCGACAATGGTGGTGTTCTCCTTGGAGATCGACACCTTCTTGGCGCGGCCGAGCATGTTGAGGCCGACATTCTCGAGCTTGATGCCGAGGTCTTCCGAAATGACCTGGCCACCGGTGAGGATGGCGATGTCTTCCAGCATGGCCTTGCGGCGATCACCGAAGCCCGGCGCCTTGACGGCGGCGATCTTCAGGCCACCGCGCAGCTTGTTGACGACCAGCGTGGCCAGAGCCTCGCCTTCGACGTCTTCCGAGATGATGAGCAGCGGCTTGGAGGTCTGCACGACGGCTTCGAGAACCGGCAGCATGGCCTGGAGGTTGGACAGCTTCTTCTCGTGCAGGAGGATGTAGACGTCCTCGAGCTCGGCAACCATCTTGTCGGCGTTGGTGACGAAGTAGGGCGAGAGATAGCCGCGGTCGAACTGCATGCCTTCGACGACTTCCAGCTCGGTCTCGGCGGTCTTGGCTTCTTCAACCGTGATGACGCCTTCATTGCCGACCTTCTGCATCGCTTCGGCGATCATCTTGCCGACCGACTCGTCGCCATTGCCGGCGATCGTGCCGACCTGGGCAACTTCCTCGGAGGTCTTGATCTTCTTGGCAGCGTTGCCGAGAGCCGCGACGACTTCGGTCACGGCCAGGTCGATGCCGCGCTTCAGGTCCATCGGGTTCATGCCGGCGGCAACCGCCTTGTTACCTTCCTGGACGATCGACTGCGCCAGAACGGTCGCGGTCGTGGTGCCATCACCGGCGATGTCGTTGGTCTTCGAAGCAACTTCGCGGATCATCTGCGCGCCCATGTTTTCGAACTTGTCGGAAAGTTCGATTTCCTTGGCGACGGTGACGCCGTCCTTGGTGATGCGCGGTGCGCCGAACGACTTATCGATGACGACGTTGCGGCCCTTGGGACCGAGGGTCACCTTCACCGCGTCGGCGAGGATGTTGATGCCGTGAAGCATGCGCTCGCGCGCGTCGCGGGAGAATTTTACGTCTTTGGCAGCCATTTTTTAGCTCCTGGCAGGGGCTTGCGATCAAGCCCGAAATTCAGTTGACGGTGAGGCCGATAATCAGCCGATGATGCCCATAATGTCGGATTCCTTCATGATCAGAAGGTCTTCGCCATTGAGCTTGACTTCGGTGCCCGACCACTTGCCGAACAGGATGCGGTCGCCGGCCTTGACGTCCAGCGGGACCAGCTTGCCGGCTTCGTCGCGAGCGCCGGAGCCGACGGCGATGATCTCGCCTTCCTGCGGCTTTTCCTTCGCCGTATCCGGGATGATGATCCCGCCGGCGGTCTTGGATTCGGATTCGACCCGGCGTACGACCACGCGGTCATGCAGCGGCCGGAAATTCGACTTTGCCATTTTTGGATTTCCTTGGTGCGGATGTTGAACGGTGCTCCGTTGCCGGAGCATGCCTAGCACTCAGCCGAAGCGAGTGCTAACGCGGCAATAGATAAGCCGCAGGCTCCTGCTAGTCAAGACGGAAGAGCAAAGAGCAAAGAGAAAAGAGAAGACAGCAAAGAGCAGCCAGCAAAGAGCGTGTAAGCATCGAGCCTTTTATGTGAACAATGTCGGGTATCCGACATATATGGGGCGGATCACCCTTTGTAATTGAGCTTTATTCAGATGGTACGATTGGTGCAACGGGTGTTGCATTTGAACTCATCCAGAGGCTCGCACGGGTCGTGCTGCGTCAGCTTGGTCATGTCGAGCTTCAGAAGGCCATTTTTTGGCATTGGTTCTGTTGCTCCTATTGCCATTCATGACCAATCCTGCGCGCGTGAGCCGGCCGGCTAGATTCCAACCACGAGAGCGCCGCCGCTGAGACCCGCACCCGCCGCCGCCAGAAGGATTTTCTCTCCTGGCTGGAATGGCTTCATCTGGTTGGCGAGCGAGAGCGACAGCGGGACCGTCGCGGCCGAAGAGTTGCCGTATTCGGCAATCGTCTTGACAATTGCTTGGTCCGCAATGCCGAGGTTTCTTCCGACCGCGCCGAAAATCCGAGTATTGGCCTGATGCGGCACAAACCGGCCGACATTGTGTGGCCGCACTCCCGCAGTGGCTAGCGCGGCTGTCGAGCAATCGGTCATCATCTCGACGGCCTTTGCGAACACTTCGGGCCCGTCGGTCATCGTCATCCGGGTCTGCCCGAGGTCGAGGTCGCCATGGAACGGCGTGTTGCTTCCTCCTGCGGGAATCTGGATCAGCCCGTAGCGCGAGCCGTCCGAAGCTACCGAGGCACCGAGAATGCCCCGATCAGCATCATCGCACTGACCGATCACCAGGGCGCCGGCGGCATCGGCGAACAAGGCTGAGCTCGCGCGCTCGGCTGGATTGATGCGGCGGCTGAGGATGTTGGCGGCGATGACCAGCGCTGGTTTGCCATGCAGGCGGGTGAACCCGTCCGCAAACATGAGCGCATAGATGAAGCCGGCGCAGGCGCCGGTCAGATCGACCGCGCCTGCGCGGCCAAGGCCAAGCTTGTGTGCGACCAGCGGCGCGCTTGGCGGCAGAAGATGGTCGGGCGTCGAGGTGGCAAGCAACAGCAGACCGATGTCGTGGCGCGCAATACCGGCGTTCACCAGCGCCATGTCGCCAGCCCGGGTGGCAAGACCCGACAGCGTGTCTTCGTCCGTTGCCCAGAAGCGCGAACGGATTCCGGTACGCCTTTCGATCCAGCCCGGCTCGAGGCCGAGATTGCTCTCGATCTCGGCATTGGCCACCTTGCGCCCAGGCACGTGATGGCCAAGTCCGAGAATGCGCGACGACTTGCTCATGGCCTTGACCCGAAGCGTTCCCCAGCCTCCTCGATGGCGTCATAGAGTCGTTCGAGCTCGTCGCCTGCGATGCAATAGGGTGGCAGAAGGTAGAGGACATTGCCGAGCGGGCGCACAAGCAGGCCGCGCTCGAGGAAGAAAGCGCGCAGCTTCGGACCAATCTCGGCGAGATAACCTGCTGAACCGGTTCGCAGGTCGAGCGCCGCGATCGTTCCCGTGGCTCGACAGTCGACAAAATATGGATTGTCCCGAAAGCGTTGCAGCCCGACGGCCTGCATCACGCTCAAGGCCGTGATCCGCCCGGCCACTGGCTCGTCGCGCCAGATCTCGACATTGGCGAGTGCTGCCGCACAGGCAATCGGATTGGCGGTGTAGGAGCTCGAATGGAAAAACGTCTTCTTCCGGTCCTCGGAATAGTGCGCCCGGAAGATGGCATCGGTGACAAGCGTTACGGCCAGCGGGATGGTGCCGCCGGTCAAGCCTTTGGAGGTGCACAGGATATCTGGAGAAATCGATGCCTGCTCGCAGGCGAACATGGTTCCGGTGCGTCCCCAGCCGGTCATCACCTCGTCGGCGATCAGCAGCGAGCCGGAGGCCTCAGTGATCTTCTTCAATTCGGCCAGAACCGATGCTGGATACATCAGCATGCCGCCGGCGCCCAGCACCAGCGGCTCGACGATCAAGGCTGCGGCTCGTCGATCGCGGGTCACAGCCTCGAAACGATCCAGCGTCTCCTGCTCGTGCCCCGCGGCCGGAAAGGGGATGATGTCGACCTCGAACAGCAAGGGTTCATAGGCGGCGTTGAACACGCCACGCGCACCGACGCTCATCGTTCCAATCGTGTCACCATGATAGCTGTGCTCCATGACGACGATGCGCGAGCGCGGCGCGCCGATGTTGCGGAAATAACCGAGCGCCATCTTCAGCGCGACTTCGACTGAGGTCGAGCCACTGTCGGAATAGAACACCCAGTCGAGTCCAGCGGGAGCGAGGCCGACAAGCGCCTTGGCCAAGCGCTCTGCCGGCTCGTGCGTGAAGCCCGCAAAGATAATCTGGTCGAGGCTCGACGCGGTTGTCTCGATTGCCTTCATGATGCGGGGATGGCGGTGGCCATGTGTGACGACCCACCAGGAGGAGATGGCGTCCAGGATGCGGGCGCCGTCGGCCCTGTGGAGATAGGCGCCCTCAGTCAGGACGATTTCTGGGATCGCAGGCTCGAGTGCGTGCTGGGTGAAGGGATGCCACACATGAGACTGCGACATCAGTCACCTCCAGTAATCGAGGCGAAGGCGAAGCCGGCAACCATTGCGTCCCTCAGTGTTTTGCCCGTCAGCACATCGAGGTGCGGCAGCCTGCCGAGCTGCGGGGCACCGCTGAATTCCACGATGGTCCGTTGCGTATCGGCCATCTCATCGCCGATGAAAGCGATGCCCGCCAACGGGATGGAGCGGGCGCGGAGCGCCTCGACCGATAGCAAGGTGTGGTTGATGGTGCCGAGTGTGGTGCGGGCGCACAGAATAACGGGCAGCCGCCATTCAGCGAAGATGTCGATTAACCTTGTGCGCCGGTTGAGCGGCACCATTAGGCCGCCGGAGCCTTCGATGACGAGCGCCGTCGGTAGGACGGGAAAAGCAAGATCGGCAGCCTTGATCGCCACGCCGTCGATCTCGGCCGAACGATGCGGCGACAGCGGGCTCCGCAAGCGGTAGGCTTCCGGCAGCACGCGCTCTGAGGGCAAGCCGGCAAGCCGCGCGACAACCTCGCTGTCGGTCTCGCCGTCGAGGCCCGATTGCACCGGTTTCCAGTAAAAGCCGTCCAGCAAACCGGCGAGCCCAGCCGCAAACACGGTCTTGCCAACTCCGGTATCCGTTCCGGTGATGACGATGCGTTGGGTCATATCGCCTCCGGTGATGTTTCGGCCAACACCTCGACCAGCGCCTCGACCATGGCGGAAAAGTCGGCTTCGCCAATATTGAGCGTCAGTGAGATGCGCAGCCGCGACGTGCCCTCGGGCACGGTCGGAGGACGAACGCCGCGTATGTCGAAGCCGCGGGCCTGCAGGCGCGCCGCCACTGCCATGGTGCGCCTGACATCGCCGATTACTAAGGGCTGGATCTGAGAGCCACTTGGTGTCACACCCCAGCGATTGACCAACCGGCCGGCGCTGGCGACGCGTTCATGCAGCTGAACACGCCGCATAGGCTCGTCGGCGAGCATTGCGAGTGCCTCGCGCGCCACGACCGCCATCAGTGGCGATGGCGCGGTTGCGTAGATGAATGGCCGGCAACGGTTGATCAGATATTCGCACAGTGCCCTCGGCCCGGTGACGAGCCCACCAGATGCGCCGAGCGCCTTGCCGCAGGTGTGGAGCGCTATGATGTTGTCGCGGCCCTCGAAAGCGGCGGCAAGCCCCCGGCCATCCGGTCCCCAGACGCCGGTGGCATGCGCCTCATCAATGACGATGAATGCGCCGTGCCGATCGGCAAGTGCGACCAGGCTCTCCAAAGGCGCGCAGTCGCCATCCATGCTGTAAAGGCTTTCCACCGCGATCCAGACGCATCCCATGCCGCCTGCGACGCGCCAACGTGTAATCGCATCCTCGACAGCGGTGGCGTCGTTGTGCGCGGCCAGCACGAACTGTGCGCGCCCGGCCTGCGCACCCTCATGCATGCTGGCATGGGCGAGCTCATCGACAACCAAAAGATCGCCCTTCTGCGGCAGGGCGCTCAGCAGAGCGAAGTTGGCGATGTAGCCGCTGCCGAAGAACAGCGCGCGGTCGGCTCCAAAGAATGCCGCCGCGTCTGCCTCGAGCTGCTCGTGTTCCGGTGCATTGCCGCGCAACAGCCGCGACCCGGTGGCGCCAACCGGCGTGCCCCGCGCAATCGCCGCCACAACCGCATCGCCAAGTCTTCTGGACGCGGCCAGCCCGAGATAGTCGTTCGACGAGAAGTCCAGCCCGGCGCGGGGCGAAAGCGTCCGCAGCCGGTCCTTGCGCGCTAGCCCCTGCAAGGTCGCATCATAACGGGCAAGCGGCGCCCCGTTCATTGCGCCTCGAGTTCCATCGGATCGATGCCAAGGCGCCGGAACAGCAGGGTATCCTTGTCCTCACCGGGATTGTCCGCCGTCAGCAGCGTGTCGCCGAAGAAGATCGAGTTGGCGCCGGCAAAAAAGCACAGCGCCTGCATCTCGTCAGTCATCGCGGTGCGGCCGGCGGACAGACGGACATGCGATTTCGGCATCATGATGCGCGCCAGCGCGATCACGCGCACGAATTCGATCGGCTCAATGGGCTTGGCGTCTGCAAGCGGCGTACCGGCGATCGGGATCAGCATGTTGATCGGAACGCTTTGCGGATGTTCCGGCAGATTGGCCAGCGTCACCAGCATGTCGATCCGGTCCACCGGCTCCTCGCCCATGCCGACAATGCCTCCACAGCAGACCTTGATGCCGGATTTGCGAACGTGGTCAAGCGTCTCGAGCCGCTCGGCAAAGCTCCGCGTACCGATGATCTCGCTATAGTAGCGTTCTGACGTATCGATGTTGTGGTTGTAGTAGTCGAGGCCCGCCTGCTTCAGTCGAGCGGCTTGCTCAAGATCGAGCATGCCGAGTGTCATGCAGGTCTCCAGGCCCAGCGCCTTGACGCCTTCGACCATCGCCACCACCGCATCCATGTCGCGCGCCTTGGGGTTTCGCCAGGCCGCGCCCATGCAATAACGGGTGGCGCCGGCATCACGCGCCTTGGTCGCTTCGGCGATGACGCGCCTGACATCCATCAGCTTGGACGCCTCCAACCCGGTTTCGTGACGCGCCGACTGGCTGCAATAGCCACAATCCTCCGGGCATCCTCCGGTCTTGATGCTGAGCAGCCGGCTGAGCTGGACCTTGTTTGGATCGAAATTCTGGCGGTGCACCGTTTGCGCCAGGAAGAGGAGATTGTTGAAGGGGGCATGGTAAAGTGCCTGAGCCTTCTCCAAGGTCCACGCTCCAGGGTCAGGGGGGTCAAGAGATTTGGCCTGTGGCGGTGTCTGCGTTGAACTTGCCGTTTGCATCTCCATGCTGTTCCTCCGGTCTGTCTTGCGGGTCTTTGCTATCTGACTATGATGATCGGAAAGGACAGTTGACCCAATCCTGTTCGTTACTCAGACAATCATGAGCCCCGATGGTCGAGGCCGATATCCAGGATCGGCGCGCTGTGGATGAGTCGGCCGACCGAAATCAGATCAACGCCGGTCGCGGCAACCGCTCGCGCTGTATGCGACGTGATCCCGCCAGAAGCCTCGGTGATAGCGCGGCCACCGACCATTGCGACGGCGCGGCGAAGATCGGGGAGGGACATGTTGTCGAGCAGAACCGCATCGGGAGCGAAGCCAAGTACCTCCTCCAACTGGGCCAGAGTATCGACCTCGACTTCGATCTTGACGAGATGACCGGCCGCTCTTCGTGCTCGCTCGAGCGCTGGCCGGACGCCGCCTGCGATGGCGATGTGGTTGTCCTTGATCAAAATTGCATCGTCCAGGCCGAAGCGGTGATTGGACCCGCCACCTGCGCGCACGGCATACTTTTCGACTGCCCGCAATCCGGGCGTCGTCTTGCGGGTGCAGACGATCTTCGCGCCATATCCACGAACCGCAGCGACCATCGATGCCGTTGCTGTGGCGATGCCGCTCAGATGGCACAAAAAATTGAGTGCCGTCCTTTCGGCTGTGAGAATGGCCCGGGCCGGGCCAACCACTGATGCAATGACCTCTCCATCCACGACATTGCAGCCGTCTGCCCGCTCCACGGAGATTTCGACACCAGGATCAATCAAGCCGAAAGCGAGCATCGCCAGATCGATGCCGGCGACAACTCCGGACTGTCGCGCCACCAACACGGTTCCCGCTTGGCATTCCTTCGGGACGATGGCGTCCGTGGTCAAGTCGCCGGCTCTGCCAAGGTCTTCAAGAAGAGATGCCCGTACAAGCGGCTCAAGCAGGACCGTGGGGAGCGGTGAGAGCATCATCCCTTTGCACCTTCGGAGCTTGGCGAGTGTCCGAGTTCCCGCGCAGCCGCCAAGGCGGCTTCGAGCGTGATTTCGGACCGTCGGGCGGCAGTCGCATGATGAGGAAAATCTGTCCGGTAATGAGCGCCGCGGCTTTCTTCGCGCAACAAGGCGGCAACAGCAATCATTAGCCCGACAGCCGCCGGATCCGAGACCGCACCCTTGCTTTCGGCGAGCGGCAATAAGGCACGCGCGGCTGCTTTCAACGCTTGACCATCCCGGACGATGCCGAGTGCGCGCGACAGAAAAACGCGCACGGCTATCGGAGCGGGCGGTGGGTAAACGTTCGCAAACGCAGGCCTTGTTCTGCGCGCAGGCGTTCCGGCGACGCTTTCAGCGACCCAGCGGGCGCACACGATTGCCTCCGTCAAGGAATTGCTGGCGAGCCTGTTGGCGCCATGCAGTCCTGTCGAAGCGACTTCGCCGCAGGCCCACAGCCCCTTGACGGAGGTCCTGCCCGAGCTGTCCACGGCAACGCCACCCATGTGGTAGTGTTGGGCCGGACGAATGGGGATGAGATCGCGCGCGGGATTGATGCCCGCTCCAAGGCAGGCTGATGCGATTGTCGGGAAATGTCGAGCGAATGCCGGGCCTGGCCGTTGTCGGGCATCGAGAAAAACATGGTGGCCGTCCGCAAGATGGTTCCACACGGCGCGGGCCAAGACATCGCGAGGCGCAAGTTCCGCCCCGGGCACGCTCTGGAGAAAAGCCTGGCCGGTTTCATCGATCAGGGCAGCACCTTCGCCTCGCACAGCCTCGCTGACCAGCGCCATAGGGCGTTCTGGGCCGTCAAGCGCGGTCGGGTGGAACTGAATGAATTCGAGGTCGGCTAGGACAGCTCCAGCGCGGGCCGCAAGCGCAAGGCCTTGTCCGCAACTGCCCCAAGGGTTCGTGGTGTCGAGAAACAGTCCCCCGATGCCACCGGTGGCGAGAACCACCCGCCGTGAGCCGAAGAAGAAAGGTGCGATCGAACAGCTCGCCCAGACGCCTCGGATCGCATTCTCTCGCACTGCGAGCCGGCGCGCTTCCACGCCCTCCACGACAACTATCGACGGAGTGGAACGCACAGCCGCGATCAGCGCACGCATGATCTCACGCCCGGTGCCGTCCCCATGCGCATGAACGATGCGACGTCGGCTGTGTGCGGCCTCCAATCCGAGGCACAGTGATCCTTCCGGCCTGCGGTCAAAGCGAACCCCAAAGCCCGCAAGCCCCTCTATGGCCTTGGGCGCGGCTTGGAGGATGCGGCTCGCCACGTCTCTGTCGCAGAGACCATCCCCGGCGGCAATCGTATCGGCCAGGTGCATTGCCGGATCGTCGTCTTCGCCGAAACTTGCAGCCAGGCCCCCCTGGGCCCAGGTGCTCGAGTTGTCAGCTCCCAGCAGCGACCTTGACAGAAGAAGCACCGGCTCCGGCGACAGTTGAAGCGCGGTCATCAGTCCGGCGATGCCGCCGCCGATGATGATGGGCCGCCCGAAGAAGCTGCGGAGGTCGGCGCTCAAACTGCCAGCATCCGTTCGACCGCTAGCCGCGCGCGCCCGGCGATCCCGGGTTCGACGGTTACGACATGGTGGTTCTGCTCGAGCGCCGTGCGGATGTTGGCAAGCGTGATCCGCTTCATATGCGGGCACAAATTGCAGGGCCGGATGAACTCGACCTCTGGGTGCGCTAACGCGACGTTGTCGCTCATTGAGCATTCCGTCATCAGCACGACACGTGGCGGCCTTTGCCTTTCGACATAGTCGGACATGGCAGCCGTCGAGCCGGAAAAATCTGCTTCAGCCACGACGTCGGGCGGGCATTCGGGATGGGCGAGCACGACCACGCCGGGATGGCTTTCGCGCAACTCGCGGATGTCGGCCGGTGTAAAGCGCTCATGCACCTCGCAACGCCCTTTCCAGGCGATGATCTGCACATCTGTCTGAGCGGCGATATTCTGGGCCAGATATTCGTCCGGCAACATGATCACCCGGAGAACCCCAAGGGATTCGACGACCGCCTTGGCGTTGCCGGATGTACAGCAGATATCCGACTCGGCCTTCACTTCGGCGGACGTATTTACATAAGTGATGATCGGAACGCCGGGATAACGCTGGCGCATCAAGCGCACGTCTTCTGCCGTGATTGAGTCCGCCAACGAGCAACCGGCGCTGAGATCCGGAATGAGCACGGTCTTGCCCGGATTGAGGAGCTTGGCCGTTTCGGCCATGAAATGGACGCCGGCCAGCACGATGACTTGCGCCTCGACCGTCGCAGCCGTGCGGGCTAGTGCCAAGCTGTCGCCGACGATGTCGGCCACGCAGTGGAAGATCTCGGGCGTCTGATAATTGTGCGCCAGGATGATCGCGTTGCGCTCGCGCTTCAGCGCAAGGATCGCCTCGATATCCTCGGCGAAAGCCGGCCATTCAATCGGCGGGATCACTCGTCGGACGCGCTCGTAGAGCAACGCGGCCGTAGGCAGCATGGCGCCCATCGACCCCCTCCCGCTTATACTCTAACTGAAAATAACCAGCATATACTTGCTGTGAGTATAAGGGATGTCAACCCCGCGCCAGCGGCAATTTTGTCCCGGCGATGAGCCTATCGTCGAGAACGGCGTGGCGGAAACGGAAAAGCTTCGCTGGCCGGCCGCCGGTCTCAGTGGTGGCCTCTCCGGTCTCCTCGACCAGCTCCTGCTGTTCGATCAGTCGGCGAAAGTTCGGCTTGTGGATGAGCCTGCCGGCGAGCGCCTCCACGGTTCGCTGCAGCTGCAAAAGCGTGAAGACCGGCGGCATCAGCTCAAAGACGACTGGGCGGTATTTGATCTTGGAGCGCAGCCGCGCAATGCCGGTCGCCACGATGCGGCGATGATCGGCGACCATGGACTTGCTGGGCACCAGCGGCGGGGGTCCTGCGTCCCGCCCTCTTACGGCCTCTTGGACCAGGCCTGCTTCGTAGACTAACTCATAGCGTTGAAGCGTGAGTTCCTCGTTCCAAAGGCGGTCGTCGAAGCCAAAGGCTATCGTCGCCCGCTGCCAGCGTTCACGTCGCGTGGCCGAATCGCCAACCCCGTTTGCCCATTCGATCAGGCGCGGCCGCAGAACGTCCAGCACGACCGCAGGCGTGCCGGAGCGGTGGTCCTCCCATGGAAAATATTCATACCAACTCTGCCATCCGCACTTGGGCGAGCCCGCTGCCTGTTCCTTGCGCGTCAATGCGAGATAGCTGATGGAGATGACGCGCTGCTGGCGCTCGGCGCCGATGCGATCCCGATCCGCGAACGTGTAGAGTTGCTCAATGTACCCCAGCCGATGGCCGGTTTGCTGCTCGACCCACCCCCTCAAGCCGGATTGCAGCGATCGGTGCTCAAGCGCAAAGGGACCGGAGGGCAAGGTGTCCGCCTGGCCGATGGTGAGGACACAGGGTTGACTGCCGTTTACGGCGACCACAAAGGCGATCAAGTCCACTTTGACGTTGTCGGCCTTGCCGGCGGCTCTGTCTTTCCTGAGTCCTATTGCCTGATCGTCCATTATTTGGCCAACTCGGGGGCACCTTAATCGATTTAGTGTAAGCGTGCCAATTGGCACGTCAACACCCCGCAGCTGCATGGCCATTTTTTTGCTCTTCGCACCTGCACAAAAATGTGCCAAAGGCGACAGCCGCAGCTGGTAACGTAGGGGAAGGAGGGTCCCATGAGCGCTTATGGTGACACCAGGGCGATCACACCGCCGGATATTCGTTCGCGCAAAGGTGGGACGCCGCTCGTCTGCCTTACCGCCTACACCACCCCAGTCGCCCGGCTTGTCGATCCCCATTGTGATGTGGTGCTCGTCGGCGACAGCGTCGGCATGGTTCTCCACGGCCTGCCCTCGACGCTCGGTGTCACGCTGGAGATGATGATCACGCACGGCCAGGCGGTGCGCCGTGGCATCAAGCAGGCGCTGATGGTGGTCGACCTGCCGTTCGGTTCCTACGAGGAAAGCCCAGAGCAGGCTTTCCGCAATGCCGCGCGCGTCATGGCCGAGACCGGCTGCACGGCCGTCAAGCTCGAAGGCGGCGAAGCGATGGCAGAGACGATCGGCTTCCTCGCCGCACGCGGCGTGCCCGTCATGGCCCATGTCGGATTGACGCCGCAGGCCATCAACACCATCGGTGGCTACCGCGTACAGGGCAGGGGCGGGGATGCCGAGCGCATCAGGCGCGACGCAATTGCGGTGGGCGAAGCGGGCGCCTTTGCGGTCGTCCTGGAGAAGGTTCCTGAGGCGCTCGCCCGCCGGATCACCAAGGAGGTGGCGACCCCGACCATTGGCATCGGTGCCTCGGCAGCCTGTGACGGCCAGATTCTCGTCGTCGACGGCATGCTGGGCCTCTTCGGCGACTTCCGGCCCAAGTTCGTCAAGCGCTATGCTGAACTCCGGGAGGCGGCTGCGGCTGCGATCGCTTCCTATGCGCGCGAGGTGAAGGAGCGCCAGTTTCCCGCCGCAGAGCACGTGTTTGCCGATGCGCCCAAGCCCGCCGACACGGACGCCACCAAGAGCGGAGAAGCAGCGTGAGCGTGCCGATCGTCAGGAGCGTTGACCAGCTTCGCGAAAGCGTCGCCGCATGGCGCTGCGAAGGTGTGAGGATAGCCCTGGTGCCAACGATGGGCGTCCTGCATGAGGGCCATCTCAGCCTGGTGCGCGCTGCACTCGAGAAGGCAGACCGTGTGATAGTGACGCTCTTCGTCAACCCGAAGCAATTCAACAGCCAGGCCGATCTTGCCGCGTATCCCCGCACCGAGGACGAGGATGCCGCCAAACTGGCACCGGTTGGCGCGCACCTGCTTTATGCGCCAGATGCAGAGGAGATGTATCCGGCGGGCTTCGCCACCACCGTTTCGGTTTGCGGTGTCAGCGAAGGCCTGTGCGGTACATTCCGGCCGGGGCATTTCGACGGCGTGGCGACCGTCGTCGCCAAGCTCTTCCTGCAGACCAGCGCTGACTTCGGCTTCTTTGGCGAAAAGGACTTTCAGCAAATTCACCTGGTCAGGCGCATGGCCCGGGATCTGGATATTCCAATCACCATTGTTGCCTGTCCGACAGTCCGCGAAGCCGACGGTCTTGCGTTATCATCGCGCAATGTGCGGCTCTCGCCAGCGGAACGCGCTGTTGCTCCCAAGCTATCATCGGTCCTGCTCAAGACGGCTGAGCGGCTTCAGCGCGGCTCACCCATCCTGCCAACGCTTGCAGAATCTCGCGCAGCAATTCTGGCTGCAGGCTATCGCGAGGTCGAATACCTGGAACTTCGCGATGAGGCAGATCTGCACCCGATAACAAGCCTCGATCGACCGGCACGGTTGCTTGCCGCCGCCTGGCTCGGCGGCACACGGCTCATAGACAACGTCAGACTATTTCGGATTGGTTCAACAGATTAGCCACGTTCTCGGCACGCGCCGTATTCGTCCGGGATCATCTAAAACAAGGTCTCTGCCTAGCATTGAGCGTTACGGAGGTTACGCACAGGACACATGCATCGCGTGTTTGAGAACTTCGTCGAGCAACTGTCTGCAAGTGTTGATGCTGCCGATCTCTGTGAGGCAATGGCCTCCGCTGCAGCCGGCTTCGACTTCCCGCTATTCGCCTATTTCACCTACCCGTCAGCCTCCGGCGACGCCCCCCAATTGATTTCAAACTATCCTTCATCCTGGACGTCACGTTATCTGCAACAGCGGTACCACAGTCTCGATCCGGTCATCCTGCGCGGGCTGCAAGGCTGGGATACATTCGATTGGGGTGTGGATCGCGCTCGGCACGGTCTGCCGAATTCGCAGCAACAAATTCTAGAGAGTGCGGCTGAGTTTGGCATCTGCGGCGGCCTGACGATGTCCATGCATGATCATCTCGGCCGGTTTGCTGCCCTGACCTTTGCTTCCGACGAGTCCCGTCCGCCTCTGTTGCGGTCACTGGCACGTTACGAAAAAGCATTGCAGCTGGTGGCCATCAACTTTCATATCCATGTCCGGCGAAGGCTCGCCGATCATCGCGTGGTGGATGGTGTAACGCTCACCCCGCGGGAGTTCGAGTGTCTGAAATGGGCGGCGCGCGGCAAGTCGGCTTGGGATACTAGCCAGCTTCTCGGCGTCTCAAAGCGCACCGTGACCTTTCATCTGGAAAACGCCAAGGCAAAGTTTGGCGTTCGAACGATCAACCAAGCCGTTGCACGAATGGCTGCCTCCGGCCTGACGAGATCCTGATTCTCAGCCACGATACCTGTAAACCTCTACAGGCTGCATCGCTGTCAGCTTTGCCCTTCGATGGCGGGAACACATCCCACATGGAGGCGACCATGATGCAACTGATAGCACCAGACTTTTACAGTGATTTTGCAGGCGAGCTCAAAGAGATGCACGGGCTCAGGTTTCGGGTGTTCAAGGAAAGGCTCGATTGGGAAGTTGATACCGAAGACCAGATGGAATCCGATCCGTTTGATGCTCTCAAGCCTGTCTATCTGCTCCTCAAAGGATCCGACTGGCGAATTCGCGGTTGCGTGCGTCTTTTGCCCAGCACCGGACCCACAATGTTGCGCGACACCTTCCCGGTGCTGCTGGGTGCTGACGTCGTGCCCTCGACCACCGACATATGGGAGAGCAGTCGTTTCGCGCTCGATCTTCCTCCGTCGGCGCCCAAGGCAGCGGGCGGGCTGGCTCAGGCGACCTACGAGCTCTTCGCGGGCATGATCGAGTTCGGCTTGGCCAAGGATCTGACCCGGATCGTAACGGTGACGGACACGCGCATGGAGCGGATCCTCCGCCTTGCTACGTGGCCATTGTCGCGCATCGGAGAACCCAAGTGCGTCGGCAAAACGGAGGCGGTGGCTGGGTTTCTCGAGATTTCCCACGCGAGCCTTTTGCGCATCCGCAGCAGGGGACGTCTGAGCGGACCGGTACTGTGGCAACCGGTTCTAGGCCCGTCAGCATAGCGCCATTGTGGACACCTGTGCCATGAAGGATGCTGGTTTGCCCAAGGAAGCGACGGTCGGCCTTGTATGCTGGCCGGACTGGCGTCGCCAGGACGCTTACCACTACGCCAGACGATTGCCACGCACTGGCTGGGCCTGGGAGTTTCTTCGGCGCAATCCACAATTCCAGCGCGACCACGCCAAAATGGCACCGTCCGCCTGCTTCGTCGGAACCCAGGCCGACATGAAGATAATCGAGTTGACGACAGAATCAGCTTTCCTAAGACAATGGAGCCTCCTTTTTCGCGGACGCGCCACAGTCGGACGCTACATCGGCGAGGGTCTTTTGGGATCCGCGCGATTGCGCCTGTATTCTACGAGCGGCCGCGGAGCCGCTGGGGCTCGACCACGATTTTGAACCGCTTCACCTTTCTTCGCTCTCATGCTGCAAGGACATCCTGCTGACAGCTGCGGGCATGCAGCACGTGCTGCTGAGGGAGAACTGCCGGAGTCTGCAGATCGCCGTTTCCGGTGCGTCCGTCCTCCGCCCGTTGCGGCTATATGTCGACGCAATCCTTCAGCCGCAGCACCTCAAGTTCCATGTCGCTGCCCTTCAGTTCCTGAACGACATCAATGATTGCCGCCGCGTGTCAGCTGCTTGCTTTCCGCCGGAACACCGCGGAGCGCGTCTGCGTATTGTACTGCAGGCTTTGGATGGCTCGCTGGCGGGAGCATCTCATCAGGAGGTCGCCATTGCCTTGTTCGGGAGACGCCGTGTCGAAGAAGATTGGCGTCATCCAGGCGGCCATCTTCGCGATCAGGTACGTCGCGCCATCCAACGCGGCCGCTACCTGATGGGCGGCGGCTACAGACAGTTCCTGAGGTAATTGGAGTGGTTGCGATTGTCTTATACGAACGCGCAACCTCCATTTTCTCACTGCAATGGTGCGTTGCACAAAACGTGGCAAGCGCCTAGTTCTTCCGCGGCGAATCGGGTTTCGGCGAAACACCGGGACCCAACTTCGTCGATAAGTGCATTCATGACCTGAGGACCCCGATGACCGTTATGAACTCCGACAAAGCCGGCGCTGCAAGCCTTGAGACAATCGCGCGAAACGGCAGCATGCTGCGTCGCATAGCCGTACGCATTCCGACCTACCTGTCGGATATTCGCGAGAACCCGGCGTGGCTGCCCATGTTCATGTTAGCGCGCACCATGCCGGCACGGAGAATGCACTGGCGTGGTGCAAAGCCGGTCCGAAGGCCGCAAAGAGCCCAGGACACGATGTTTGCCGGTGTCAATTGCCACGACGTTGTCGACGCGCTGCGGATGGATGGGCTTTTTCCCGGCCTTGTCCTGCCTGCAATGGTGGCTGAAGATGTAGCCGCATTCGCCAGGTGCACACCTTGTTTCGGCAATTTCGATCGCCGACTCGAGTTCATGCCGGCGGAGCATGCGGAGGCTGAGGCGCGATTTGGCCGTCCGTTGCTCAGCGGCCATTATTTCGAGCGCATTCTGGGCTGTAAGTCGGCCGTTGCCATCCAAAACGATCCGCTGCTCATGGATATCGCGGCGCACTATCTCGGCGGCCAGGCGACGCTGATCACGACGCGCGTCTGGTGGAGCTTCCCGACCGGCCAGGCGTCTGACGCGGACAAGAACCTGGCTTCGCTCGGCAAATACCACTTCGACCTGGACGACTGGCGGATGCTGAAGTTCTTTTTCTATCTGGTGCCCGTCGACGAGGGGACCGGCCCGCATATCTATGTTCGAGGCAGCCATGATCGCCGTGCCCTCAAGCACCAATTTACGCTTGTCGTCGGCCATCCAGCGCAAGAGATTCTGGACGTCTACGGCAAGCAGAGTCCGGTCACGCTGACCGGCATGGCCGGTTTCGGTTTCGTCGAGGATCCGTTCGGGTTCCATATGGGCACCGTGCCGTCGCACAGGCCACGGCTGATGATGGAAGTTGGCTTCGGCGTTTCTCCTCCATCGCGCCGCCGCTTCCATGGCGAGCCTGTGATCCGCTGATTTCGAAAAGTCCCGAAACAGCCTTCCCGTTGTGAGGGAAAGATAAGGCTATGCCGCCAATCGATCTGTTCCGGGCCAAAAGCGGTTGTCTGCACATGCCCTGAACTTGGCTGGTGCAATGAGTCTCGCCATTGCTCCAGCCAGCGCATCAGTGCCTGTTTAATCGAGGTTAGATGGCAGTGCGCCCAAGAGATCCTCCTCGATATCGCCTGCCGCGCGAAGCCTCAGATGCTCTTCGAAAACCTCCTTTACGGACCAAGTCGTCTCGGGTCTCCTTTGAGTGGCCGGAAGGTGGTGCACAGCCGTATCGTGCTTCGGGATCCTGAACGAAGGCGAGGGGCGGTTTGTTCCTCGCGGGGCGCATGCAGCGGTGCCGGCATGACAGCTTCGTCTTGGATCCCGATGCTCGGCAACGTCGGCGGTGAAGGCTCTGTCTAGGCGGCTTACGTGACTCCAATGCAGGAGATCGACCATCTCCTGTCGAGCACATTCGTTGGCGATCACCGTCGCGGCGCTACGGACGCCGCGGCGCCTGCGATCAATGCAGTTTGCCGACTAGCCGAGCGTATTCGGCTTCAGCCCTGCCATATGACCCATCTGCCAGCGCAATTAGACGCGCGCGATCAAGAATGACTACCTCTCCTCGCATTGAGCGTATCAGACCTTGGCCCTCCAAGGTTTGCAGCGCTATGGTGACGCCGGGCCGCCTGACACCGAGCATAACTGATAAGAACTCGTGCGTAATCGCAAAGCTGTTCCCGTCGACGCGATCATCACACATCACCAGCCATCTTGAGAGCCTGTCGACTATGTTCATCCGGGCATTGCTGAGCGCGGTGAAGCTTGCCTGGAGGTGAAAGTAGTGAACGTAGCGGAGCAGAAAGGTTCGCAAGGTTGGGCTTGTCAGAAGCGCCTTGGTGAAGAGGCCCGCGTCGATAACAAAGGCTCGGGCTTCTAATTGGACGTAACAATCGTGCGTTGACCGGTCATCGCCCATGATAAGCGCTGAGCCGGTCATGCCCTCACAACCAATGATTCCGATCTCAGCTTCGATACCAGGCCGCAGCTCGCCCACCACTGACCCGAGACCGCTCTCGAAGAAGTACACGGTGCTGATTGGTGACCCCGCCACTTCGAGATGCGTCTTCAGCCCAAGGGAGACGCTTTCGAAATGAGGTTGCAGCAATGCCAAATCTGCCGAGCACATTCGTAGCAGCAGCGAATTGCGATAGATCGAATTTTGGCCGGTGTCGCGTTGCGCGGCAGTGTGAGTTTGTGAACTGGAGTCTGTCATAGCTCCCTCTCCCTATTGGGGCGGAAGCATGTTGATCGCTCACAGCCGACGGACGCCCTTAGAGTTGCCGTCGATGGCACACTGTATGCCTGCCGACCGCGGATGTCCCATTTTTTAATCAATTACGTTAATCGGCCCGAGCCAAGCTTTGGCGCACCCGCTCTAACGCGGCATTCAGATGCTCCAGAAATTCGTCATCGCTTTTGGTCGCCAAGCCGACTTGTCGAGCGCGAGTTACAATGCGCTCCTGGAGTGAAACCGCTGTCTCATAGTGGTCCACGATCATCTGAAATGAAGCGCTCATTGGGGCGGATTGAAAGGGCTGTGCCATAGCACAACCCTAGCTCCACGAGGATGAGAGTTCCATGCCGGCCGCCGCTTGGGTAACAATCGTACAATATACCCAAGACTGACCGCGCTCTTTGGTTATCCTCCCAGAAATCCGGTAGCCTTGCGTGGCGCAGCTTCTCTTCGCTCTTCGACCTCCTGACCCGGCCGACCAGTCCCGGCTTCAGCCATTCCGCCTTGTCCTTCTTATGCTCATTCGGGACCGGGACGCCGACCTCGCCCTGCACACGATCCCACAGCGTTTGCCTTTTGTCGGCCTTGACGGCTAACATCGCCCGCCCTTGTAGGACCGCTTTCAGCCATGATCACCTCGGGGGCTGAACGAAGCGCGTGGTTGTCGACTCTGTCGGTCGTCGCAGACGCTTACGGAGGCCTCACCGCAGAGGGAGATGCGCACTCCGGCTCGACGACGGCTGTCGAAAATCAGACTGATGTGGATGCACTACCATCGATCGGCACTAAGATTCTCGACCTCGGCAATAAGCTCCTCTGTACAGCAAGCGACCTTCCTGCCTCGCAATATCAAAAGTCAAACCCCGCCGCAGATGCATATGCCTGGCAGCACGCGTCGGTCTTTGGCCGCGCATCTGCCAAACCGAAATCAAGTAGCCCGCCATCGCGCGACCCTCAACGCGATCTTGATCATTGCAGTGGGGCAATAACTTATCTCTTTGGAGCTTGGTGGTGATATATAGGCGCCCAAGCCAGCGCTAATATTGCATGGAGCTAAAATGCCCGCTAAGATTTCTTGGGTGTTGGCTGGCGGGTGTTTGATGCGGTTTCATCGTCTAGGCGCGGTCGCTCTGGGTCTGGCGTCCTTCATCAGCAGCGCTCATGGCCAAGAATCCTGCGACCCTAACTACACAGGCGCCTGTGTTCCAATCGCCAGCGATGTCGACTGTTCCTCCGGAAAGGGCAATGGTCCCGCATACGTACACGGGCCGGTCTCTGTCGTAGGCACCGATATCTATGATCTTGACCGAGACGGCGACGGAATAGGTTGCGAAAACGGCTAGAGGAGGAAAGTCGCCCTCCAACTTCATGACGGCACCAGCCCATCCGCTGTTGATGGTAACGGTCACCTCCGAGTTGAGGGTGAGCAACGTTCCCAGCCATTTGCATCAAATATCAGGACCTCGTAAATGCGACTTATGGCGACTCTGCGGTACGACGGTCGAACACCTTCCACGTCTCAACCGTCTCCTGCCTTACGTTTTGTCAATTGGTAGCTGATTGTAGAATGTGCCAGTAACTGGGATGCTCATCTCGTTCCACATGCGCGAGCCCTGATGCGCGTCAGTTATTTTTACTCTCCGGTCACGATTGAGACCACTGGCCCGGGCGATGTTCCCCGAGAAGAACAAAGAGGTAGATGGTGCCGGCATGGTCCCACCAATGCTCTCCCCTTGTGAACGGCATCCAAACTTTTCGGCGGGCTTGAACAGCGGCCACCTTTGGCGGCTGTCGAGGGCTGATGATAGATTCCATTCCAGCTCTTTCTAATGTGCCGTCCGAACAGTGAACGAAAGTAGAACATATAGTTCAAGCGCGAATCGACTGTGAGAGGGATGAGCTCCAATTTGGGTCATGCCTGACGCTGGTGGAAGACGAAATTGCGGTGGCGACTGGAAGCTCAGCGATGCACCAAATGGAACTGGGCAGCTGGTGCTGTCCGCTGCGGCGCTATGACGTCAGACGATGGTATCTGCCGAATGACCTGGGGAATCTTCGGGGACGTCGAGGCCGACGTGGTCGGAAGCAAACTGAGTTGCGGGCGATGCGGCAGGAACGAGTATATGCAAGCTGAGATGCCTGTCGCTGTCTCCGCGTTCCAGGCCGACGTTCTCTGCATTCGGAGGCCTGGTGAGCGATACGGGTGCGCCTGAGTGTCAATGGCGCATTTAGCAACGGCCTGGTACACGATTCACCGCGGTGCGAGCTGATCGAAACTGGCTTGGTCGATTGCATCGTAATAGCGCCGCCCACGAGGAAAGATTTTTCTATCGTTTGCGGTCGGGGTCGCATGACGCGATTGTCGGACGCAACAAGCCAGCTTGGCAATAGGCAGAGGCTGTCCACACTGTACTCCCTAATGCCAATCCATACCTAACGAGACCGCCATGCCGTCACCTCCAGATTTCACCGACGATTTTCGCGCCGAGCTGATCACGCTGCTGCGCTGGCGCAGGGATGTGCGGCGCTTCGAGCCGACGGCTCTGCCAGAGGGTACGCTGGAACGCCTGCTCGAGCTCGCCAGCATTGCGCCCTCCGTTGGCCTCAGCCAGCCCTGGCGCTTCGTAGTCGTCGAGAGCCTCAAGCGGCGCACTGCCGTGAGAGACTGCTTCGAGCGCTGCAATGCTGAGGCGCTCACGCGCTTTTCGGGAGAGCGCGCCGCACTCTATGCCCGGCTGAAGCTTGCCGGGCTCGACGAGGCGCCCTGTCAATTCGCGGTCTTCGCCGACCGCACGACCCGACAAGGCCATGGGCTCGGTCGCATGACCATGGCGGCGACCATCGACTATTCGGCCGTCATGGCAGTGCACACACTGTGGGTGGCGGCGCGGGCGGAGGGCATCGGCATGGGCTGGGTGTCGATCCTCGATGCGACCGAGATGGCCGAAATTCTCGACACGCCGCCCGAATGGACGCTGATCGGCTATTTCTGCCTTGGCTATGCCAGCGAGGAGCACGACATGCCGACCTTGGAACGCGAATGCTGGGAACATCGGCGGCCGCCGGTGGTGATCAGGCGATAGTGGGGCTGCTCATCATTCGCCTCTTCCCTGGCGATGAGCTTGACGCAGATCGGGTCGCCCTTCGCCACATTGCCATTCCAACCGAAGCCGAGGTTCGTGTTCTTGCAAAGGCCAGGAAAGAGCAGCATGACAAGCGCGACCGCAGCGAAGATGGCGCTTGCGACAACCGGGCTGAAGCCGGGCATGGAGGTGGTCGACCTCTGTTGCGGGGCGGCTGTGCCGATCGCCACGATCACCCGCCATGTCGTCGCACTACGCCGACCAGCTGGAGGCCGCGCAGCGCCGGCTGACCGGCGCCGGCGCGACCAATTGCGAATTCGTCGCCGGCTACGCGCTACGAACTCGCTACTCTGGTGTCACGCCCCGTGAGTCTTCACGGCCAACGCCTTCGACGGCGTCCCGGACCGACCGCGGCTGGCACGTGCCGTGCGCGAGGCGCTCGCCCCCGGCGGACATTTGTTATCGTCAACTGACACCGGCAGCCGCGCGAGACGACGACGGTCCTGAAGCGAACTCAGGCTGTCGCCAAGACAGACCATCGCCGATGCCCAAGTCGGCGGCACCATGCTCCTAGATGCCGACTGCCTGACAAGGGGCCGCAGGCCCGTCGTCCGTCCACTGTCCAAGGCCTCCTGGCCTTTCCGAGGCCGTGATCCTGCCGCGGGTGTGAGTCTGCGATCCTCATAAGAGCGTCAGGCGCGAGTAGAAGTTTGGGTCGTGGCTCCACAGCGGCCGACCTATCCATCGGGTGGATGGTAGTTATCACAACAATCAATTTTACCAATATTATGGAATTCTACTACAAGGCCGCCACTTAAAGCGGCCGGACGGGTATCCGTCTCGCGTGGGCTGGTGCTGCCCGCAAAGATGCGGAGACGAACATGTGCGGGATTGTTGGCATCGTTGGGCAACAGCCGGTGTCGGATCGGTTGATCGGCGCGTTGAAGGGTTTGGAATATCGCGGCTATGATTCCGCCGGCGTTGCGACGATCATCGAGGGTGCCTTGCACCGCCGGCGCGCCGAGGGCAAGCTCGTCAACCTCGAGAGGCGACTGAAGGAAGAGCCGCTGAGCGGCAACGTCGGCATCGGCCACACGCGTTGGGCAACCCACGGGGCCTCGACCGAACGCAATGCGCACCCGCACTTTAGCGACGGTGTCGCCGTAGTCCATAACGGCATCATCGAGAACTTCACCGAGCTGAAGGACGAATTGGCGGCGGATGGCGCCGAGTTCCAGACCGACACCGACACCGAGGTCGTTGGGCATCTCTTGGCAAGATACCGCCGAGAGGGCATGAGGCCGCAAGAGGCCACGCGTGCCATGCTGAAACGCGTCAAGGGCGCCTATGCGCTTGCCATCCTCTTCGAAGATGAACCGTCGACCATCACGGCGGCGCGCAACGGGCCACCGCTCGCGATCGGTCACGGCGACGGCGAGATGTTCCTGGGCTCCGACGCGATCGCCCTTGCTCCCTTCACCAATGAAATTACCTATCTCATCGACGGCGACTGGGCCGTTGTCGGCAATTCGGGCGCCCATATCTTCGATGTCAACGGCCGTCCCGTCGAGCGTCCGCTCCATATCTCCACGGCCGCGGCCGATCTGGCCAACAAGGGCAACCATCGCCACTTCATGGAGAAGGAGATTTACGAGCAGCCCGAGGTCATCGCCCATGCTCTCCGTCATTACATTAACATCATAGACAGTCGCGACATGGTTCCTGGCATTGATTTCGCCAAGGTCCCGAGCTTGGCGATCTCTGCCTGCGGAACCGCCTATTTCGCCGGACTGATCGGAAAATACTGGTTCGAGCGCTATGCGCGCCTGACGGTTGAAATCGACGTTGCGTCCGAATTCCGTTACCGCGAGATCCCGTTGCCGCCGCAGTCGGCAGCTCTTTTCATCTCGCAGTCCGGCGAAACCGCCGATACGCTTGCGTCATTGAGGTACTGCAAGGAGCGTGGGCTGAAAATTGGCGCTATCGTCAATGCCTGCGAATCGACCATCGCTCGCGAGGCCGATACGGTTTTCCCGATCCTTGCCGGACCGGAGATCGGCGTCGCCTCTACCAAGGCTTTTACCTGCCAGCTTGCCGTTCTAGCAGCACTCGCCATCGGCGCCGCCAGAGCCCGCGGGACGGTCCCCGAAGACGAGCTGCAGGAGCTCGTCAGGAGCCTCGCCGAATTGCCGCGCGTGATGGGCCACGTACTCGAGAGCATCCAGCCGGAAATCGAGTTCTTGTCGCGCGAACTGTCAAAGTGTCGTGACGTCCTGTATCTCGGCCGTGGCACCAGTTTCCCGCTAGCGATGGAAGGTGCGCTGAAGCTCAAGGAGATTTCCTACATCCATGCCGAGGGCTATGCAGCGGGTGAATTGAAGCACGGGCCGATCGCCTTGATAGACGAGAACATGCCGGTGATCGTCATCGCGCCCCATGACCGTCTTTTCGACAAGACCGTTTCCAACATGCAGGAAGTGGCTGCCCGTGGAGGGCGGATTATCCTCATCACCGATGAAAAAGGGGCAGCCGTATCGAAACTCGAAACCATGCACACGCTCGTGCTGCCGGTTGTCGACGAGATTATCGCGCCAATGATCTTCTCGCTCCCGATACAGCTTCTAGCCTACCACACGGCGCTCTTCATGGGGACGGATGTAGACCAGCCGCGCAATCTCGCAAAATCGGTCACGGTCGAATGATTGTGAACCTGTACAGGTGGCGATGCGCCTCCAGGAAAGCGGTACCCCTTGTCTGGATCCGAAGCCCGGATGAAACCAGATGACCATTGTTTGCTGCAATTGCGAAACTCGGTAGCGGTTACGAGCGGGTCTTTCGCTGCCTCGCCGGTGGAGATTGCCGAAGGAAGCAGTGTCCGTGCCGAAAGTTCGAGTTGCTGTTCAAGAAAGCCATCGGCGAGAATGGTCCACGAAGGATCGCAGGTCGCATGCGCTACGCCGACCAGGCTCTCAGCACGGGCAGTCTTGATACTTGATCAGAAGCAGGTGAGCCGCCATATTCCAGCCCGGCCAATTCAGCGGCCCATCCCATGCATGAGGCCGGTTCGGCCGAATGGACGACCATTTTTTTTATTTGCTAGGTGTGCGCCTCGGGAGGAATCTCCGAGGGAGCTCCCAGTTCTTGGAGATGTTTATGAAGGATTCGCGCATTCCCGAACCAGTCTTGACGGCTATGTCCCAGGGAACCCACATCGTCCGCGCTTATCGCGAGCACCTTGGATATTCGATCGACGACCTGGCCGTCGCGTGCGGGCTGGCCGCTGAGGAAATCCAAAACATCGAGCGAGGTCTGAGGTACAGCAAGGGCTATCGGGATCGGATAGCGAAATCGCTTTCCATACCTGTGGGAATTCTTGAGTCGGAGTTGGACATTTCGGACGCCGCCTGAACAGATCGGATGATCTGCAATGGGTGGACTAGCTGTTGTGATGTGAAGCTTGCGGCTGATGTCGACGCTTGATTGATTGATGCGATGCCTTCTGGCGCAGCTCACCGAACAACAAAGCGATATAGCCGCCCGGAGTGCTACGAAACGTGCACGACGGCATCGGCTCGCGACGAAGGACTAACGGCGAACTCTTCCTAGTTCGGCAAGGCGATGCTGGCTTGAGCATCAACTCGGCCTACGAGAGTGGCTACTCCTAGTGTCCACCATGGCGAAGTCGCGCCGCTCTGAAAGTAACATGGCGGGCATCCTGACGTTTCCGGGTTGACTATGGGCGTTCGAACCAGGAAAAGGGGCCGCTCTTCGTGAGTGGCGTGCGCCGGCCGTCTGACCCCCAAGCCCCCCGCCCAGGCTGCCGGCGCGCTTCTAGAAAGATCGAAGTAGGGACTCGCTTGCGCTCTGCCCGCTGACACCTTGTGGTTCCTCCTGCGGGTCCAGCGGACCACCTTGGGTGTCGCCAGTTCTGGTGGTCACGCGCCTCCATTTGCGATCTCGTGTCAGTGAGTGCACCGCAAGCACCCTCTCTGCCAGCCTGAAAAATTCATGGGGGTTGGTGGATGTGGCGCAAGCCCGTTGAAATGACGTAGGATTTGGTTGCTTAAGCCGATCCGAAATTTCCCGGAGACCACACGCACCATGAACGATCTTGCGCTGCCGCTGAGCGGTTTGTCATCAGTCGGCGGCTAGTCCGTCGTCGCCCGTTTCGACGGCGGCATG
>NZ_JAMYSB010000037.1:0-39660 GCF_040321695.1 Mesorhizobium sp. M0292
AGAACCTTGCCGTCTCGCTCACCGACCAGGACGGCCAGAACGCCACAGGCACGCTGTCCGTCAACATCGTCGATGACGTGCCGACATTGGGAACCGTGCAAAGCCAGCAGGCAAGCACCGATACGTCGCAAACGCCGGCCGTTGGAACACTCCACTTCGTCGCCGGCGCCGACGGCGCCGGGGCCACCATGACGATCACTGCCAACACAACAGGCATCACTTCGGCCGGCCACAACCTCATCACGGAGCAGTCCGGCAGCGTGTTGACCGCCTATGCCGACAACAACAACAACGGAAGCCATGATGCAGGCGACACGGCGGTCTTTACCATCACCGTTAATCCGAATGCCGGTACGTCGGGGCAGTACACGTTCGACCTTTTGGCACCTTTGGACGGCACTGTCAGTAATGTCTCCGTTGCATCGAGCGGCGCCTTCGGCTCCGGCCCCAGCAATTCCATCGTGGTGACGGCGGGCGGTCAGAATGTCGTGATGGTGACCGGATGGGCGCCAACGGATGCCGGCGGCTCCTTCACCTCACCACACGAGACGGCATGGCTGGCCGGCGGCATGCCATCGTTGACACAAACAAGCAACGTCAACGGTTCGTCAGCAGGTTGGGGCCTCGGCAACAACAATTTCGACGGAGGCGAGTTCATGCGTTTCGATTTCGGGACGCCGGACGACTATGACGGCCCGGGCGGCTATACGGCTCCGGCCATCACCCTCGCGACTGTTAGCTATGCCAAGTTTTCGTTCGATGCGGTTACCGCCGGCGACAAGATCGAGTTCGTCGCCCACTACACCAACGGAACCACGGCTTCCTTCACTCCGGCGGTCGGTGCGACGTTGCTGACGATCACATCGCCTGCCGGAACGCAGATCGCATGGGTCGACGCCTATGAGTCGTCGGGCAAGACCAAGCTGAACCTGACGGATGTCGGGGTCACGAGCACCACGGTCGACCATACAATTCCGGTCGCGTTGCAACTCACGGATGGCGACGGGGACACAACAACGACGGCGAATTTCACTGTCCACGTGGCGGCCGGACTGATACCTTTTGCCATTGCCGCTCCGGTCGTACTCGACCTCAACCATGATGGAATCCACACCACCGATCTGACGCACTCCACCGTTTCGTTCGACTATAACGGCGATGGCGTCGCTTCGAAAACCGCCTGGGTCGATACGCATGACGGTATCCTGGCGATCGATCTCAATGGCGACGGCAAGGTGAACAACGGTTCGGAGATCGTGTTCACCCAACATGCCGCCGGCGCTGCGACCGACCTTGCCGCGCTCGAGCAGCTCTATGACACAAATCATGATGGCAAGCTGACTGCCGCCGACCACGACTTTGCGCAATTTGGTGTCTGGCAAGATGCCAACGGCAACGGCGTGTCGGATTCGGGCGAGTTCAAATCTCTGGCCGCCTTGGGTATCGTCGAGATCGGCCTCGATAGCAACAATCAGCACTCGGTTTCGGCGGACGGCTCGGTCTTGACCTATGGCGAAGCCACCTTCACGACCGCCGACGGTCAGATAGCCGCGGTCGGCGACATCGGCTTCGGCAACTACGATAACGCTAGCTCCGGAAGCACGGCCGCCATCGCCGGCACTTCGGGAGCCGACACGTTCAAGATCGACAATCTAAACATCAAGGATCTGATCGCCGACTACCATGCCGGTGAAGGGGACAAGATCGACTTGAGCGCGTTGTTCGACAAGGCGCCGGCCGGCAACATGGCCGACTATGTGCATTACGACACCGCGACCAGCACCGTGAGCGTCGATACCAGCGGCTCGGGCAACGCGGCCAACTTCGTGGATGTCGCCGTTCTGCAGAATGCGCCTGCCACCGGCACGATCAACATCCTCTACGACGACACACAACATCAACAGCACACGGCCACGATTTAGCACTTATGCGTGGCCGTACTCTCATGCTACATATTAGCGAAACATAAAACCGCAGTTTGGAGAGGGACTTAAATGAAGCGTTGTGCAAGATTGCTGGCTTCGGCCGCGGCGCTGCTGTTGGCTGGATCGACTGGCTTCGCCGCCGACATCATCGAAGGGCCGGTGGCCGACTATTGCCGGACCGTCGGCACATCGAACCTGGTGTTGAACGACAACATCGTCGATCTCAAGGTCCAGGTGGTCAAGCTGATGGACGAGTCGGTGGCCGTCGCCAACAGCTCGGAATGGATCAATTCGTCCCGCCCCGCCTTCGTCTGGGCGTCGGAAGCCAAGGTCGCCTGCGGCATGGCCTATGGCTACCTCAAGACGAACTACAAGGACGAGGACACGCTCAACAAGTGCGAGTGCTTCCACGACCGCATGGTCGAGTACATGAACTGACCGAAAGGGATCAAGTCGCGCCGACAGGCTGACGATGATCGCCCGTGGAAGATTGTCGAGAGCGATTGCCGGAGCGATCGCACTGGCCGTTTTTGCCCCTGAAGGCCGTGCCAACTGGCTGGAACGACCTGCCCTCGAGCAGCAAGCACCGTTCGGCTTGAGGCGGCCGGTTCGCTGCGACGCCGCCTCCGAATGGACGCGCGCGACATTCAAGGCGTTTGCGACATGCCAGGCATCGCTCTACGGCTTGGAACCGGTGCTGGCGCACGCGGTAATGGAGATCGAAAGCGAATTCGATCCCGATGTGCGCGGCGCCGATGGTGAGGTCGGGTTGATGCAGGTGATGCCGGGAACGGCGCGAATGCTCGGCTTTCGCGGCTCGCTCGACGAGCTTGGCGCGCCGGCGACCAACATCGCGCTCGGCGTCAGATATCTGGCGCAGGCAAACAGCCTTGCCGCAGGCGATCTCTGCACCACCGTCATGAAGTATCGTGCCGGGCACGGTGAAACCCGGTTCTCCGAACTTTCGGTCCGCTACTGCCGGCGTGCGCGTGCAATCCTGGCGAGAGAAGGTTTTGCGGTGGCCGGGCCATTGCCGGTGGCGACGTTCGGATTCTCCGCATTCCCGACAGCAGGAGACGATGGTGCCCCTGCCCCGGCGAGGCGGATTTGTGTGCGCCGGCTGTTCGTGCCGGGCCCGCGATACATGAAATGCACGGACTATCGAAGCGCCGGGCAAGCCAGAATGATCAAGGCGCTCCGGGCAAGACTTTTCGACGGCTGAGCCATAATCCAGCAATTGCAAAGACGGCGAGGCAAGTCTGCCGTAAGATGAACGGATGAGACCGGGACAAATACCCGGCGGGATATGAGGGAGGCATCATGGATTCTGGCCGGCAGCGACACGGTTCGTGGACGTGGGCGATCGTCTTTGCGTTCGCGGGCATAGTGTCGGGCTGCCAGTCGAAAGGCAGCGTCTCGGACGCGCTCGACCAGGCGGCGATCGCCGCACCTGGAGCGCCGGTCACCGGCGCCGTTGCCGGTCCCGCCCAGGCGACGCAATCGCTCGGCACGGGATCGACGAAGGTCACGATGCTGCTGCCTTTGTCGGCCCCGGGCAACGCCGGCGAAAACGGCCGGAAGATGCTCGATGCGACCAAGCTGGCAATGGCCGACCTTGGCAGCGCACTGCTCACGGTTACGGTCGAGGACACCAAGGGCGACAGCGCGCACGCCAGCGAATTGGCTGTGAAGGCAATCACCACTGGAACCAAGATCGTCATCGGCCCGGTCGAACTCGCGGCCGCGCAGCACATAGCCAAGCTGTCGGGATCGAAGCGGCCGCCGGTGCTGGCGCTGGCCGACAATTTCGCCGGCGGCCCGGGCGTCTATGCGGTGCGCCTCAACGAGGCCGACAGCGCGGCCGCGGGCGCAGCCGGCCTGGCGGCCAAAGGCAGCAAGAAGTTCGTGTTGCTCGTTGCGGCAGGAGCGAATGCCGGCGCGGTTGAAAAGCGGGTCGCCAACAGCCTCAGCATCTATGGCGCGACGCTCGCCGTCACCATTCCGTATCCGGCCGGCGATGGCGGCACCAAAGTGGTCAATGATATGGGCTCGCTGGTCGAGGCTCCCGATGCCATCATCATCGCCAGCGGCGACGACAATCCGGCGCAGATCCTTGCGGCGCTCAAAACGAAAGGCATTCCTGGAAAAGCAATTGCCGTCGTTGGAACCAACCGCTGGCTGGAACATCCGATGGAGCCGCTGTTTGAAGGCTCCTACATCGCCACGCTCGACCCAACCGAAACCGGCCCGATCGCCGACCGCTTCAAGACGACCTACAATTATCCAGCCGACGCCAATGTCGCCTACGCCTATGATATGGTCGCCCTGACAGCAGGAATTGCAAGTTCGGCCGGGCCTGACGGCTTCAGCAAGCAGGTGCTCGAAAATCGGAACGGATTTCGCGGATCGACCGGCCTGTTCCGGTTTCGGGCGGATGGCTCCAGTGAGCGATCCATGCCCTTCTACCAGGTTCGAAAAGGCGCACTCAAGCTGGTCGCCAAATCGACATCGGGGTATTGAGGGGCAAGGAACCTTGCTTGAGTTGATGGGCTGGCTGAGGCACAATCGCTTGATAGCGCTCGGAAGCCTGCTCCTCCTGGCCGGGGTCTTGTTGATCATGCGGGCCGCCGATCTGCTTCCCATCGATCGGCCGATACCAGCGTCGCGTCAATCCATCGACGATAGCCAGCCACTGCGACCAACTGCGACCGTCGCCAATACGCCATGGCGAGGACGGGCACGCAAGATTGCTCAGGACCTTATCGCGCCGCCACAGCTTGATCCGGCGCAAATCGAACGGGTCGAGCCGCGCCTGCCGCTCAGCGACCTTGGTCTGGCTTCGCCTGCAGGGATGCGGATGCCAAAGGATTGGAAAGAGGTCCTGCTGTACCAACCGGTTGCCACCTCGTCGGCAACCTTCGAATCGATGGGGCGCAAGGTAGCCATCAGCGGGATCCAAGGCATTGACCTGGATGAGACCTGTTCCTTTCGTGGCATCGCCTGGCCTTGCGGCCAGCGTGCGCGCGCGACGTTCAATTCCTGGCTGCGCGGCCGGGCGCTGAAATGCGTCGTGCCGCCGGAAATCGATCGTTTTGCCATTGGAGCACCGTGCAGCTTGGGCAAGCAGGATGTCGGCGCGTGGCTTGTTTCCAATGGCTGGGCGACGGCCCTGGCGAGTGGCATCTACGGCAAGGCGGAGGCAGTGGCCAGAGACGCGCAGATGGGGATATTCGGCCCGCCGCAATAGCCGATAATTCGGTGTCGTCGCTTTTACCGCCGTAGCCTTGCTTTTGAAAGCCTGGTTTCGGGCCGATGGTAGGTGATTGCGCCATTACTAAAATTGTATGTTTCCTCGAAACTGAAAGTGCAGCACCTTGGCCTTATGACAGCCGATCAGGCGGGAGATTGGCTAATGATGACACCAATGGCGAATAGCTCGCCCCGGCAATGGAAAGATATCGCATGGCTGACTGCCCTGGGATCGGCGGGAATTCTGCTCCTCTCGGTTGGCCTAAATTATCTGCTTCTGTTCTCGGAAGCCTTGACGCCGTTCGGCCGCAGCATGGTCACAGCGATCCTGTTGCCGGTCATCGTCGGTGGCCCGCTTTTGCTGTTCATTGGCCTGCAGCGGACCGAGCTCGTCCGTTATCGAAGAGAACTCAACAAGTCGGCGACCTTTGACAGCCTGACAGGCTGCCTCAACCGGACAGTCTTCACGTCGATGGTCGAAAGGAGAGCAACCAGGCCGGAATCGTCTGGTCCAAGATCTGGCGCCTTCCTGGTCATTCATCCCGAACACATCAGGTCCATCAATCTGCGCTTCGGCCTTGGCTGGGGTGACGAAGCCTTGCGGCTCATAGCCTCGACCATCCAGTCATCGGTACGCAAGGAAGATCTGGTGGGCCGGATCGGAACCTCCATGTTCGGGGTCTTTCTGCCCGGTGCGACAGAAGACGACGCCAGGGAGATCGGCGACCGTATCCGGGCGCGCGTGGCCCAAGCCTATTTCGCGCCAAAAGGAACCGCGGACACGCTGACCATCAGCGTCGGCGGCGTGGTGTTTGAAAACGAGTTGGAATTCGAGGACATGTTCCGATCGGCGGAATCGCTGTTATCCGGCGTCGAACGCCAGCCCGGATTTCAATTGTCGCACCTCCACAACTAGCTGAAACAAGTCGTTGTCGGAGGAACACCGCCGCAAATGTCTTGCCGCACGGCTGCGGCAGCGATCATCTTGGCCCTTGTTGCCAAACCGGACGATTGACCCATGGGCGGTTTCAACCCGTGGGAGGTCTGGTTCCTGACGGTGCTGACGGCATCGCCGCGCATCGCTGGCAGTATTTGCCGGACCGACCAAGTTCTGGTTGCCGCTGGTTGCAGCAACCTTGATCGCCTTGATGGCCGGCTATCGGACCATGCTGCTGCCGCCGAACTCCTGACAGGTCGAGACACCCGCCGCGCGAGTAGCATCAAGTTCGGCGCTCAGGGCACGAGCGACAAAGCTTGAGGGCGCACAGATAGCAGCTGGATCCCCACGGCTCTCTCTTCATCCGTGGGGATCACAAGCACGTCGACGTCGGAACCAGCAAGGCTGATGACCTCGTCGCCTCGTCCATTCAGCTTGTGGTCGATATTAACCGCAAGCCAGCCGGCCACAGCCCCGGCCCTCTCTCACAGTTCGAAGACGCTTTCGATTTCGCCGTTGATTTGGTCGGCAGGGATGCCAGGCTTCTCGGCCGCTGTCGTCAATTGGTCTGCTAAGTCGCTGGCGGCGATCGGATCGCCCCGCGTCACAATCGCGGCGCGGAGGGGTTTTATTAGCTCCCCCTCATCTTGACGCCGGCGCCGGCTGCTCCAAAGTCTTGGGCATGGCTCGGGGAACTATCAAAGTTGGCGACGAGGTCGCAGTCACGGCGATTGTGCGCGGCCGCGTGACGCCCGATCGCATAAGCGTGACGATCCCCTCCTACGACTTCCCGCATTCTGTTGTCGATTCGACTTCGAAGGCTGTAATTGGCCAGCATATGGAATTGATCGGCCCTGTCACACGCATCGACGGGGACAAGGTAACCGTCAGCCTCCGGCCATTGGTGACTGTCGACGCCGAGCACGTGCGCCTGGTCGAAAGCCACGTGGCGCTTCCGCGAGCGCGAAAAAGGCCGCTCGTTGACAAAGTTTAACTTGCCTGCCCACCCAAGGAACGGCCAGTGAAACTTTACCCATCACATCGGCTCTGGTCGCCTCCCGCTAGCTGCCGGCGCGTTGCGATATCGGCACAGTAGACGGGTTGGCATTTTCCGAACTTTCCGCCATGTCGTCGCGATGACGTTGACGAAGGCGCTTCAGCAGATCGCGTGAGGCTTGAATCGCCCTGCGCGATTGATCCATGTTCTGGCGAAACGTGGCGCGTTCCTCCATGGACTTCTGCCACTTCAGCAAGGTGGCCGTAGTCGCAGTAGCGGCTTGAGCGATTTCTATGGGCGTTGCAACCATCGCATTCTCCCTAAAAAGGCAATGGTAAACGCAATCTTTATAGGCCCAACGAAACCCTTCTCCAATTAAAAACGACCATACGGCATACGGCAAAATGGCTATTCGTCGGGGCGCTCGACGGCAGCTTCGTCGACCTCGGCCTCCATCTCGTTGTTGACGGTTTTGGTCTTGCCAAAACCGTCCATCGCCACACCGTCAAAGCCCTGCAGCCACGCGTCGGCATGTTCCTGCCAGTAAGCTGGCACCTCACGCTCCTTGCCATCCTTGCGCGCTTGGGCGCCGTACATCCAGGCGTAGGTGGCGCGTTCCTGATCTTTCTTAGGCATGGCCATTTGCATCATCCTCCCGGAAATCCAGCAGCCTTGCGTGCCGCAGCTTCTCTTCGCCTTTGAGGGTCTCGACCCAGCCAACCAGTCCGGGCTTCAGCCACTCGGCCTTTTCCTTTTTATGTCCCTTCGGGACCGGGCCGCCAACCTTGCCCTGGACACGATCCCCAAGCGCTTGCCGCTCATCGGCATTGAAGTTGACGAGTGCGCCGCCTTTGTAGAGGCCCTTTTCAGCCATGATCACCTGGGTAGCTTTGCCGCGCTCGCGCTGTGCACCGATGATTTGCATTTCCTTTTCCTCAAAGCACTTGATCTTGCGCCAAGCGCTCGTTTGCCGCTGCGATATGGACTGCCCTTGAGCTTCGAGACCATGCCTTCTAGCCCGTCTCGTCGACCAGGTGGCAAACGGCGTCACCAGTGCGGCATCGCTCCGCTGAATTGAATGCGCCCGCCGGCAGGGATCATTTCGTGCAGGATCTCGCCGCGATCTTCGGTCGGCATCCCGCGCAGGTCATGATGCGTGGAACCCTGCCGGTTGCTGACCGTTCTCCGTCAATGGAAGCCCCGAACCAACAGAGCCAAACGATCCTCGTGGTTGACGGCGACGTCATCGCCCGATGCGTCATCGCGGACTATCTCCGCCACTGTGGCTACAGGGTGATTGAGGCCCATTTCGCACGTGAGGCGCAACAAGCGTTGAACTATGCGGAGTTCGGTGTGGACACCGTCTTGTGTGACGTTGACCTGCCGGGCAACATGAACGGGTTCCAACTGTCGAAGTGGGTTCGCGAGAACAAGCCCGAGGTCAAAATAGTGCTTTCTGCCGCAGTAGAACGAACTGCGATCGCGGCGGGCGACCTTTGTCAGGAAGGCCCGCACCTTGCGAAGCCGTATGAGCCGGCCAACGTAGTGGACCATATCAGGCGACTGCAGCATGTTTGGAGCTTACGATCCAGGAACCCTGGTGCAAAGCGCAATTGATCTCTGTCCAGACGCCGAGAGGCTCGTCTGCATACCAATGGTGATTTAGCCCTGCGAACTGGACGCCGCTCAAAGGAAGAACGGCGTATAAGCCGCAGTCCTGCGTGCGGCCGCAACAGTGGACGGTTGTCCCGCGCAGGACGGAGGAAATTCGCCCTCCTGCCGCGGGCGGTGAACGGGATACCGTAGGAGCGTCAGCATAGCGCCGGCCACAGGACGGGACGCGGCACCGACTGTCCCCGTCCGGTAGTCCGCATGTTTTGGCCGAAGCCGACCGGCTGAGATCGTGCGCATTTTGGTTCTCGACGGTACGGCCGCTGATCGGCGATGATGCGAGGACCGAGTTGCCCGGAAGAAATCGATCTGGTCTTGCACCTTTTTTGCTTCCTCATTCGCGGGGCAGCTTGTGATTTTCCAGCCTGACAGACCCTCCCCTGTCTATAAGAAATTTCCCGACGCATGAGCGCACGTCCAACACAGTGCGGACTCCAATGCTCACCGGCAGCGCGAGAATGGTAACCACCTATCTTGAGGGGAGCGCCACGTGCGTAATCAACGATGCAGGCGCTGCCAACCTCGGCATCCCCGGGAATAGCAGGCTTATAAATGAATATATCGTTGATCAACGCTATCGCCGCAGCCGCCGGGAGATGGACAGACCGCGTTCCAGCTAGGGGGATCGATGTTCCAGGCTAAAGGCATTGGCATGCCCGAATTAGAAAAAAGACCTGAATCCCGTAAAGCAGCAACAAAATGCCGAAAGCTATCCAGAAGCCCGGTCGCGTAAGCAATGCCAGATCTTTTCTTAGCTGCTCCATTCACATCAACTAACATGGCCAAGCGTCGTTCCCGTCCGCTGGGGACAAATTTCAACTAAGCTGATCGGCTTCGTCGCATAATGGCCGCGCCACTGCGGATCGAGACACCTCAGCGCCCCGCATGAGCACGCGCAACTCGATCGGAGGCGCAAGGAGAAAGTTCGGAACGGTTCCAAGAACCCCAAGCAAATTGAGCGCCGCAGCGGACGATAAGGTTCACGCATATCCCGGCGAACATCCGCACAGCAATGGTCAACATCAACGGCAGAAGGGCGTCCGAAAAGAAACGCATCTCTGCGTCACCGCCTCATCGAGAGTCACCGCAGCGGCATCCTGAATACAGGTCGGCGATCCGAAGAGCATGCATTGCGCAAGATTTTCCAGATGAACTGATGCCGAGACCGGCCCAAGCGTCCACGCTAGCCTCCAGCCGGTCATTGCATGAGACTTCGAGAGGCTGTTCACAATTATCGTCCGCTCTCTCATTCCGGGAATGCTATTGAGAGGAACTCGCCGTCGAACACTGTGCTGCGGTAAACCTCATCGCTGATGATCCATAGATTGTGCCGCTCGGCAAATATGGCAATGATCCTCCTTGCCGAACACATATCCGCCGGGATTGTTTGGGGAATTCAGCAAGATCGCCCGCGTTCGATCTCCTACCGCTGAACGGAGAATATCCTCGGATGCCTTCCGCCGCGCATTTTGCAGCGATAGTTTGACGGGTCGGACCACTGCTCCATCGGCGCGTATTGCCGCTTCGTATGTAGATACCAAGGCTCGAGGCAAAGCACCTCGTTGCCAGCTCCGGCAACGGAAGCTTAGTGTGATTGAGCGGCCAGGCGGCCGGTCCCCAATTCGTTCGAATGATGCGCTTGCCTCGCCAATGTCGCATGGTGAGTCAGCCGGCAAACCAAAACACTCAACCGCCGGTTAGGCCCGGCCGCCTGATGCGCCCCACAAGAGGCTGTGCCGGGCCGTTCGTCGGGGCTTCTGCACCTGAGCGTTAATGTGCCCAGGCAACACACCATTGACGCCAAGACGTTGGCAAGAAGGGGAGCCGCGCAGTCCTCAAGAATAAGTCAGCAGGCACCTAGACCGATGTAGGGCCTTCCAATCGCAGCTCTCGGCTCCTCGCGGCGCCGGCGCCCTGGCATCGTTTGATTGAACGAAGACGCTGAGTTGAGCTCTCGATACAAAAGCATCTCAGTCCTCGTGCCTCAATGGTTCCGGGCATGCGGCTGCAGGGGATGAAGTCATGAAGTTCAGGGATTTGATCAGACGCGCCGAGGACAATGTGGAGAGGTCGTTCGACGATCTCGAAGCTGACTTGGCTAACGCTGTCGACCAGTGCCTCGATTTGGAGGATGTCGCCGACGTGCCAAACATGGCAGGCGACAACAACGAACAGGATGACAGCGTACGGAGTGAGGGCGGTGCCGGCGACGACGATGATAGCTCGCCGATACCAGCGCATCGGCTGACCTCACACACGCAGAGCCGAATTGCTGCCGTGAGCTCGTTTAACGGCTTGTTCCACGATGCCAAGCTCCATTTCGAGGACATCAACGCAAAAATTTCCGAAATTACAGGCACATGTCAACTGACGTTCGAGTTTTTTCACATCCTTCACGCGGACATTCTCCGTGCGAACGAACTGGAGCTGGCGAATCAAAATCTGATCGCAGATCAAAGGAACTTGTCGGAAACACTCAATGACCTGAACAGACGGTACTGTGAGCGTCAAGGCACCATCGAGACATTGCAGCAGCGCCAGGCAAGCCTTGTTCAGGAGTGTGAAGTGCTCCGTGGCGCGTTGGCCGCGGCAAGGCTGGAGCTGGTCGAAGCGGCGAACACCACCACAAAGAACGAAGCGGAATTTGGCGACCTCACGAACATGCTTGCCGCCGCAAATGTCGAGGCCGACAGGCGCTCCCGAGAGAACAAACAGCTGCGTGAAAAAAATGTGAGCCTGTCTATTGACCTGGAAAAGGCCATGAAGCGGGAGGAAGAGGCACGGCATAGGCTGGATGCCTTCTCGACGATCCATGCCAACGAAGCTGCGCGAAATTCCGAAATGCTGAGTGCGCTCGGCAAGAGCGAAAAAGAGGCAATCAAATTGCACACCTCACTCGAGGTTGCGCAGGCCAAGTTATGGGAGGTGACCGAAGCAGCCAGGATTATGCAGGCGGACATGGATGGCGAGCTTAAACGCTGCCAGGCTGAGAACCGAGGATTGCGCTCAGAAGTTCAAAGCCTCCAATCGCGCTTCGAACTCGCCTCAATCGCAAACAACGAGGCCGCGGCCGAGATCGCCAGGCTCCAGCTACAATGGAGCGACGCCCTGGCGGAAAAACAGGTGACTGACGAAAGGTTGGCCGCACTCGCTGAGGAGGCCGAAACCAACAAGGTGAACCTTTCCAAGATCACCGCAGATTTTGCGCAACTGTCCACGCAGCAGGCGTCCGATCAGATTGAACTCGATGTGAGACGGCAGGAATGTGAGGACTTGCGGGTCGAAATTGCCTCGGTCAATGCTCGGGTCAGGGAATTGCTGCCCTACAAGAGGTCGCATGGAAGCGCGAACGCCTTGCCGCATACATCTGACGTGGCAAATGTAGCGGTGACTGCAGACCGAACGGTGCATGCCGCACGCCGTGTCCGCCGGAGGGCCCTCGCCGCGTCGTAGGGGCAAAGAACCTCTCCTCGTGAGGCAATTGCCCCTGTCGATGATCGTGGAACGGTATGCGCTCTTTGTTGCGCAAAAGATGACAGGACGCTAACGCTGTTGTCGGAGCAGGACTTGGTGAGGCGGCCAGGAAAATCCTGTTGGGGCCTTGTAGCCGGGACAATGTCCCAGACGAGCTCGCGCGTCGTCCGCCGGCGTCACCCCTGTCCGGCATCACGTCGCCTACCAGCCAGTATGTCAGCAAGCACGCCTGCAGTGTGCCCGCGGTCGACCGCCCACAGCCGCCATGTCATTGCCGGAAAGCCCTCGACATCTGGTCGGTAAGTGGCTTCAGCAGATAAGACCAGACGCTGTGTTCGTCCGTACTTATGTGAACCTCCGCTGGCATACCGGGTTTGAGCACTTTGGCATCGGTCAGACATGTGGACTTGTCTTCGACATTGATGCGCGCCGAGAAATAAGAAAGCTGGCGCTGTTGATCTTTTATCAGGTCCGCCGAGATGCGCCTGACAGACCCTTGGCAGGCAGGCGTGGTACCGGCGTCGAAAGCCGGAAACCGGATCGAGACCCGCTGACCTGGACGAACGTCATCTATGCGCGACGGCGCAATCAGCGCGTCGACCACAAGGTTGCCGGTGTCAGGGACGATCATCATCAGAACTTCGCCCGCGGCAATCACGCCGCCGATCGTGTGAATGGAAGATTCCTGTACCGTTCCCGATTGCGGAGCGCGGATGGTGGTTTTGGCCAGTTCGTCCTGCGCCACAACCTTGCGCTCGCTGAGTTCGGTCTGCTTGGCTTCCGTTTCACGAAGTTCGCTCGTTACGTCACTACGCCTTTGTTCATCGAGCTGAAGTATCTGCAGTTCGGTCTCGCTGATCCTGGCCTGCGCCTCGGCAACCGCCGCCGCGAGGCGCCCTGATTCTCCGTGCGCCCGGGTGGCATCCAGTCTGATGTTGCTAAGTCGCTCTTTGGACACCAGCTTCTTTGTAAAAAGCGCCTGTACATCGACAAGATCGCCATCCAGCAGGACCACGGATTGTTCTTCCGCGGTCTGTTGCGCCTTGAGGCCCTCAACTTGGCGTTCGAGTTGCTTTGAGCGGCTTTGCAACTGTGCCTTCTGCCCGTTGAGGGCCGTAGCGCGGCTGTCGAACAGCGTGCGCTCGCCGTTCACCAGCGCAGCCAGCTCCGGCTCGCCCATTCGCGCTTGAAGGCTGAACGGAAGCTGCATCTCCGACAGGCCTTGCCGCTCTGCCTCCAGCCGCACAAGCCGAACCGTTGCCCGATCAAGATCCTTGCTAATTATCTGCAGATTGGCCCGTGTCAGTGTGTCGTCCAACCGTGCCATCACATCGCCGGCCCGTACATGATCCCCATCTTGCGCGAAGATGCCCCCTATCGTGCCGCCCGTCAGATGCTGGACCTTCTTTATGTTGCTCTCGACCACCACGGTCGCAGGCGCAATTACCGCGCCAGCAATCTTGGTCAGACCGAGCCAGAGCCCGCCGCCGGCAATTAACGTAACCGTGACCGCCGCCCCCAGGATCAGGTTGGCCCTGATTCCATCGCGCGTGCCCGAAATCATCGCGTTGCGCCGGCTCCCATTGCCGATCGGGGCCGATGGAGCCATCGTCGCCTCAGACAAAAAAATATCCCTCATGCATGACCGCTCACCCCTTTGTGCATCGCGACGGCCGCTGCCGGGCGTTCAACAGGCGCAGCAAAGGGGCGGATGACGTTGGCCAGGACCTCCTCGCGTGAGCCGAAGGCGTGAAGCATCCCATTGGACATTACGAGTACCCTGTCGATGTTGGTAAGGGCAGAAGGACGGTGCGCAACTACGATGACGATGCCTCCACGTCTGCGCACTGCCAGGATCGCGCCGGCCAAGGCGGTATCGCCATCGACGTCCAGATTTGAATTCGGCTCGTCCAGAACGACGAGAAACGGATCGCCGTAAAGTGCCCTGGCAAGCCCTACGAGTTGCCGCTGTCCAGCCGACAAGGCTGTTCCTCCCTCGCCCATGCGTGTTTGAAAACCGTTCGGCAATCGCAGGATCATTTTGTCGACGCCCGCTGCCTTGGCAGCTGCAAGCACGCCCTTGGCGTCGCCCTTCCCGCCAAATCGCGAAATGTTATCGGCAACCGTTCCATCAAACAGTTCGACGTCCTGGGGCAGGTAGCCAATATGTGCGCCAAGACGTTCTTGATCCCATTGGTCAAGCGAGGCGTCGTCCAGCCTCACCGTGCCGCGAAGTGGCTGCCAGACGCCCACCAGCGCGCGCACAAGCGTGCTTTTGCCAGAACCGCTCGGGCCGACAACGGCCATTCCCGTCCCTGCAGCCAGGCGGAAGCTGACATTGGCTACCGTCGGTTTTTGCTGGCCCGGTGGCGCTATAGTCAGGTCCTCGACCGCAAGCTCCGCTTGGGGGCGCGGAAGTTCCATATGTTCGTCCCGGTCAGGAAAAGCGGCCAGGGCCGTTGCCAGTTGCGAATAGCTTTGCCGGAACGCGGCGAAGCCTCGCCAGTTCGCGATAGCGGCGTCAACAGGAGCCAATGAGCGGCCCAGCAAGATGGAGGATGCGATGATCACGCCTGGCGAGGCTTCGCCTCCTATCACCAGGTAGGCACCCAGTCCAAGAACGCAGGACTGCAAGGCCAAACGCAGTGCCCTAGAGAGTGCCCCGGTGGCGCCGACGACGTCGGAAAGCTTCTCTTGGTGCCTCAGATATGCGTTATTGATCTCGCCCCAGCGGTGGGCAAGCCGTGCGGAAAGGCCCATCGCGCGTACGACCTCCGCGTTGCGGCGTCCGGATTCGGCGAGATTGCGCTGCGACACCAGCGTCTCGGACGCGCGTGTCACCGATGTGCGGCCAAGAACTTCCGCCATGACCGTGAGCAGCACGACAATGATCGCACCGCTTGTGGACAACACACCGAGCGCGGGATGCAGGAAATAGATGATCAGCAGGTAAAATGGAATCCACGGCGCGTCGAAGATGACAGTCGGCCCCATTCCGGAAAGGAAGCCGCGTAGCTGATCGAGATCACGGAGGGGCTGTATCCGGTTCGCATCCTGCCCGCCAAAGAGCGGCAAGGACAGCGAGAGGCCGAACACCCTCTGCTTCAAATTCCTATGGACACGATTGCCCACTCGAACCAGCAGGCGCAGCCGCACGAAATCCAGCAGCCCGTAGACAGCGTAAAGACCCAGCATTCCGATGGTGAACCCGACAAGCGTCGGAACGCTCTGCGAAGGTAAAACGCGATCGTAAATTTGCAGCATATAGACCGAGCCGGTCAGGGCGAGAAGGTTTATGACTGCCGAGAAGACGCCGACGCCTACCAGGCCAGGCACGGTCCCAAGCATTGCGCCTCGCAGATCCGACGAACTCCTTCCACCAGGGTTCATGGGTTTCGACCTCCCGTGAGAGATCGTTGCGCAAGCTCACTGGCCCCACTGGGCACGGACATTCTCTTGCTGTTCAGGAGCGTATCCCCTTAGCCTTCTAATATTACGCCCCACTAACATGATTGGACTTTAGTCAAAATGTAGCAAAATCGTGGCGCTGACCCGAGAAACCCGGAACCCACATATTAAATCGGGGGAAAACTGCCGTTCCACCGTATTTAGACGGGGTTTCATGCCGGGCGAGCCACCCCAAGAAAACCGCTGCCTGCCGTTTTCGGGGCTTTCTCGGGATTTAGCGCTTCCTCGCAACAACCAGGAAGTGTTGCGCCAGCTGGCCAGGAACGCAAAGCCTTCTGCAGGCCTTCTCGACAGGCTGCATCATCATTTCACAGAACCCTGGCAACAGGTTTCCCGGCCGAGGCAGGTAACCGTACGGTATCGTCTGCTCGACGGTGAATCCCGAGGCAGTCAGGAGGGCCTTGAACCTCGCTGCGCTCAGCGTGTGGCGAATTGTGCGTCCAGACACTCGATTGAGCAGCCGGCACGCCAGGCCGACGGGCGACGTCGCATTCATGTGAACGTTGCACACAAGCCGCCCGCCATCTTTCAGGTGCTCATTGATCGCTTTCAGTGCATGCCATTTCAGTTCATCCTCTGCGTTCAGGAAAAAACGAAATGCGGTTACCACATCGAACGTCATACCCAACTGCTCCCTTGTCACGTCGACGTGACGCAAACTCACATTGGGCGGTACTTGAGCGCTGTCGAGCATAGTTCTGGAAACGTCGGCGCCAACCACCTCGCTGAAGAGGCCGGCGGCTACCTCGGCGATGCGACCTGTTCCGCATGCGAAATCGAGGCAGTTTCGGCTCGCTCCGCTCAAGGGGCGAAGAACGTCGAGGATCAGGGGCTTTTCGATGTTCCCCCAAAGCGCGCCATAATAGCCGGAACTGTGCGTTTTGTTGTAATGTAGGCCGTAGCCGGGCGCGCAATGGCTGGTCCTGTAGCCGTCCGACACCCAGCCGCCCGGCGCATTGCTCTCCTTGCTGGACGTAAATTCATGCCAATTTCCGGACTCACCGGCGCGCGACCTGGACCGCACAATTCGCGCTGACGGCATATGGGAAGCATAACTTGCAGACTGCGTCATCTGATCCGCGTTCGTTGAGGGTGTCAGGGTCGCTCCCTGGTTGAAAATGCGCCTCACCTTGGATCTCCGTTCAGTTGGGTTCGCCCCCCGATAGAACAGTAAGCTCCGCACGGACTGCGGCTGACGCCCTATTGGACCGCCACACTTTGCAGTTCACTGCTGAATCTGGCTTCGACAGTATCCCCCGGCAGCACAATGGCATCTTCGTCAGCCAACAGCTTGCGCCATTCATTGCCGATCTTGCGCACGATGGTCACCTGGGCCCGTACCGTTTCGCCGGCAATCGGCAATGGCTGTGTGGATGCTCCAGTCGGCTGCAGCTTCTCGCTGGCGGCATGGAGCCTGGCGGTGACATCCGCCAGCCGGGCGTTGGTGTCCTTCAGATCCGTCAGCAAGCCAATCCTCCTTTGATTGTCGTTGCGTTCGTGCTGTCTGACAAAGTCCTCCTGCTGGCGCCGCGCCCTCATCAGCTCGACCGAGGTTTGAAGCGCGCCGCTTGAAGACAGAAGCAACGCGCGCCTGACATCCGCGAGCCGGGTGTTGGTCAGATTGCCTGCATCGAATGCCTTCGTCACTCGCGCCAAATCTTGCTCATCCGCCTTCACGCTCTCGCCCTCGACTTGCTCGCGTTTCTGCAAAACGTCAATCTGCTCGGCAGCGTCCGTCCGGCCCTTCTCCAGAAAATCCTGTTCCTGCCGGAAATCGCTCAGCGCAACCTTCAGCGCCTCTGCTTCAGCCTGTGCCATCGCGGCTACAACGCTCGGCGAAAGAGGTGATCCCTGTGGTGTCTTCTTGTCGAAATCCGCCTGGCCCTGAAGCTCGGCGCGAATGCGGGCAGCGTGAAGGTATTCTTTCGTGTAATCTCCCCAGAGCATTTCGTAATCGCGCTTGAGATCAACCGGATCAGGCCCGGCCTGGCCTGCCCGTGATCGCAAAAGACTGAAGCCGCCGGAAACGGCCAGCGCCTGCCGTACAGTCATGAGCGGACGGTAGGCCTGTTGTCCCGGGGTGAGCACATCGCCCGTTACATAGATCGGGCGATAGTCCGCTATGATCGCTGTGACATCGTCGGGCTCGACAGTAACTGTCTGCTCCCGCCCATCAGTCAGACGCACGTGAAAAATCTTGCTTGGCAAGACCTCTTGCATGCGCCTTTGCAGTTGGGACGCCGTCAGGCCTGCGACCATGATCATTCCAGCCTCCGGAAGGGCGATATTGCCATCCATCTGGACTACGGCGCGCTGCGTCCGATCAGGGATCGGCGCTATTCCTATCTCGACCGTATCGCCAGGTGAGAGTTGATAGGGCTCGACCTCGCCTGCGCAAGCCATCGAGGTTAGCGACATCATCACGACTGCGCCAAGAACGTATCGTCTACTGAAGGTCATTTGCGACAATCTCCTTCCGGTCGAACACCGGCTTCAAAGGCCATTCAACACGACTAACGAAATCGTATACCGGGCCACCGGGCACGCCCCAGTTGCTGGACCAGACCACCTGGGAGCCGTCCGGAGAGGGAGAGGCATGCGTCTCGCTCCAGTAGTCGAAGGGCGCGTTGTGCGTGTCTGCGACACGGCGGACCTCTCCACTGCCGTCTAGACGCAGAGCAATGACTTGCTGAGCGTAAGGCGCCCAATCCGGGTGCTGCGATAGTTCGGCTGGCGTGCCGCCATAACTCAGAAACACCCAGCCGGGCCTGCCGAGCGACCTGAGTGACGCATGCATGGCCTCGCCATATTTCATCAGCGAGGTAGCCTTGCCATCAGCCAAGCGGCGCTTGATCACCTGATATTTGTCAGGATCCGATTTGCTGATCCCGACATAGATTTCGCTTCCGTCGGAATCGACCGTCATGTCGCCATGGCCTGGTCGATGGTGCTCCATCCACTTCTGGCGCAATATGCCGTCTATGGAGAAGACGAAACTCGCTTCAATTCCGTCCGGTAATTGCTGGGAACACACTATGTTGATTCCGAGTGGTGAGATTGAGCAGGAGCCGGTTGTTCCCGGGAATTCGGCAAGATCGATATCGGGGAATTTCCGCCGTAGCTTTAGATCGTAGCCAAAGACCACCGCTCTGCCGTCATTGTTCGTTGCACGCACCGCAATCCGGCTGCCGTCGCGGCTCGGATTGCCTTTGTTGGGTCCAAATTTGAGGTTGGAGTACGCTGCGGAGGCAAACACGACGTCCTCATGATCGGTACGTGGGGCCCATGTCGCAATCTGCCGGCCCCCGACACAGATCATCAACTCGGGATCAGTGGGATGCCATTCGCATTCGGTCGCGCGGTTGCGGTGGAACAAAGGCAAGTAGGTTTGTCCGTCGAGAAAGCACAGGCCACCGCAGCCATTGGCGATCAGGAGCAGGCTCTGGTCGGCATTCCAAGCCTGTGCGCTTGAGTAACGGTGGGTGCAGTACTTCTTCCCGCATACACCCGCCCCGCCGAGAACGCCCGGTCTGGTGATCCGTGCGAAAACCATGCCAGACCAAGGATCCCTTGTTTGGCGCACATGGCCCGGCAGGTTGTCCACAACCGCGGTGGCCGCCGCCTCCGCTGCCTTGCTTTGACGGCCACCGGCAACGTAGATGTTGGGAGATATGGCACCGGCAGCCAGCAACAACGCCAACGCATGACGGCCGCCCAGGGTCATGTCATGTAACCCACTTCGCGCCGTACCCGGCCTTCACTAAGGCGCTCGCGCCACCACGTGATTGTTCGCTCCAGCCCATCGCGCAGGCTGGTCTGTGTCCGCCATCCAGTCTCGCGTTCAAAGCGCGAGGAGTCGGCGAGCAAGGCGCGAACTTCGGAATTTTGCGGCCTCAGGCGCCTTTCATCACGACGGACCGGCTTCTTGCAATCGGTCAACTCAAGAACAATGGCCAATACGTCCGAGACGGTCGCAGCGCGTTGGCTGCCAGCGTTGTAGGCGTGGCCGAACTCGAGCTGGGCGAGACCTGCGGTCAGGAACGCTGTCGCGGTGTCTTCGACATAGGTCAGGTCGCGGATCGGGCTGGTATCGCCGACCATGATCGCAGGACATTTCGGGTCGAGGACTTGCCGGATAATGGTCGGCACGATGGCGCGCTCACTCTGGCGCGGGCCATACGTGTTGAAGGGTCGCATGATGACCACAGGGACATCGAACGACCTGGCGTAAGACTCCGCCATCATGTCAGCGCCGATTTTGGATGCCGAATATGGTGACTGTCCCTGCAGGGGGTGTGTTTCGCCGATCGGCATGGTTTGGGCAGTTCCATAGACCTCGCTCGTGGAGGTATGGATCACCCGCTCCGTCTCCCATAGGCGCGCCGCTTCGAGGACGTTCACCGTGCCCAGGATGTTGGTTTCCACATAGGACTGGGCAGCGGCGTAGGAATATGGAATCGCAATAAGCGCCGCCAGATGAAAAACCGCGGCTTGGCCGCGCATGATCCGGTTAAGGAACGCACTGTCGCGGACGTCACCACGGACGAGCCTCAACTGGCTGCGGATGGTGTCCGGCAGATCGTCTAGCCATCCATGGCTGTCGAAGGAATTGTAAAGGGCAAGGGCTGTGACATCTGCCCCGTTGCGAACAAGCGCCTCGGTGACATGCGAACCGATGAATCCGTCCGCGCCGGTCACCAGGACTTTCTTTCCATTGTAGCTCATCACTGCGCATTCCCTTGGCTGTTTGGAACGCTTCCCTTGGATATTCAAACGTCGATCGGCGGTACCGGAACCCAACCGACCACTGCCAGCACTCCCCGCACCATCCACGCGAGGTCGGAGACGATGGTGCGTCGCGGATAATACGAGAGGTCCAGTGTTGCCTTGGCGGGGAACATGACTTCCCGGTAGAACACGATCGGATCTACGGATTGGGGGAAGTAATGCGCTTCGTGCCGAAAAACGACCTGGGCTGGTCCCAGCAGGCCTGGCTTGTATTGCAGCACGGCCCTAAGCTCGCCCCGGAAACAATCGGCGAAAGCCAGGCTCTCGGGCCGTGGGCCGACGATCGCCATTTCGCCTTTGAGGACATTCCACAGCTGCGGTAGTTCGTCCAGCTTCGTCGCTGCGAGAAAGCGGCCAACGGTGGTCATGCGTGTATCGCCCACGACCGTCAGCGCAAGGCCTTGAGAGCCGCAGTTCACACCGAATTTGCGAAATTTGTACATGCGGAAGGTTCGGCCGCCGGCCCCGATGCGGGTCTGAGCGAACAAGATCGAGCCACCGCCCTCGAGCAGAAGCGCTCCGGCGATCAGCAGCATCAATGGCGCCAATGCGACGGTAGCGATGCCCGCCACCGCAAGATCGATTGCGCGTCTCGCAAAGCCGTGATCAGGATTTGGAACGAACATCCGGTGAAAGGCAGGGTCTAACGCATTCATGCAGCAGTTCCTCTTTGGGCGCCTGCTTTGAGCGCGCCTGTTTTGAGCGCGGCTGCCAGGGCAGCCACGACTGATTCGGCGGCGGCGGAAGTGATCTGGGGGTGCAGCGGAATTGTGAGCTCTCGCTGAGCGAAATCCTCTGTTCGGGGCAAACTCACGCCGGGAAAGCGCTCGCGGTAGAACGTCATTTGGTGCACCGGCGGGTAGTGGATGGTGGTCTGTATGCCCTGTGTCCGCAGCTCGTCGATGACATCCTGCCGGCTCGCGTAGCGCGGCAGGACGATCGGCATGATGTGGTAAGCCGACGTCCGGGGTTCGCTAAATGGAATGACAATGGCTGGGCAACGGTCCGCGATCAGGCGTCGGTACAAGACAGCTATGATACGCCTGATTTCGTTCCACTCTTGCAGGTTCTGCAACTGAACCAGCCCTATTGCCGCTCGCATCTCGTCCATTCGGTAGTTGAACCCGAGCATCGTGACATCATATTGCGGCGTACGACTGTTCAGCCGCTGATGCGTCCCCGTGGTCATTCCGTGCCCGCGGGCCAGGCGAACCCTGTCGAGCAGATCGGGGTCACGTGCGATCACGGCGCCCCCTTCGGCCGTTGTCATGTTCTTGTTGCCATAGAAGCTGAACGCGGCCGCGGCGCCGAATGTCCCGACTTCCCTAAGCCCGGGCGCGTGCGCAGCGTCCTCGATGATATGCAGCCCGCGAAGCCGGGCGAACCGCTGCCATTGTTCCCGATCGGGGAGATACCCGGCGAAGTGAACGAGAATGACCGCTTTCGTGCGCGTCGTGCACCGCGCTTCGGCTTCCGCAACCGAGATCAACGGCACGTCGACGGACTCGATATCGACGAAGACCGGCGTCGCCCCTACATACAGCACCGCATTCGCCGTCGCTACGAACGTCAGCGAAGGAACCAGTACTTCGTCGCCAGGGCCGATGCCCAAAGCATGGAGGAGAAGATGGAGCGCTGCGGTGCAGGAACCAACCGCAACGCAATCTCGCGCGCCATGCATGCCGGCAAAGGCCTGTTCGAACTCTCGTACCCTGTCCCCCATCGTAAGCCAGCCGCTATCAATCACCTGCGACAGGGCTGCCTTCTCTGGCACGCCTAGGATCGGGGCGCTCACCAAGAGCATTTTGACCTCCTGAAAGCCTTGTTAGTGGCTAGACCTCTGCATCAGACTTTCATGCGGCTGCAGCGGCAGCCGCGACCTCGATTGAGGACGACTGATCTTCCCAGGCAATTGCCTGTGCATTCTGGAAGTCATCGACACGACCGATGTCGAGCCAAAGACCGTCATGCTTGTAAACATGCACGGTCGTGCCGCCCTGCATCATCTGCAGCATCAGGTCATCGAACCCAAATGGGATCCCGGACGGAATGAACCGCAGGACATCTGGGTTCATGCAGTAAATCCCCATGCTGACGAGATGGGAAAGCGTCGGCTTTTCCCGGAAGAGCTGGACGGTATTGTCGATCTCGTCGATGACCCCGAAGTCCATCTTGATATGACGGCACGCCGTGGCAATCGTAACGGGATCCCTATGCAAGCGGTGCGCGGCTACAAACCGGCTCAGGCTTAGATCTGTGAGGACATCGCCGTTCAGAACGACAAATGTTTCGTTCAGTTCATCCCTAATCAGAGAGAGAGGTCCGACGGTGCCGAGTGGCTCCATTTCCTGGGTATATTTGATCTTCAAGTTCCATTGCGATCCGTCGCCGCAGACGCTACGGATCAAATGTCCTAGATACCCTGTCGTAATATATACCTCTTCAATGCCGTTGCGCCGCAGCCACTTCAAAAGCAACTCAAGAACAGGCCGGGCCCCTATCGGCATTAATGGTTTCGGCAGGACCGATGTAAACGGTCGAAGGCGCGTACCCATCCCACCACATTGAATCACCGCTTTCATTCGATCCTCCTGATCTGCAGTTGGCTTTGTTCGGGATCGGTGTTCCATTGTCCGGCCAGGGCACCCCCTCAAATCCGGCCAAACCTCGGCGGCAATCCGAACATCATATGCGAAAAGGTATGTGACAGCCGGGGCGGCTGTCGTCGTGCATTCGAATGGTAGGGATTCAAAACGTTCAAGGTATTAGATGGCCACGAGATCAACAGCCTACAGAAGCGCGATTGGGCACTGATCATGACGCCGATAAAACGAAAGCAGTTGCTTTCAAGAAAGCTGCGATCCGCCAGGGCCGGACCGGCCTACAGGTCCGGCGACAGCGGGTGGCGACATAACAGATGCCACATGATTACGATGGTCCTGAACAGCTGGCTTTGGACCCAGAGATGGGAAACCGGCATCGTTTTTGCGGACGGGCACCGCACGCCAGGGTTAAAAATCTATGGATGAGCTTCGCAATTTAGTATTATATTAGACGTTCTGGATGTGCGTGGATGGGACGCTGCGGACATCACTGTGATGCGTTGACCAGTGGATGGCCGCCATTTTAGGACCACCACGGATTGTCGATCATAGGCGAATGGGAGGTTCCAGCGGGTTTTCTCGTCGGGAACCGAGTAACGCGTTGGGGTAGTTGCATGGCTCGGATCGTCATTGCCGACGATCACGGCTTATATCGGCGTGGTCTCCGGCTGGCACTCATGGCTGGAATTCCAAGCGCCGAAATATTCGAAGCTTCGTGTTTCGATGCCGCGGTCAATCTTTTAGAGGAGCAGGCGTCCATCGATCTTGCGATCCTCGATCTGAACATGCCTGGGCTGTTCCATCAGGAAGTGCTCAGCGACTTTATGGCTGCCTATCCTGACACTCGCTTTGCGATCGTTTCCGGGGATGATTCCCGCTCGGAGATACTGACCGCGCTTTCGATCGGACTTCACGGGTATATCGTCAAATCGCAGAGCGACGAAGAAGTCGTGCTGGCTGTAAACGAAATCCTCGCTGGCCGGATCTATGTGCCATCTCTCCTATCTCGAACGTCTGCCGACCAGAGATCGCATGCCCCCCCACCTCCGGTTCAAAATGCCAGCCGCCGGCACGAGGGCTCGGGCGACGTCGCTAGGCTGACGTCTAGACAGAAGGACGTCCTCAAGCTGATGGCAGAGGGGTACTCGAATAAGGAGATTGCCCGCAATCTGGACATTGCCGAGGCGACAACGAAAATCCATGCCGCAGCCGTGCTGCGTGAGCTTGGGGTTAGAAACCGTACCGAAGCAGCTGTGTTGCTCCAAAGCTGGCTTACGAGACAGGCGAGTTGACGCATGCCCCTCGAACCGGCCCGAGTTTGCTTGCAGGAAATCGCAGCAAAGGGCCCACACCATCGGTTAATTGGTCGGCTTCGACTTGGAGGGGCTCTATTGCAGTCCAAATTCCTCAATTTCTTTGCGCGATACACGCAGCGAATATCGAAGGCCATCTTCGGTTATTTCCATATTCGGGGAATGCCCGACAAGCGGCGTGCTGTCCACACCGATTATCAGTGACCCGAACCCGCGGCGTACGACTTTTGAACTCTTCCGTCGGCCCGATTCCACCCAATCGAACACGAGGTCGTCGCCTTCGTCCTCGGATGCAAATCGCCACTTAACTTCGACCTTGCCATTCGGGTCACCCAGCGCACCATGTTTCACCGAGTTTGTCGTCAACTCGTGAAGGATCATCGCCAAGCCCTCGGCGGCGCCGCTTGGCACAGTGAGGGAAGGTCCACTGATCGTAATGTCGCGTGTCTCCTTGAAGGGCTGCAATTCCCGGTCCACGAGTTCATGGAGCATCCCTGACAGGTTGGCATGACGAGAAAGGATGCGATGGGTCGCCTCCAGTGTTCGAATCCAATCGATCAACATCTCCTTGTATTTGGCAACATCATTGTCGGGAGTATCGATCATGTTGACCAGAGCTCTAATCACTGGAAACACATTGCTGAACCGATGGCGCTCTTCGCGCATTATGCGCTCGCGTCTCTTTACGGCGGCGCGAAGCAAAGTTGTTTGTCGACGTTCGGTCAGATCCGCCGCCACCCCGATGCGCATTTTGCGGTCGCCGTGCTCTTCCTGCCGTCCACGCAATGCAATCCAGCGTGTGTGACCATCCACTTGCCGGACGCGAATCTCGACGTCAAAGTTCAATGCCGATGAAGGCTTTGCCGAGGCGGACAACTTCGGCCAGTCGACGGGATGGATTACGGCCGAGAGTTCTTCCAAGCGGCGGACTGGGGCCGGAGGCAGACCAAGGATGTCCCAGAACTTGCCGGAGCCGGCGACTGTCCCATCCTCAATGTCTATTTGCCATGTGCCCAGGCGCCCGGCAGATACGGCGAGATCGAGCCATTCCTTCTGAGCCCGAAGGGCCTCGCGTGCCGCTTGTCGCTCGGAAATATCGTCAACCACCACGAATACGCTCTCATTTGGCGCCTCGTCCGGCCGCGACGAAGACAGGGCCAGGTGAGCCCAAAATGCCGTGCCATCCTTGCGCAAAACGCGGATATCCGTCGCCGACGCGGTCCCATTGCCCAAATCTTGCAAAAGCTTCCGCACAGTACCTCGATCGTCGGGGAAAATGAGTTCCTCCAGCTCCAGTTGGGCAAGTTCCTTGTGCGCGTAGCCGGTCATCTCCAAAAGCCGTCTGTTCGACTGCAGCAGTTCGCCATGGCGATTGGTATTAGCAAAGCCCAAGGCGGCAGCATCGATGGCAGCGAGCCTCGCTTCTGCCACCCTGAGCGCGCCGTGCAGATCTTGTCGCAGGCGGTGGAACACGGTTGCGATCAGGCTACCCGAACCCAGAAGGAAGACGGCCCCGGTCCAGTCTCGACCAGTGAGGTGACCGTCCAACAGGTGTCGCATCCACAAGCCGGCGACCGCCATCAGAAGCGTTGCTGCGATGGCAACAAAACGGCCCTCAAGATACACGATGACAACGGTTATGGGGATAAACGCAACAAGCGGCAACGGCTGGCCGCCATATACCGTACTTATCGCCTCGAATGCTATCGATGCTGCAAACACCAAAAGCGAAGCTAGATGAGCCCACGTAGTGCTCGACACATTCGATTTGAGCCAGCGCAGGTCCGAACCCATGCGCAAAGACTACAACTTTCGGTCTAGTCCGTCGAGACTAGGCCGAAGGGGTGGCACCTAATCCCAATGCCCGATTGCCATGACTTTGCCGGCGAATAAAATCATGGTGTCAGGAGCGCTCTTCAGAAAGATATATCCAAGAGACGCTGCGGAAAAACCATTCGCAGATTTCTCGCAGTATGTGGAAATTCAAGTTGAAGCAGCAACTTCATCAGATTTGATTTGCGTCAGTAGCAATGGGTTGGGTGGAAGCGATGACACTGATTGAAACGCGAAACGATGCGCTTGCAGGCAGGCAATACATTGTATTGAACGATACCCGCCACGAAAGGCCGATAAGCCTTGTGGACCGACCGGACGCAAGGGTCGGCGGATCTCGACGACGCAGCCTGGAATCCATCACCGGCATGCTTGATCGTATGGGTTGCGGCTATCTCGTCCTGGACCGAGACAAGAAAGTAATAGAATGGAACGCTGCCGCTCGGGACACCCTCGCACGCCAGGGCGAAGCAACTGATACAGCCGTCGAGCTTGCTGCCGGGTTGAGGCGGCTGGTCGCGAATGTTCCGGTCCACCTCCAGCCGGGCTCACTCTCATGGGTAGTGATCCACAGCAGAGGCGACAGGCCGGTGACCATGAACGAGACGGGCGTCGTTACACCGGACGGGACAACCGTCGTCGCATTGCTGGACCGGGATAACAAATCGGCGGCCAACCCTCGCACGTTGCAAAGGATGTTCGGTTTGACCAGCGCGGAAACGCAGTTGGCGCTACGCCTCGCCCATGGCGACGCGCCCCTGGAGATCGCCCGTAGCTGGCATCTCAGTCGCACGACTATTCGCTCTCAGCTCGCCTCGCTGTTCGCCAAGACCGACACGAGGCGTCAGGCGGAACTAGTGGCTCTTTTGGGGCGCATTTCGGTTTTGCCATGAGAAATCGACTGCTGTCTGCATCCGCTTTGATTCAGACAGCGGCGGCCCGCATTGAGCGCGCTGTCGCGTAGATCACAAGGCCGGCGGCGCCATTTCCGATCGTTCAAGCGCTGCCGAGATAGCGCGGAACGCGGAACCTGGAAACGGGAGTGACTTGCCATGGCCGAAGCAGATTCGAAGGTCAACAAGCTGGCGGATATCGTTCACGCGCTGCAGGATGGTGCTGCGTCGAACGTTACGCACACGGGGCCGATCATCGTCACGGGCGCCGCTGGGTTCATCGGATTTCATGTTGCGTCACGCCTTTTGCGGCTCGGCGCCGAGGTCATCGGCGTCGACAACTTCACGCCTTACTACGACCTGAAGCTGAAGGAGGCGCGATTTACACGGCTCTGCGCCGAGCCGAGGTTCACGCCGAAGCGCTTCGACCTGGCGGACCGGTCGCTGGTGAAAGCGCTGTTCTGCGAATTCCAGCCATCGCACTTCGTGCATCTGGCCGCCCAGGCCGGGGTGCGTCATTCGCTCGTCGACCCGCATGCCTATGTGGAGTCAAACATAGTCGCATTTCTCAACGTTCTGGAGGGCTGCCGACACGCGGGCGTCAGCCATCTCGTTTATGCCTCGTCGAGCTCCGTATATGGCGCCAATCGACGCATACCCTTTTCCGAGCATCATGGTGCCAATCATCCGGTGAGCTTCTACGCCGCCACCAAGGCCGCCAACGAATGCATGGCGCATTCCTACAGCCATCTGTTCGGCTTCCCCGTAACCGGACTGCGCTTCTTCACCGTCTATGGCCCCTGGGGCAGGCCCGACATGGCAGTCTATACTTTCACCCATGCCATCGCCGAGGGCCGAACGATCGAAATCGCCAATGCCGGGCGCGTATGGCGGGATTTCACCTATATCGACGACATCGTAGAGGGGGTTGTTCGCGTGCTCGCCAAACCACCGTGTCAGGATCCCGGTTGGGACGGTCGCGCTGCCGATCCTGCCACCAGTTCGGCGCCATATAGGCTCTACAATATCGGCAATGATCGGCCGGAAGAAATCAACCATCTGATCGCGCTCATCGAGACGGCCCTTGGTCGCCGCGCCGTTCGCGTCAACGTACCTTTACCGCCAGGTGACGTCCTGGAAACCCGCGCCGATGTCAGGGACCTCCGCCGCGCCGTTGGCTTCGCACCGGCGACAACACTGGAGGACGGCGTGCAACGTTTCGTGGAATGGTATCGGGAATTCCATGCACGCCCTGTGGGGCAGGTGCGACCAGCTGGCCTTCCGGCAACGGCATAGTGAGCACAACGCCGCCATTTCCTTGGTGTGACAGGGTGGCGGCTCGCCTTCAATCTGTCTTGGGATACGCCGGCACTGGAAGGGGCCCAAGCTGCCGTCCTGTACTGTGCCCGACCCCCAAAAGGCGCCGCGCATAGCGGGTGAGCGGCTTCTCGAACAGACGATGGGTGATAAATGCCACGCCGAGGGTTATCGCCAAGGCCGAACCGATGAAGGCCCACGGACCGAGCACAAAGATCAACCCTGTACGCCAGAACAATATGCGCATGGCGCGGATCACGAATGGATGCATGAGGTAAAGAGCGTATGACGCATCGCCAACGCCAGCGGCCCACCTCGCCGCCACGCTGTCATGCCTCAGTTTACCCGGCGGTGCCAAGGCAGCACTCCAAACAATTAGAGACGCCGGAATGCCATACACGACAGAGCGACCAAAGCCGGCCGAGATATCGGGAAACGCCGCCGCAAGCATCAGGGCACCCAGTCCCGTTGCGGCCATACAGGCCCTGATTGGGCCGGAAGGCCGCAGGCCTGAGGCGCACATGACCCCGATCATCGCGCCGAAAGCGAATTCGAGGATGATCGGATTGGTCCAGAAACCCCAGGGCTCAGGCAAAGGAGCCCCAAGAGCGCCCGAGAGCACCATCCCAACCAGGATCGCGAGCAGGACCGTAACTGCCCACCGCATGGGCAGCACGATCGTCGCCGTGAACAGCACGTAAAACAGCATCTCATAATTGAGCGTCCAACCCAACTCGTAGACCGGCTGAACGACGCCGTCAGGGCGACTGGCCGGAACGAATAAGTAGGATTCGACTACAAACCTGAAATCGACGTAGCTCTGGTTGAGAAGATTTGGGGCGGCCACCGCTACCGCAATGTAGAGCGAGGTGAGCGCCCAATATAGCGGGACAATTCGCGCGATCCGGCGGGAAATGAAGAGACGCGCGCCCCCGGGCTTTGCGAACAGCTGTCGCGACGTATGCACCATGATAAGCCCGGAAATCACGAAGAAAATATCGACTCCAGCGCTCCATGGTATCGGATTCCAGCTCTGAAAGGTGCGGCCGGCCTGTAATTCCAGGGTGGCCGCATCATGCTGGGCGTGTCGCAGCGCGACCGAACTAGCCGCGAGGGCGCGCAGGACCTGGACCTGGGTGAGGGTTTCGCGTTGGCTGCGCTCGACAGGCGTCGATCTCTCCGAGCGACGGCGCACTGCAGGCGCCGAGGCGCTCGCCATTCGGGCTTGTTCCATGGATGCTCCGCAGATTGTGAGCACACCGTGGTGCACCTCCGAAACTGATGCATCCTTCAAATGACGGACACCGCCCGCAAAGTATCGGCTGCCCGCGGGGACGCGGGTGTCCGGAACAGGTATACGCCGAAGCGTCTGCGCAGCCCTATGGCCTTTGTGCGATCCGGGCTTCGTGACTTCCTGCCCGAACGACGGCGATCACCGTAGCGAAAACAGTGGTCTCATTTGCTCGCCCTCAAGAACCAATGCCATTGACGGGCATCGACCGCGCTCGGCCTCATCGACAGCAAGGCAAAAACCAAGCCTGGCATGATTTTCAGTCGCTTGCGGATATAAACGGCCATGGCAATGCTCCAGATGCTCAGTGCAAGTGCCACACCCACCGCAGCGCCAAGCAGGCCGTACACCGCAACTCCGGCTGCACAGGCAATTATATTGGCCACTGCACCCGCTACCATCGTCGTTGCCGCAGCCCATTCATTTCCAGTCATGGTCAGGAGATTCTGTTGGGGCCCGCACAGCGCGACAAAGACATATCCCAAAATCAGAACCCGTGCGATCGGCGCTCCCGCGCTATAACCCTCACCGAAATAGCTCAAGAACGGCTCGACTATCACCATCATTGGGACGGCCACCAGGATGGCACCGCCAGCAGAAAGCAGGGTTGCGCGCGCGAACAGCTGTTGTAGGCCTCTGCGATCGCCTCTGACGTAGAGATCGGCTGCTGTTGGCGAAAACATGGTTGCCACGGCGATACGGGACAGGCCCACGAGCATCGCGACATTCAAGGCCAGCGCGAAAATACCCGCTTCAGCAATATGGCTTGTCCAGCCCAAAACCAGGACTCCTGCCCGACTGACGAAAACATCGAGCCCAGTGATGAGCATGAGCGGGGGGACGGCAAGCCACCATTCCCTCGAGGCATAACTTGGCTTGGCGTGTCCCAGGCCGGGTGGTTCAAACCTCCTAGCGATGATGAACACCAGCGCCGCTGTGAAAGCGGAACTCACAAGCACCGCCAGCGTCACCGAGGGCGCATCCACTGTTCGAAATCCCGACAATGCCAGGAGCGCTACCAACACGAGCAGGAGCCCGTCTCGCATGATGCGCTCCGGCAACAACGCCGAGACAACGCCGCCGAAAGCACGCACAAGCGTGGCTCCGAGAGCATAGGCCGTAACCAAGGGCACAGCCATCATGCCGAGCACGATGCTTGTCTCAAGCCCTCTTTCCGTTGGATCTGAAAGGAACAGGACGGACGCAGCGCCGATCATCCCGAACAAGGTTGCCGCTATCAGCGATCTCTGCAGCGCAAATCTTATCACGCCGCGGGCCAGATCAAGCCTGCCACTGGCCCTATAGGCCGGGAGGAAACGCAACAATGATACATTAAAACCAAGCGTTGCCAGATAGGCGAGCACTGACGTCCAAGCCTGAACGTAGGAATAGATGCCGTAGTTGTGAGGTCCAATAAGGCGTGCAATTGCCAACTGGGCAAGACTGGTCAAACCAGCGCCACCAATATAGATCAGCAGGGCGAATATGCTTGCCCAAGCGAGCCGCGAGCCCATGTCCTTGTTGCGCGGCGGTGCGGTTGCTGAACCAGTTACATCTGCGCGATGAGCCGGCAACTCAATTTGCTTTTCGCTGACCGCCCTATCGAAGCGCGACAATGCAGAAAGTATTTGTCTCTCAATCCGACAAATACTTTTAAAGGTCGATGGACCATCGGTGTTTTCGACGGAGATGATTTCCCGGCCAGATGTTGTCAGGAGGTCATGCATCGCTTCAAAAACGGCGAACGAGCGCATGTTCACGTTCAAGTCGGCCTCGAAAATCCGTTCCGCCGGCGGCTCAAGCTCCATCCGCCGACGAAGGCGACTTTCCACGACCGCAGCTGGCACCAAGAGCCTGACGGTGAGATCGGCCGCCGGTGCGAGGCTGAGCGCCTTTTCCAGCGCTCTGGGGTTGGTGCTCCCATTAAACATCGCAAGCGAACCAATCGCTTGAACATATCCTTGATCGAAAATTATAATTTCGGGCGATTGCTCAGCAGACTTCCAGCAACGCGAAAGGTGCAGGATGTATCGCCAGATTCGCGCGCGCCAAATTCGGTTTCTTGGCGGTATCATCCTCACCATTGCAAAGGAATTGGAAATATCATCGGCTCGCCCTGCCGAAAAAAGCAGTATTCTGGAGGTTGAAAATATCGCCGATACGATCCGTGATATGAATAGCAAGATTCCGAGGTCATATTTGGCGGCCCTGGTGCTTGGCTTGTAGCTGAGAGCGACCTTGGCGTGATAGCCTTTCCCGCGCAGCTGCTGCGCAAGCGCATGTGCGAAGGTTGTTTTGCCGGATCCTGGAGGTCCGAAAAATTCAATGATCATCGTGTAGCTGGCTCGATTTAGGGGCGCGATCGCTCCCTGGAGCTTCTGTTGAAGATCGCACACGCATCTTCAAACCCTCTCCAACAGAAGATCGGCGTTGTCTCCGAGCCTGGAGCCGGCTAGCCTCTTCAGGTTCACCCGGGTGAGCACACTCCCTACTGGAACGGTGGCGGATCCGCCGGCCCCTATTGCATCCAGAGCACCACGGGCAATGCTGCGCCTCGTCCTTGCCCAGCGAACGGCAAAAAGCACCGAATCGGCCCAGCGCTTAAGCAGCCTGGTTTCAGGCCCCCCGAGGCCCAGGGGACCGTTCATGATGACCACGTCGTAGGCCGAACGCAGCTCCTCGGTGAACTGGCATTTGTCGACGGTGGACAGAAGCGTCAGGAGATCATCGGAAGGTGCTGGAGCGGCCATGAGGTCGATACCGATTTCCGGCATCCTCGTAATTGCATCCTTCAGCACGCAACGTTCATTCACATAGTCGCCGAAGGAGTTCCGGGCCTTGTCGGTGCTGAATTCACCACGAAACCCGTTCGTGAGCCGTACATCCTTGCGATCGAGATCGAGGAAAAGCACTCTTCCTCCCAGCCGCGTTGCCGCCAGCGCCAGGCTCCATGCCAACTCGGTCTTGGCATCGTCCTGGATGCTGGACGTCACGAGAATGATATGCGGCGGCTGCCCCTTCCCCTGAGTTGGCGCCGCAGTGACGAGCAGCGAAGTCACGGCGCGGCTGAACGGCAAGTTCTGCTGGCTCAGAACCAGATGCCGCAGCTTTCTGGCATTAAGTCCCGCAACCCTGGGAAGCAGTCCTACGCACGGGACCCCAAGCTCGGCCTCGGCTTCGGCTTCACTGCGCAAGGTTTGGTTGAAACCGTTGCGGACCAGGACAATGACCGCCCCCATGAGACCAAAGACGACCATGCCGGGGGGAATCAGGAAAATCGGCGACAATGTCACGGGGGTCGACGGCGGCCAGGCGGTCGAAAGGACCGCTACGCCTGGCGAAGGAGCGGCGATGCGACGTATCAGATCCTGCTGCCGGCTCAGGAGTTCGTTGTAATGCTGCGTCACGATGGCTACCCTAGGCTCAAGGGAACGCAGCCCCGAAAGTTGGCTCGCCGTGTCGGCCACGGCCGCGTCGAGCATCGCCTTGCGACTTTCAAGAGCCGCAGCCTGAGACCGGTAGACATTTGCCTCGGCAGCGATTCGGGCAACGCTTTGCTCCATTTCGCGGGCGATCGCGTTGCGCAGATCGCCGTCGGCGGCGGCACCCGACTGGCGTGTCACCAGGTCCGTCAACACGGGCGACCCGATTTCTTCAGCGATGGCCGTGACCGGGGCGCCCGCCTTGCGCAGGTCCTCAATACGGCGAAGGCGCGCTTCCGACGCGGAAAGACTGGCTTTCGATAGGAATATCTGCCGGCCGAGTTCCGCTGTCTCACTGGCTGCGTTGTTGGCCGCAGTCTGATCGACGGCGCCATGCGTGAGCCGGTATGTCTCCAGCCGATCTGTCGCTTCGACAAGATCCCTTTGTACTTGCGGAAGGCTGGCGACTATCGAATCCAGATGAACCTGATCCGATGCCCGGCTTTTTTGTACCAGATCTTGAATGTAGACCTGGGCAAACGTGTTCGCGACAAGTGCCGCACGCGCCGGATTTGGATCGGTGAAGCCGATGGTGATGACGCGCGATCGCAGCTCTTGTCCGACCCTCATTCCGTTGCGTAGCGCCTTCAGCTCGGGCGCGTCCGCTGCGTCCGGATTTTCCGCCACCGTGTTATCCTGTCTCCAGGCCCTGTTCAGGAGATCGATGAGGAACGAGCCAGCCGCGGGCGGGACGGCATTGACGACGGTCTTTCCGTTACCGTCGACTGGTTGGGCTTTGCGCAGTGCTGCCAAGACCCGACGCAGGTGGCCTTGCGAGGAGAGCATCGTCAGATGATCATCGATGTTCGATTCCAGCGAGTCCTGGGCGGATGCCACGCCGCCCGAAGCACTGCTGCTCGGGGCATCGATAATGACCTGGGTCGTTGCCTCGAACAGCACCGGGCGGGTGAAGCCTGCCAGTCCGGCCAGGATGCCGCCCAGAAGGGCCATGGCAAGCAAGAACCATTTTCGCGTCGTCAGGATGACGACGAGCTGGTGGAAGGGTGACGATTGCGTTGGCTCGCGTGGCGGCCGCATCAAGCGCAGATTGGTTTCAAGCGTCCCAACTTCCATCTGCTTGGCGCGCGGACGCCGGGCGCGGTTGGCTATGGAACCTTCCATCTCAATCCCCTGTCAGTTCGATTTGGTAAGAAGGGTGCGTGGCGACCGTCGATGGCCGCATGGCTTCGTTGCGCCACGCCTGAAACATGAGCACCGGCCACAGGTCGCGAAAATTATCTTGGCTTCCATGCAGATGATTGCGCCAGCATGCGTCGACCTTCTCACGGTCGATGATCCCGTCCCCGGAGCGGCCGATCGTGGCAATGATATCGGTTGCCCAGCCGCGCAAGGGCCCTTTCAACCAAGTCCCGACCGGAACGTCGAAACCTTGCTTGGGCCGGTCGACCAGTCGGCGTGGTACATAACGTTCAAGCAGTCGGCGAAGCAACCATTTGCCCTTCCCGTTTCGGACTTTGGCACGGGCTGGCAACCGCCAGGCGAATTCAACGACGCGATGGTCCAGGATCGGGCATCGCCCCTCAAGGCTGTTGGCCATGGTGGCTCGATCGAGCTTCACCAAAATGTCGCCCGGTAGATAGCCTGTCATGTCGGCGAATAGGAGACGCGAGAGCAGGCCGTCGAGCTTTGTGGTGTCGGTAGGTGCTGTCGACGGCTTGCGATGAACAAGGTCGTTGGCTGAAGATTTTGTCAGTTGCAGAAAGAGTTCGTCCTCATCTCGCGCCGCGAGCAGGCGGGCAAGGCGAGCCAGGCGGTCACCGCGCAAGCCATGCCGCATATTCGCCGAAAGCGGCAGATTGCCGAAGATATCTTTCTGAGAGGCCTGGGCCAGCAACCCAGCCCCCGATGCCAACAGCCGGCGAAATGACAATGGCAGCTCATGCTGCTTTGTGAGGCGGGTTGCCAGGAAGTGTCGAGAATAGCCTGCGAAGCACTCGTCGCCACCATCGCCTGAAAGCGCCACGGTTACGTGTTGCCGCGCGAGGCGCGACACCAGCAGCGTCGGTATCTGCGATTCATCGGCAAACGGCTCGTCCCAAATCCGGGGCAGCTCCGGAACGACCTCAAGCGCGGTGGCCGGCGAGAGATGAAGTTCCGTATGATCGGTGCCCAGATGCCGAGCAACCGCGGCCGCATGGGGAGCTTCATCAAACCCACCTTCGCCGAACGCTATGGTGAACGTGCGGACGGGGCTTCGGGACTGTGCCTGCATCAGGGCGACGACAGTCGAGCTGTCGATTCCGCCGGACAGAAAGGCGCCCAGCGGCACATCTGCAATCATTCGTTGCTTGACGGCCAGGCGGAGCAGGCTGTCGAGCTCGGTCGCGAGGTCCTCGTCGCTGGCAGCTATCGGATCGCGCTGTCCCTTGCTGGCGACATCGGCCAGCGACCACCAAGGGTGAATGCGATGCTCAAGCGAACCGGTGCCGCGGGCGTCGGCGAATTGCGCCGCAGTGACCGACAGGATTGAACCAGGCGGCAGCTTGAACACGCCTTGCCAAATGCAACGGTCATCCGGCACCCAGCCGTTGGAAACCATCGTCGTCGCCGCATCGACATCGAGTTCCGGGGTGAACCCTGGGAAGCAAGTGATCGCCTTCAACTCCGAGGCGAAGACAAGCGCGTCACGTGTTAAGGCGACATAGAGTGGCTTCTTGCCCATTCGGTCGCGGGCAAGCTGAAGCGTTCGGTTCTTCAGGTCCCACAGCCCGAAAGCAAACATGCCAGCGAAGCGCGCGAGGGCTGCATCAAGGCCCCAGCTTTCGATCGCGCACAGCATGACCTCCGTGTCGCTGGCGCCGCGGAAATGATGGCCCGCCCCTTCCAGTTCACGGCGCAGATCGCGAAAATTGTATATCTCGCCATTGAAGGTGATGACATACCGACCGCTCGCGGAGAGCATTGGCTGGCGACCCGCTTCGGACAGGTCGACGATGGCCAGTCGCCGGTGGCCGAAGGCTACCCCCCCTTCACGGCTCACCCAGAAGGCCTCACCGTCAGGTCCGCGATGACGAAGCGCCGTCGCCATCGGCCCGATGGCCCTGAGCGCACTTGCGTTGGCTGCATCGGGCGCCAACAAAATTCCGGCGATCCCACACATTCTAGCATCTCCTCTGGCGAACAATCGCGGGGATCGCTTCCGGCGTCCCAGCGGCAAGGCAGAGGGTCAGACAGAACCACACGATCGGATGGCGGATGACCAAATGCGGAGCACTGAAAACGGCGATCGATGCCACGAGCGCCACCAGAGCGTCCAGCTTCGCCCGCCAGGCGGACAACGCAGCCGAGCCGAAGATCCACATCAGGGCTAGAACCGAAATCAGGCCGCCCTGAGTGTAGAGATCCAGGATGGTGCTGTGCGCCTCGAAGGGCCGCGGCAAAAACTGTTGATTGACCACGGGCGGACTATCTAGATGCGGGCCTGGACCCAGTCCAAGCGATCCCGATCGTGCCCCCTTCTCCAAGGCTGCATTCCAGAGGTAGAGGCGAAGCGCCGCGGTTTGGGCAGTCGCTTCCCCGCCCTTGTCTTTGGTCAGGCTCTTGGCGAAGTCTTCGGCGCTGGAGGCCTCGCTGAGGGCATAGGGCACTATAGACAGGGCCAGCGGCAGGAAGCCAACGGCCATCAGGACGGCAAGCTGCCTTGAAAGGCTCGCCTTATTGCCGTCGCTCGTCAGCCAGGCCCGGACCCGCAGCCCGAGAAGGATCAGACAAGCCAGGACCGTGGTATAAAGGTAGGTATCGCTTTTTGTCAGCCTTCCGACGTAAACGGTGAATATGAGGCTGCATAGGGCAAGGCATCTTCCCCATTTATTGCTGGTGGTTGTGGCAAGATGCAAGGCCAGTGGACCGAGTAGGGCGCAGTAGAGCGCAAGCTGGTTCGGATTGTCGGACCATCCGCAGAAGCGGTCCCAGTACCAGGGCTCGACCCCAGCCTGATGGAGCCAGCCGAAGCCAAGCCCTACCTGAATGATGAAGCCCGCATTCGCGATAGCAACCATCCACCAGGCGATACGACGCAAACGGAAAGACGCGTTGGGCTCCGCAGCGGCCAGACAGGTGACGCACGCCAACAGCACATAGGCCAGCGTGTCGTGCAACAACGGATCCAGGAACAACGTGGTTGTCAGAAAACCGATGATGTAACCCACGCCCATGGCAAGCGCCAGGATCAGCCAGAAAAGCCCAAGCTTGGCCAGGGCCGGCGTAACCTCCAGTTGGCCGCCAGCAAGGATTCGCGTCATCGACAGCATTATCCAGAGCGTGAGGCACAGTTCGCTGTAGCCGAAGGGCAGCCCTGGGATGCTGAGTTGCGCCGCGTAGGACATCGCGACGCCGAAGGCCAGAAGCGCATCACGCATCATTGCCGCGCCTCACCCAGTCGATGGGGGCTTGGCACCGCCTCTTCCCTCGGATTCGCCTGCGCAGCTTGAACAAGCCTGCTGCGATATCTGCCACCCAGGATTGTCTTGTACAGGTCGCAATACTGGTCGATCACCCACGACAGCGAGAACCGCTCCCGCACGAATCCGACGGAACGGCTGCCCATCGTCTTGCCACGGGCGGGGTCGGAAAGAAGATCGACTATCCGGGAGGCCAAGCCATCCGCATCGCGCGGCGCCACGAGATAGCCGTTCCAGCCATCCTCAACCACATCGTTGCAGCCCGGCATATTCGAGGCGACGATCGGCAATCCGGACAATCCCGCCTCCAGCAGGACACGCGGAATTCCCTCGCGATATTGCGTCGGAAACGCAAACAGATCCGCCATCCCAAGGAGGGCTGGAATGTCGCGCCTTGGCCCCAATGCGACAACGTGGGGAACATGGCGCTCGATATCGGCTCTGCTGACGGCAAACGGACCTTCGGAGTCTTGCGGGCCGACAAGTACGAAACGCGCGTTGGGCCTCTCGCGGATAACGCGAGGAACCGCCTCGATGAGGGTTGGAATCCCCTTCTGCCGCGTGAGCCGGCCGACAAATATTATGACCTGGGCCGATTGAAGGCCAAGTTCCTCGCGCATCGTGGCAGCCGAAGGACCACGATACCTTGCCATCGAGAATGCATCGGGGTCGATGCCAGAACTCCGGATCAGTCGCCCTTTGCCGCGAGTCACCAGCCGGTAGCGCTCGAAGAAGGCCTGATCATCACTATTCTGGAAGACGGTCATGGCTGTCCAACGAGACGCCACCCCCTGAAGGCCGCAAAAGAAAGGACGCAATGCCAGGGCCCGCGGCTCCCGCGACGAGAATGTCCAACCAAGCCCGTTGATGGTGCGAACGACGGGAACGTGCCCGCGCACCGCCAGTGGAGTTAGGAGATTGGGCTTGGTGTCGAAACTTTGAATGATGTCCGGACGCAGTTCGGACATCAGTTCACGGATCGCGCTGACAGCACCCCATTCTGCACCGCCGCTGCCAAAGCGGTCGAACCCAAATCGGCGATGGGCAATGCCATGGGGTGAGAAGGCGGCTCCGAGATCACTCGAAACGGCAGTGACTTGAAAACCCCTTTCGCGAAGCGCCAAAAGAAACGGGATTCTTAGTCTATGATCCTCGCCTCCAACGCAAACCAGATGCGGACTCATCCTGTCGCTCCTGGATGCGATACCAATCGCGTAAAACAGCTGATCCTATCCGCGGTTTCCATGGCCGGTTTCATCGCCCCTGAACACACAACAGCCAGTCCCACGCTAGGAGCAGGCTTTCGTGCTGTCCTCGTCTGTTTGCATGAAGCAAGCTGATCAACGATGCGGCAATGCAGCCACAATCGCTGTCGCCTCGGTCAGTGCGTTGGATCATCCGGTCTGACCGTGCAACGACGACACGTTCGCGTACGACACGGCGGGCCGGATATTTAGAAAAAGAGGGCTGTGTTCGAAGGTCCGCGCGCTCGCGTTCAAAGCAATCTCCGCCCGCCTTCTCACGCCGGATCAACATCGCGCCCAGATGGTGTGATGACTCGCACCGGCAGTTCTCCCGACCGCTTCGTCTGGAAACAGGCTTTCACCCGGTCTCTGGATATGGTCGGACCCACCAGCCGCATCTTCCCGCGGATGGGCGACCGCGTTGCCATGCTCGCCGTCATTCGGACCGGCACGCCCGCCTTTCCGTTGAACCCGGTGGGATCCAGTTCAGTGCCTCTCCGCAATTGCCAGCGGCGCGCGCCTCGCATGACCTTGTGGAGTACTGCCTTGCTCATTTTGGCGCCGAGGCTTTTCACGAGGAGCATTGAGCGGCTGCAATGGGAGGCTTCGCCAGGGCGCGGTTCCTTTGCGGTCTGAGCTCGAATAAATCCTGCGGAAGCGCGCATTTGGGGTAGTGTGCTGAGAGTTCTGCAAATTCGCTGAGAGGGGGCGGTCATGGCAGGCTGGTGATTGTTCACGTCACCTGATTCCCGCG